>NZ_JBHRYH010000045.1:0-272613 GCF_042648905.1 Vogesella amnigena | reverse complement strand
GGCGTTCAGTTGCAGCTTGACGGTTACATCCACGTCGGCAGCCTGGCTCAGGCTGACGGTGAAGTGGGCGTCGCTGCCTTCGTTCACCTGGCCGGCGTCGCTGATACTGACGCTCGGACGGTCGGCTTCATCGGTAATGGTGGCGGTACCTTCTGCATCACTACCATTGACCGCAGCAGTCAGGGTGTAGCTTTCGTTGCCTTCATAGGTTTCGTTGTCATTGGTAGCCACCTGCACCAGGAAGCTGGTGGCACCTGCCGGCACCTGTACCACGTTGCCGGCCACATCGACGTAGGAAGCACCACCATCGAAGCTGACACGGAAGGAGGTGCCAGTATCGTCACCCACCGTTGCGCTACCGGAGTTCAGGGTCAGGGTTACGTTGGTAACGGTAGTGCTGTCGTTGCTCAGGGTAACGGTGAAGGTGTTGCTCTCGCCTTCCACCACGGTATCGCCAACCACGCTCTCTACCTTCGGCAGGTCGGCTTCGTCGGTGATGGTGGCAGTGCCGGTAGCTTCGCCACCGTTGGCCGCAGCTGTCAGGGTGTACTGCTCGTTACCTTCGTAGGTGTCGTCATTCAGCGTGCCTACCTGCACCTGGAATGTGGTCGCGCCTGCCGGTACGGTGACAGTGAATTCGCCATCCGGGCCCAGTTCCAGGAACTGCTCTTCGCCATCGATGATGACGGTAACGCTCAGGCCGGAATAATCCTTGCCGCGGGTTGCGCTGTCGTCGCCCAGTGTCAGGTTAACCGTGGTTGCGGTAGTGCTGTCGTTGCTCAGGGTAACGGTGAAGGTGTTTTGGCCACCTTCTTCTACCGAGTTGCCTTCCACACTGGAGACTTTCGGCAGGTCGGCCGCATCGGTAATGCCGGCTTCGGCAGTAGCGGAGCTGGTGCTGCCACTGGCAGTCAGCGAGTAGTTTTCCGTGCCTTCGTAAGTCTTGTCATCCTGGGTATCCACCTGTACCTGGAAGCTGGTGGTACCGGCCGGCACATTCACGGCGAAGCTGCCATCGGCAGCCACGGTTACGGTTTGCACCACGCCATTGATCACGACGCGCACGGTTTCCGGGTTGGTGTCGGTACCCACAGTGGCGGTGCCGCTGCCCAGCTGCAGCTGGATGGTGGTATCGATATTGTTGGCGCTGAGGTTGACCACGAAGCTGTTGGTCTCGCCTTCTGCCACGCTGTCACCGGAAACGGACAGTACTTCCGCGGCGACCTGCAGGCCATTGGCGGGGTTGGTTTGCTGGGTGGTAGTGGTGCTTTCGCTCAGCGAGGAATCCAGCGATGCGGCGGTAACGCCTTCGCTCACTCGGCCCAGAATGGTGTAGGAGGTACCGCCGTCCTCACCACCTGCGCCGGTCAGGCCCGCGGCAGTGGCTTCCAGGTTCTGCAGCGGATCGGCGCCGTTCTGCAGGGCGGCCAGCACTTGCTGCGCTTCGGTCGGCATGGTGGCCAGGGCGGCATCGCTGTTGTCGGCATGGCCGAAGACGTCATCGGTGATGGTCAGGTCGCGCGGGCCGGCGATCTTCACGGCCTCGCCATCGAATGGCTGCATTTCGATATTGGCGTCTGCGGCAACAACGAGGTATTCCCCCACTGCCACCACATCACCCAGGTGCAATACACGCTGGCTGCCATCGGGCGAGACGGCAATTACCTTGCCAGTGATGGCGACGATTTTTGCTTGTTGGCTTACCGCACTCATACAGACACTCCATGGACACGTTATGTGAGGATGCCAGTGTATGAATAGGAAAATTCATAGGCCATTGTACTGAAGGGCAATGCCACAAAAAAACCAACAGGCATAAGCAGCCACTTCGCCGACCCACTAGCTTGGCAGCCTTGCTGCAGCAGGATTCGACCAGGCAGGCAGTGACAAACAGCCGGCGATGACATTCAGGTTGACCGTCCTGTCTGACAATAAACAAAAAATCGCTGCCGTTTTGGCATTAAAAACAAAATTACCAAAACACTTTAAACAAAACGCGCAATTCCATGGACATAAGCCCCACTCCCGCCGACCGCATAACAGCTGTGGATAAGCTTATCCACAGCCCTACGGCAAACTGCCGGCAAAAAGCAAAAACGTGACACTTTGCTGCGTCACGTTTTTGCAAACTGCTGAATATGAAGGATTATTGTGCCGGACTGATTCGCCGCGCCAGGGCAATGGCTTTCAGGCTGGCGGCGACATCGCCCTGTACACCAGCCCGCGCATACCAGAGGATGGCCCGCTCCAGATCCTGACCGACGCCATCGCCGTGTTCATACATGCTGGCAATCAGGTACTGGGCGCCGGCATCGCCCTGCTCGGCGGCCTGTTCGTACCAGTAGGCGGCCATGCGCAGGTCGCGTGGCGCGCCGCGGCCAAGGTAATACTGGGTAGCGAGATCCAGCTGCGCAGCTCGCAGGCCCTGCAGTGCCGCCCGCATGAACCAGCTGGTGGCGCGCGGCTGCGACCGGGGCACATGGTCACCATGTTCATATAACAGCCCCAATACGTACTCGGCCTGTGGCAGCCGCTTGTCGGCCGCCACCCGCAACCAGCGCAAGGCCTTGTCGTAGTTTACGGGTACCGATTCGCCACGCCAGTGCATGATGGCGAGGTTGAACGCCGCCACGCGGTTGCCTTCTGCCGCCGCTCGCTGGAAGCGGTCCCGTGCCTGCTGCCAGCGTCCGGCCTGGTAGTCCTGCCAGCCTTCGATCTCGGGCAAGGGAGGCGCCGCGTGAGCCAGCCCGCCCAGCAATAGACAAATCCAGAGCAGCCGCATGATCGCTCCTTTCATGGCCAGACAGTCCGGCATGACAAGGAATGGGACCATGCCGCGGCGGATAAACTCCCGCCGGGCAGCTTATTCCTTGATTATCTCGGCCTCGCTGCCGGCGTTGTCCAGCTTCAGCAGCCTGCGCTGGAAACCTTGCACCCGCTCATGCTCCAGCGGCAGCCAGTGCATCAGCTCGCGTACCCGGGCAATGCTTTCCGCATCGCCCTGCTGCAGCAGCAGCGCACAGGCGTTCATGCCCAGGCGCTCGTTGAGGGTGCGCTGCGCCTGTTCGTACAGCAACTGCGCCGCCTGCACCCGCTGCTTGTCCTTGGTCAGTGCCACTGCCTCGTCGTTGGTAAGTTGCAGTTCGGCATACACATCGCGGATCACTTGCGCCAGCTGCTCGCGCTTGCGGGTCATGGCGGTGAGCTGTTCCACGTCCTGATGGGTACGCGCAAAACGCAGCGCCAGCCGCTGTATCCATTCCGGCCCGCAGTAGCCTTCGATATCGGGAGGCAGCCGCACCACGGCCTCCAGGAAGCGTACCCCGCTGCGCCAGGCCAGGCGCCCTTCGCCCAGCAAGGCCGCCGCCTGGCGCAGCGATTCCTGCGCCTCGGCATGCGCCTGCCGCCCCAGCAGGCTGATGGCACGGCAGACATGCGGCAGGAAGGCATCCTGGCCGTGCTTGAACATGGTCGACAGCTGGTTGGCAACCTGGTCCATCTTGTCGGTATTGCCCGCCTCGCTGTGCGCCTGCAGCAAGTCGATCAGCACGTCGGCACCAAACGCACTGTTGTTGCGGCCAACCTGTACCGCCTTTTCCAGAAACTGCGCCGCCTTGGCCGGGTCACCGGCATTCAGCGCGCTCTCGCCGGCCAGGCACAGGCGGCGAAAATTGCGCGGCGACATCGCTACCGCCTTTTCCAGCACCGCCAGCGACTCGGCAAACTGCCCGCAACGGGCCAGGTTGTGCGCCAGCGAATCATAGGCATCGGTGTAGTGCGGCGCTTCCTCGATGATTTCCTGCAGCAGCTCGGCGCTTTCCGCCGCCTTGTCCTGGGCGTGCAGGATGCGCGCCATGCCCATCTTGGCCCAGGGTATCGCCCGCAGCTGCATGATTTCGCGGTAGCGCTTGGCCGCCGCATCGTACTGTTCCAGCGCCAGGTGGGTTTCCGCCAGCAGCCGCAGTACATCCAGCTTTTTCACCATATTGTCGGCCTTGGCGACCAGGCCTTCCAGAATGGGAATGGCGTCCTTCTCGCGGCCCTGCATCAGGGCCTCGTGCGCCGGGCGCAGGAAAAACTTGCGATGGAAGGCCTGCTGCATGCGGTCGAGCAGCATCTGGCTGGAAAACGGCTTGAGGATATAGTCGTCCGGCGCCACCTCGGCGGCGGCCACCACGCGCTCGTAGCTGCGCTCGCCGGTGATCATGATCCACACCGTGGTCAGCGGGATGCCGCCTTCGGTACGCAGCTGCTCCAGCAGCTCCTGCCCGTTCATGCCCTCGCCCAGGTGGTAATCACACAGCACCACGTCGAACTGACGGCTTTTCAGGCGGTTGAGCGCGTCGGGGGCGTTGGCGCACATGTCGGCACGGGTAATGTCGACATTGCCCAGCATTGCCCGCACCGACTGCCGGACAGTCAGCGAATCATCGATGACCAGAACTGTGGTCTTGTCGTTCAGCTCACTCACGGGGATGGGGTCCCAATTGCTTGTGTTGTCATTGCCGGCTAGTCATTCCACGGGGGGGAGCCAGCGTTTTTTTGCACTATAACTTATCGCAAGCTTGTAAATGATTATTTGATCTACAAGTCATAACTTGAAGATGCCTGTTTTGTCGAAAGTGTGTCCAATTCGACATATACAACTTGCCACCCTGGCGCCCATCACGCAGTGCAGGCTGCCTATATCCACAATAGTAAAACCCCGCCAGGCTTGTACTGGCGGGGTTTCGGCTGGCGCGAAAGCGCAATGTTCAGACTTCGGCGGCCTTCAGGATCACGTACAGCTCGTCCTTGAGCTTCAGTTTTTCCTTCTTCAGGTTCTCGATCTCTACCGCGCTGGCCGGCTCGATGCGCGCTTCCATGTTCTTGATCTGCTGATCCAGCTCGTTGTGGCGGTCGAACAGACGGGTAAAGTGGGCATCTTCGGTTTTCAGTTTGCTGATCAGATCGCGAAATTCCGGAAACATATCGACTCCTTAGGGTGGGTTGCTAACGCTTGTTCGAATCCATGCTACGGCTGCAATAGCCAGCCTACTTTGATCCAGAACACAAAACCACTCGGCATCGTCCTATTCCTAATTGCCTGGATGTGCCACCTGCAGATGATCAAGCAAGCGGTGTAGCCCTGCGGTAAGCGCCTGCACCGAACCGGTCATGTCCCAGTCATCATGGCCGGGCTTTACCACGTTGGAAATGGCGCGCAGCTGCAGGAATGGCACCTGTTCCTCGCGGCAAACGTGGAAGAACGCCGCACCTTCCATGTTCTCAATATCCACGCCGCGACTGTCGATGAACGGCGCCAGCGCGGCGTTCAGCGAGGCGCTGCGCGCCAGCGGAAACGGCGTGTCAGCCGGCAGGTGGTGGCATGGCAGGGTATGGCGGCGCACGAAATCCATGTCCAGCGGCAGATGCGCCAGATGGGTAAAGCCTTCGGGAGTGAAAAAACCCAGGTCGGCCTCCACCTCGGAAGCCACCAGCACCACATCGCCAATCGCCAGGTCGGCATGCGGGTACATGCCGGCAATGCCGGCCAGTATCAGTAGTGAGGGCTGGTGCTGCTGGATGGTCTTCATGGTGCTGTAGGCGGTAGCGGTGAGGCCCACGCCGCTGATGATGCTGCGCACGCCATCGCGCTGGAACAACGCCGCCTCGCTGGCAGTGGGAAACAGGATGCAGATCGACATGACACACCTTGCAGACAGGAATATAGCCGCATTGTAGCCAGCCACCATGCTTTTGCCTGCAAGGTTTGCCGCAGGCTCAGGCCACGGTATCGATCAGGCTGCCTACCGCCTTCAGCCCGGCCACCCCCGCCAGCCCGGCAGCGCCCAGGGTGGCGATGTCCGCCGTCTGCGCCGCTGCCTGCACCACGCCCACCGCCACGGTAGTGGCGCCGGCCAGCGCCTCGCTGCCGCCACTGGCCACCTTGCCGATGCCGCTGCCCACCTGGCGCAAGCCGCTGCCGATGGTATTGCCCGCCGCCATCAATCCGCTGATGCTCATCTGCCGCCCTTTCACGCCATATTGTTCATGTGTCGGCATGTGTCTGCCGTGTTGCTGCGTGTAGCCTAGTGTGTCGGGCAGCGGAAAAACACTGTCAGATTGTTTCTATCCAGACACAAGGCGGAAACAAAGTAGCGGGCCGCAGCTTGTCGCTACGCCCGCCGTGGCATGAGGTGCGGGAGCCTCAGCCGGCTACGCTTTCAAAGCCGCTCAGCACGTTCACCGCGTTGATACCGATATCCTCCACCGCGTAGCCGCCCTCCATCACGAACAGGGTGGGCTTGCCCAGCCGGCCGATCAGCTCGCCCATGCGCAGGTAGTCGTCGTTCTTCAGCTTGAAGCGCGAAATCGGATCGTGCTCGAAGGTATCCACCCCCAGCGACACCACGATGGCGTCCGGCGCGTAGTCGGCAATGCGCTGGCAGGCGTCCTGCAGCGCTTGCTGATAGCGCGCCCAGTCGGTGCCGTGCGGCAGCGGGTAGTTGTGGTTGTAGCCCAGTCCTTCGCCAGCCCCCGGCTCGTCGGCATGGCCGAGGAAGTACGGATACTCCACCAGCGGGTCGCCATGCAGCGACAGGAACATCACGTCGGCGCGCTGGTAGAAGATGCTCTGCGTGCCGTTGCCGTGGTGGTAGTCCACGTCCAGTATCGCCACCCGCGCCGCCCCCTGATCGCGCAGCGCCTGCGCGGCGATGGCCGCGTTGTTGAAGTAGCAGTAGCCGCCCATGTAGTCGGCGGCGGCATGGTGGCCAGGCGGGCGGCACAGCGCAAAGCTGCTGCGCTGGCTGCGCAGCAGCTCGTCCAGCGCGGTCAGCGCCACATTGGCCGAGGAGCGTATCGCCTGCCAGGTGCCGGCAGTGATCGGCACACCGGCATCGAAAGAGTAATAGCCCAGCAGGCCATCGATATCCTGTGGTTTGCGGTCAGTACGCAGGCCGCGCACCGGCCACACCAGCGGTAGCGCGTCGTGGCTGCGGCCGTCGGCGCTCCAGCGGCTCCAGGCGGTTTCCAGGAAAGCGACGTAGCCGGCATCGTGCACGCGCAGTACCGGATCCAGGCCGAATTCGCGCGGGGCGGCGATATCGCCCAGCCCCACCTTGCGCACGCGCTCCAGCACCATGTCGGCGCGGCGTGGCATTTCGAAGCAAGGCTTGAGCGTGCCGTCGATCAGCTCGGCAGTACCGTGGTGCAGGTGGTGGTCATCACTGTAAATCGTCAGCATGAGCGTCTCCCCGGAGCTGCGCGCCGGGGCGCAGCTCCGTTGTTATCCACACAGGGAAAGGTTGGCCGCAGTGGCCTGGCGGTCTATTTCTTCAGCTTGGTCCACACCCGGTCGCGCAGCTGGTTGGCCTTGGGCGAGCAGTTCTTGTTCGGCACGAACAGCGCGCGCATTGCCGGGGTGGGGTTGATGGCCGGGTCGGCCTTCAGATCGGCCAGGAAGTAATTGGATGAGCCCTTGATGGCGTTGTTGTAACCGGTGAAGTTGGATGCCTCGGCGATATTCTTCGGGTCCATCATCCAGTTGATGAAACGCAGCGCGTTGTCGCGGTTCTTGGCGCCCTTGGGCACCACCAGGTTGTCGTTCCAGAACGGAATGCCTTCCTTCGGGTACACGAACACCGCCGACTTCAGCTTCTGGCGGGTGCGGTAGGCGGCGCCGTTCCACTGCTGGTGCATGATCACCTCCTGCGCCTGCATGCGCTCGATGGTGCCGTCGGAGTTGTACATCGCCAGCAGCGGCTTTTGCTGCTCCAGCAGCTCCTGGATGCGCTTGGCCTGCTTCGGGTCCTCGGTACATTGATCCAGCTTCAGGTAGATGGCAGCGGCCTTGTACAACTCGGAGACATCGTTGAGCGCCACCATCTTGCCTTTCAGCTGCGCCGGCGGCTGGAAGAAACTCTTCCAGCTGGCATCCAGCTTGCCGCCGGGTACGCGGCTGGCGTCGTAGGTAAAGCCGGTGACACCCCACATATACGGTGCGGAATACGCCCGCTGCGGGTCGAAATCCGGCTTGTCCAGCGGCGCCTGCACCAGCTTGAAGTTGGGCATCTTGCTGACATCGATCTTCTCCAGCAGGCCTTCGTCCACCATGATCTTCACCATGTAGTCGGATGGCACCACCACGTCGTAACCCTTGGCGCCGGCCTTGAGCTTGGCCAGCAGCGACTCGTTGGAATCGAACACATCCAGGTTCACCTTGATGCCGCTTTCTTTCTCAAACCGTTTGAGCAGCCCCTGCGGAATGTAGTCGGACCAGTTGTACAGGTTGAGTTCGCCGGCGGCCATGGCCGGGCTTGCGGCCAACAGGCCGAGGGACAACGTCACAACATGCAGCTTGCTAGGTTTCATTGGGTTTCTCCCGGAAGGATCGGTCAGGCCTGGCGTTTGCCCAGCCAGTAGGACAGCACCACAAAAACGATGGACACCAACAGCAACAAGGCGGATACCGCATTCACTTCCGGCGTGATCCCCATGCGGATCAGCCCGAAGATGTACACCGGCAGGGTGGTGGCGCCGGCCCCTGCCACAAAGAAGGTGATCACGAAGTCGTCCAGCGACACGATGAAGGCCAGCATGGCGCCGGACAGGATGCCGGGCAGGATCAGCGGCAGCGTCACGCGGCGGAAGGTCGCGAACGGCCCGGCGTACAGGTCGGCCGCCGCCTCGGCCAGCCGTGGGTCCAACCCGGCCAGACGCGCGCGGATCGGCAGATAGGCGAAGGGGATGCAGAACACGGTGTGGGCGATCAGCACCGTGGTCAGCCCCAGCTCCAGCCCCAGCGCCAGGAAGAACAGCAGCGTGGCCACCGCAGTGACGATCTCCGGCACCAGCAGCGGCAGGCCCAGCATGGCGTTGATCGCCGCCTGGCCGCGAAAGCGCCGCCCGCTCATGGCCAGCGCCGCCATGGTGGCGAACAGCGTGGACAGCACGGTAGCGCCGCTGGCGATGATCAGCGAGTTACGCGTGGCCCGCAGGATGTTGTCGTTGTCCATCACCTGCAGGTACCAGTCCAGCGAGAAGCCGGTCCACAGCGTGGCGATGCGGTTAGCGTTGAACGACAGCACCACCAGCACCACGATGGGCAGATACAGGTAGACGAAGGCCAGCAGCGCGGTGGTGCTGACGCCGCGGAACTGCCACAGCTTGTGCGAGTTCTGCATGTCACTCTCCTGGCGGGCGCTGGAAGCGCCGGGTGTAGATCAGCATGCTCACCAGCACCAGCGCCAGCAGCATGAAGGACAGCGCGGCGCCGAACGGCCAGTTGCGGGCGGTGCCGAACTGGTTCTGCACCAGGTTGCCGATCATCAGGCTCTTGCCGCCGCCCAGCAGCTCGGGGATGTAATACGAGCCGATGGCGGGGATGAACACCATCAGGCAGCCGGCGACGATGCCCGGCATGGCCAGCGGCAGGATCACCCGCCGCAGCGCCTGCCAGCGGTTGGCGCCCAGGTCGAAGGCCGCCTCCACCAGGCGCCAGTCCAGCTTTTCCAGACTGGTGTAGATCGGCAGGATCATGAACGGCAGGAAGGAATACACGAAGCCGATGGCCACGGCGCTGGGGGTGTAGAGGATGTCCAGCGCGCCGCTGCCCAGGCCCAGCGAAGACAGCGCGCTGTCGATCAGGCCGCTGTTGCGCAACAACAGGATCCAGGCGTAGGTGCGCACCAGCAGGTTGGTCCAGAACGGAATCGACACCAGCAGGATCAGCCGCTGGCGGGTTTTTTCGTCTTTCAGCGCGATGTACAGCGCCACCGGAAAGCCGATCAGCAGCGTCACCACGGTAGCGAAACCGGCCAGCAGGAAGGAGCGCAGGAAAATCTGCAGGTAATCGGTATTCAGCAGCAGGCTGTCGTCCAGATCGCGCTCGTACAGAAACTGCACATAGGCATCCAGGCTCCAGTCGTGCCAGCGCACGCCGCCGTAAGTGTCCGGCTGCAGCACCGACATCCATGCCATCAGCAGCATGGGCAGCAGCATGAACACCAGCAGCGTGAGCGTGGTGGGGGCCAGCAGCAAGGTTTGCCGCAGCCGGGCGCGGGCATCAGCCATGGCTTGCCTCCTGCAGCAGATGGAAGGCGCCGGGTTGCGCGGTCAAGCACACCCGGTCGCCCACGTCGGCCAGCCGGCTGGCGCCCAGGCTGTTGGTGTTGCGCACGCGGCAGGGTTGGCCGTCGGCCAGCTGCACCGTGTACACCGTGTCCACGCCGCGGTACACCACCTCGGACACCACGCCCTGCAAGCCTGTGCCGTCAGCACCATTGGCGGCCAACTGCAGCCGCTCCGGGCGCACCGCCACTGCCGCCACGCCATCGCCCTGGCGATCCAGCACGCTGGCCGGCAGGCTGCCGGCGGCGCCGAAGTGCAGCTGCTCGGCGGCAATATGGCCGCTGAGGAACGAGGTCTCGCCGATGAAATCGGCCACGAAGCGGTTGGCCGGGCGGTCGTAGATCGCCTCCGGGCTGCCGATCTGCTGCACCTTGCCCGCCGACAGCACCGCGATGCGGTCGGACATGGTCAGCGCTTCTTCCTGGTCGTGGGTGACGAACACGAAGGTGATGCCGGTCTCGCGCTGCAGGCGCTTGAGCTCCACCTGCATCTCCTTGCGCAGCTTCAGGTCCAGCGCCGACAGCGACTCGTCCAGCAGCAGCACCCTGGGCTGCGGCGCCAGTGCGCGCGCCAGCGCCACCCGCTGCTGCTGGCCGCCGGACAGCTGGTGCGGGCGACGCTTGGCGAAGCCCTCCAGCTTCACCAGCCGCAGCATGCTGTCCACGCGCGGGGCGATGTCGGCTTTGGCCACGCCGCGCATTTCCAGGCCGAAGGCGATGTTCTCGGCCACCGTCAGGTGCGGGAACAGCGCATAGCTCTGAAACACGGTGTTCACCGGCCGCTGGAACGGCAGCTTGCCGGTGAGCGACTCGCCATACAGGCGGATGTCGCCGCCGCTGGGGTCCTCGAAGCCGGCGATCATGCGCAGCAGCGTGGTCTTGCCACAGCCGGACGGCCCCAGCAGGGTAAAGAATTCGTTCTCGCTAATGCTGATGGACACGGCGTCCAGCGCCAGTACGGCGTGGTCGCTGTCGCCAAAGCGCTTGATCACCTGGTCGATTTCAATGGCTGCACGGTCTGCGGGCATGCGTAATCCTCCTGTGCCGGGCATAGGAAAGCGGAATCGGAATAGCTGGGGTTGGCCGCAAACAGCGACCGGGGAAATGAACGTCAGCCCGCGTTCAGCACTGGCGGCGAACGCAGAACAACAGGGCTGGAGGGCTGGAGAGCCGCAGCCACGGCTGTCGGCTGCGAATGCATGCTGATGATGGATGCGACGGATTGCGTGCGCTGCCGCAAGGCAGGGGTGAGCAGTAGCGTGCCGGTTGCCACACAGGTCTGGATCATGGCAGTTCCTCCTCTTGGTCGTGGCGGATCATGCACTGCCGTACAGTCGCATGCGACTGCATGGAGGCAGGCAAGCCTTGCGCTGTCCGTCTTGCTTTTTTCTTACATTCTGCCTGCAGGATCACCCTTGCATGACAGGGGGTAAGCGGCCAACAAAGGGATAATTCCGGCCAAGTTCTATCGCCCTAGCGGCGCAGTTCCGAAGGTCGCCGGCCGGTCCAGCGGGTAAAGGCATGGCGGAAACTGGCGGGCTCGGCAAAGCCCAGTTGCTCGGCGATCTGCCCGATGCTCAGCTGGCTGTGCTGCAACAGCTGCAGCGCCTGCTGCTGCCTTGCCTCGTCCAGCAGCGCCTGGAATGTCGTGCCGGAAGCCGCCAGCTTGCGCCGCAGCGTGCGTTCGGACATATGCAGCACGGCGGTAAGCTCGCTCATGCAGGCAAAGCGCGCCGGGTCGGTTTGCAGCAGCCGCTGCACCCGCGCCACCAGCGCCGTGCCCTGGCTGGCCAGCCACTGGCTCTGCAGCCGTTCGCATTGTTCCTGCGCCATGTGAAAGCTCACCGCGTCCGCCAGCGGCTGCGGCCGGTCCAGCCACTTGGCCGGAAACAGCAGCGCGTCCTCGCTGCAGGAAAACAGGCCCTGCTGGCCGAAAATCTGCGGATACAGCGCGGCATGGGCCGGCTCGGCAAAGCGCATGTGCACGGCGGTGGGCGGCCAGCACACGCCCATGCAGTCACAGACGATGCTCCACATCGACGACAGGCACATTTCGACATTGAAGCGATACAGATCCGGCTGGCAGGCGTAATCCCGCGCCAGCAGCCGCGCCTGGCGGCCATCCTCCTCCACCGCCAGGCGGAAATAGCTGCCCAGCAGCAGGGGAAAGCGGATGGCGGTTTCCAGCGCCACGCGCACCGTGGGGCTGACCAGCATGGTGTAGCCGAGGATGCCGTAGCTGGAAATATGCATCGCCTTGCCCAGGCGCAAGCCAAGCGACTCGTCACCGGACAGGCGGCGGGCATTGTCGAAGATGCGCAGCTCCTGGTGCAGGCTGATCAGCCGTGCCGGCTCCTGCAGCCGCTGCGGCGGAATGCCGCTGCCGGCCAGCAGTGCCTCCACCGCCACGCCGCGTTCAGCCAGCAGCCTGGCGGTGGCTACCACGCCATGCAGCGATACCGGGCGATGGGCAAGCGGAAACGCCGGGCGGGAGGAGGACTCTGGCTGCGCGTGCATGACTGGGCGATGGCATGGAAGACGACGGCAGACTGTAGCGCGCGCCGCAGCTGATTGCACGCCGCTGGCCGGATATATCCCTGCCGCGTGGCGCGGCCGCCACGCTAGCCGTGGCGCGGCATGGTGTCTTCCGCCAGCAGCAGCTGCTCGAACTGTGCCGCGGGAATGGCAGCAGCAAACAGGTAGCCCTGGCCAAAGTCACAGCCGGCAGCCTGCAGCCACTGCAGGTGCGCCGGCTGCTCGATGCCCTCGGCCACCACGCACATGCCCAGCCGGTGTGCCATCACGATAATCGCCTCGCACAGCGCGCGGTCGCTGTCGTCGGCCTCCAGATGGCGCACGAAGGACTGGTCGATCTTCAGGTAGTCGATGGCGAATTTTTTCAGGTAGGACAACGACGAGTAACCGGTGCCGAAGTCATCCAGCGACACGCGAATGCCGAAGGCGCGCAGTGCGGCCAACTGGGTGCTGACCTGTTCACGGTTGTCCAGCAGCAGGCGCTCGGTGATTTCCAGCACCAGGCTGTCGCCGGGCAAGCCGTGCCGCGCCAGCAGCGCCGGCCAGTGCTGCAGCCGGCCATCATCGGCAAAGAACTGGATCGGCGACACATTGACGCTGATGCGCAGCTGCGGCCGCAGCTGCCGCCAGTGCTGCAGCTGCTGGCACACCTGCTGGCACACCCAGTCGCCCAGCGCCACGATCAGGCCGCTGTCTTCCGCCAGCGGGATGAATTCCGCCGGGCTGATCCAGCCGCGCTCCGGGTGCTGCCAGCGCAGCAGCGCCTCGGCCCCGCTGATATGGCCGCCGTCCAGCGCCAGCACCGGCTGGTAGTACACCTCGAACTGCTGCTCCGCCAGCGCCTGGCGCAAGTCCTTGCCCAGCCGCACCCTGGCCTGCGCCGCCAGCTGCATCGACGGGGTAAAGAAGCAGCTGCGGTTGCGGCCCTGTGCCTTGGCCGCATACATCGCCTGATCGGCATTCTTGAGCAGAGCATCCAGCTCCTGGCAGTCATCCGGAAAAATGGTGATGCCGATGCTGGTGGACACATACACCACGTCGTCGCCCAGCTGGTATGGCGCCCCCAGCTCCTGCAGGATGCGCTCCGCCAGCTCGCCGGCCTGCTGCGCATGGTCCAGCCGGCTGATGATCACCGTGAACTCGTCGCCCCCCAGCCGCGCCACGCTATCCACATGCCGCACACAGGCCTGCAGCCGGTGGGCAGCCAGCTGCAGCAGCTGGTCACCGGCGCGGTGGCCCAGGGTGTCATTGACTTCCTTGAAGTGATCCAGGTCCAGCAGCAGCAGCGCCAGCTGGTCGCCATCGCGCTGGCAGTGCGCCACTTCCTGCGCCAGCCGGTTCTGCAGCATGTAGCGGTTGGGCAGGCCGGTGAGCTGGTCGAAGTTGGCCTGCTGCCAGATCAGCGCGGCGTCCTTCTTTTTCTGGGTGATGTCGCGGCAGGTGGCCAGGATGTGGCGCTCGGCCCCCAGTTCCACCACGGTCAGCTGCAGCTCGGCATCGAACTGGCTGCCATCCGGCCGCATGAAGCGCCATTCGCACTGCCACAGCCCCTGCTCCAGGGTTTTCTGCAGGTAATGGCTGGCCAGCGCCTGCGAGTCATGCCCGTCCGGCTGCAGCGGCGGCGACAGCTCGCATGGCGTGCGCTGCAACAGCTGCGACACCTCGCAGCCGAACAGCCGCGCCGCCACCGGGTTGATGTCGACCACCACATCCCCGTGCAATACCAGGATGGCGTCGGCCGAGGCGGCAAACAGCGCGCGGTAGCGCTGCTCGCTTTCCTGCAGTGCGCTTTCGGCCCGCAGCTGGGCGCTCATGTCGATATCCAGGCAGAACAGCATCAGCTGATCGCCGGTATTCACCACCGTGTGGCTGGAATGCACGTCCACCAGGTGGCCGTCCTTGTGCAGCAGCCGCAGATGGGCGGCCGGCACCCCCTGCTGATGCTCGAACATCCAGCGCACATCCTGCCGCACCAGCTCGCGCGCCGGCGGCGGGATGATCAGCTCGTACAGCGAGCGCCCCAGCGCCTCCTGCGGGCTGTAGCCATACAGCAGGCTGGCCGCATGGTTCCAGTACAGCACGGTGCCATCCGGCGCATAGCCCTGGATAGCCAGCGCATCGACATTCTCGAAAATGGCGCGAAAGCGCGCCTCGCTGGCACGCAGCGCCTGCTCGGCCTGCTTGCGGATGGTGATATCGCTGAGACTGCCCACCATGCGCTTGGGCAGGCCATGCGGATTGCGCTCCACCACATCGCCACGGTCCATCACCCACACCGTGCGGCCATCGTCGCGGCAGATGCGGTACTCGCTGTAATACGGCGCCTCGCCGCGCTGGCAGCTATCCAGCAGCGACTGCACCGCCGGCAGGTCCTGCGCATGCACCCGCCCCACGAACTCGTCCAGCGGGTGCGCCTCGCGGCCAATGGCAATGCCGGTGATTTCGCTCCAGCGGCAGTTGTGCTGCAGGATGCCGCTGGCGATATCCCAGTCCCACACCCCTTCGCCGGTGGCCTGCATCACATAGCGCAGCGTGCGCTCGCGCTCCGCCAGCTGCTGCTGTACCGAGTGCAGATCGGTAATGTCACGGCCAATGCCCAGTACCCCCACCAGCTGCCGGCCACTGTACAGCGGCGTCTTGATCACCTGCAGCAGGCGGCGGTGGCCATCGTGGGCAAAGGTGATCCATTCATCGTTCACCAGCGCGCGACCGTGGTGCATTGCCAGCAGGTCGCGGGCGCGGAAGAAATCGGCCAGGTCGTGATCCACCAGGTCGGCATCGCGCTTGCCGATGATGTCCGCGGCCCCCCAGCCGAACATATTGGCGAAGGCCTGATTGCAATACTGGTATACCCCGTGCTGGTCCTTCAGCCACACCGGGTCGGGAAGATGCTGCAGCAGGCGGTGCAGCCAGCTGGCATCGGCAATCGGGAACAAGATATCGGCGTCGGGCATGGTGGCGGCGGCGGCTCGGGTATTGGCGGACAACATTTCCAGCATAGGAATCCGTACCGGCAATTGCCATTTATCGATTCCGATAGCCGACTTCCAGAACAGCGTTTTCAAGCCCAGGCCCTTGCCCTGGCTGGCGGCAGCGGGCATTGTGCCAGCATTGCCAAGGTATCCGTCATGACTCTCAGCCGTCACCAGCTCAAGCTGCTCGCTTCCTTTCTCGCCCTGTACCTGATCTGGGGCTCCACCTATTTCGCCATCAGCGTGGGCGTGGCCGACTGGCCGCCGTTCCTGATGGCCGGCGTGCGCTTCGTGCTGGCCGGTGCGCTGATGTACGGCTACCTGCGCTGGCGCGGTGCGGCCAACCCCACGCTGGCCGAGCTCAAGGGCGCCACCATCCTCGGGGTGCTGATGCCGGCCATCGGCAACGGTTTCGTTACTCTGGCGCAAAAGGAAGTGTCGTCCGGCGTGGCCGCGCTGGTGGTGGCCACCGTGCCGCTGTTTGCCATCCTGTTCGCACGGCTGTTCGGCCACAAACCGCGGCGCATGGACCTGGCCGGCGTGCTGCTGGGCATTGCCGGCATCGTGGTGCTGAACATGGGCGCCAACCTGCAGGCCTCACCGGCCGGCGCCGCCGCGCTGCTGTTCGCCAGTGCAGGCTGGGCGCTGGGCTCGGCCTGGAGCCGGCATCTCACCCAGCCCAAGGGGCTGATGTCCAGCGCCATGATGATGCTCAGCGGCGGCATCGTACTGCTGCTGGGCAGCGTCATCAGCGGCGAACAGCTGGCCGCCATGCCTGGCTGGCACGGCTGGCTGGCCATGCTGTACCTGGCCATCTTCGGCTCGCTGATCGCCTACACCGCCTATATGTTCCTGCTGCAGCACGTCAGCGCCGCTGCCGCCACCAGCTATGCCTACGTCAATCCGGTGATCGCGGTGCTGCTGGGAGTGGGCCTGCTTGGTGAGCACATCGGCCCGGCCGAGCTGCTGTCGATGACCATCATCCTGGCCGGCGTGGTGCTGATCGGCTGGAAGAAGACGCCGCGCTAGCGCCTGTTGCCACTGCTTGTCTTGCCGAACCGCCCTGCTGGGCGGTTTTTTGTTGCGTACGAGCTGGCGCGGTAGCCCGGATAAGCCGCAGGCGCATCCGGGACCGGCATACCCACTTTTTCCCCGGATGCGCTGCGCTTATCCGGGCTACGTACTACCTACTTGTGTTGTTGGCGGAACGCCCCTGCGGGGCTTCCGCCCTACCCCTCATTACCCGTCAGGCTGTTTTCCCCAGCCCATGCGGCCAACTTTTCCCCCTGCGTTTACTCCCTGTGTTGCTTTTTTGATACCTGCTTAATACCAGTTGCCATGCGTCCACAATGCCCCGCAGCGCCAGCACTGGCGCGGCCCGGCATTTTTCTGTGCTTTTCCACGTCCTGAATGCTGCGTTGCAACCTTGCCAATCATTGCAACTGGTCTACAACTGGTATTGACGTGGTTGGGTAGTGGTATTAATTTTGCGGCAACACAGCGGTTGGGACGGCAGGCAGCCAGCACGTAAACTGATGCCTTTCCAAGACCACTTGAGGATTTCGCCATGGATGAACGCTGGCAGGCACTGAAACCGGACGAGGCGCAGAGCACGCCGTTGTACCTGCAGTTCGCCCGCAAGCTGGCCGACGCCATCAACGCCGGCTGGTGGCTGGCCGACGAGGCGCTGCCGTCGGAGCGCACCTTCTCCGACGAGCTGGGTATCTCACGCGTTACCGCCCGCAAGGCGCTGGATGTGCTGCTGGAGCAGGGGTTGATTCGCCGCCGCCATGGTTCCGGCACCTTCATCACCCCGCGGCTGGAGCAACCGCTGTCGCGGCTGACCAGCTTCACCGAGATGCTGAAGCAGAAGGGTTTTGAACCGTCGTCGGTATGGCTGGAGCGCAGCATCGCCACGCCCACGCACGACGAGGTGATCAAGCTGGGGCTGTCGCCCACCGCGCAAGTGGTACGGCTCAAGCGCCAGCGGCTGGCGGACGGCGTGGTGATGGCCATCGAGCAGAGCACGCTGCCACTGGCCTACCTGCCGGACCCGCAGGCGGTGGGCAGCTCGCTGTATGCCTTCCTGGATGCTGCCGGCCACCCGGTGGTGCGCGCGCTGCAGCACATCCGCGCGGTGAACGCCGGGCCGGACATTGCCGCCAGCGCCGGCATCAAGCAGGGCGAGGCGATGCTGTTGATGACGCGTATCGGCTACACCGCCGACAACGTGGCGATAGAACTGACCGACACCTGGTGTCGCAATGATTACTACGACTTTGTGGCAGAGCTGAGACGATGAACACACGGGTACTGCAGGGACGCATGCTGACCACCGCCGGCTGGCTGGATGGCGAGCTGCATCTGGACGACAACGGCCGCATCGCCGCCATCGACGGCCGCCTGGCCGCAGGCGGCACGCCGGCACGCTACCTGCTGCCCGGTTTCATCGACCTGCACGTACACGGCGGCGGCGGGGTGGACATCATGGAAGCGGGCCTTGCGGCCAACCATGTAGCCTGCACCCACGCCCGCTTTGGCACCACTTCGCTGCTGGCCACCACCATGACCGCGCCGCGCGCCGAACTCTCCCGCGTGCTGATGGCGCTGGGCCAGCTGGCCGGCGAGCGCGCCGCCGGCAGTGCCCGCATTCTGGGTGTGCACCTGGAAGGCCCCTACATCAACCCCGGTAAGCTCGGCGCCCAGCCGGACGACGCCGTGGCCGCGGTGATGGCCGAAATCGACTACTACCGCAGCCTGGCGCCGCTGAAGGTGCTGACACTGGCGCCGGAGATCGCCGGCCACCACGAAGTGATCCGCCGCCTGAGCGACGACGGCATCCGCGTGCAGCTGGGCCACACCCTGGGCAGTTACGAAGACGGCGTGGCCGCGCTGCAGCAAGGCGCCAGCGGCTTTACCCACCTGTTCAACGCCATGACCGCGCTGCACCACCGCGAGCCGGGCATGGTGGGCGCCGCGCTGGCGCACGCCGAATACGCCGAGCTGATCCCCGACTTGCTGCACGTGCACCCGGGGGCGATGCACGCCGCACTGCGCGCCATTCCGCGCCTCTACTGCGTAACCGATTCCACCGCCGCCGCCGGCATGCCGGACGGCGAATACAAGCTGGGCTCCCACACCGTGACCAAGTGCATGGGCGGGGTGCGCCTGGCCGACGGCACCCTGGCCGGCAGCACCCTGACCATGGATCAGGCGCTGCGCAACCTGGTGCAGATCGGCCTGCCGCTGGCGCAGGCCAGCAACCGCTTGTCGCTGTACCCGGCCGATTACCTGGGCGTGGCCGACCGCGGCCGCCTGGAAACCGGCGCCTGGGCCGACATCGTGGTGATGGATTCCGACCTGTTTGTGCAACACGTGTACGTAGAAGGAGAGTGCCTTGAGCCTGATGCTTGATGAAGCCCTGTTTGCCGCCGAAGCGGTAGCCGCCCAACACATGTACGCCGACGAAGGGCTGGCGCTGCTGGGGCGCGAACTGGCCAAGGCACAGCCGCAGCTGGCGCTGACCGTGGCCCGTGGCAGCTCGGACCATGCGGCCAACTATTTCGCCTACCTGGCGATGCAGCGCACCGGCACCCCGGTGGTATCGCTGCCGATGTCGCTTATCACCCTGCACCACGCGCCGCTGGCGGTGCGCGGGCAGCTGGCGGTGGCGCTGTCGCAGTCCGGCCGCAGCCCGGACCTGGTGGACACCATGGCGGCGCTGTCCAAAGCCGGCGCCCGTACCGTGGCGCTGGTGAACCAGCCAGATTCGCCGCTGGCCGCCGCCTGCGAATGGTCGCTGCCCCTGTGCGCCGGCGCGGAAAAGAGCGTGGCCGCCACCAAGAGCTACATCGCCTCGCTGTCCGCCGTCGCCCGCCTGGTGGCGCACTGGCAGCGCGACGCCGCCCTGCTTGCGGCGCTGGAGGCTCTGCCGCAGGCGCTGCAGGAAGCCACCCGCCAGGACTGGTCACCGGCCATCGACGTGCTGCACGGCGCTGAACGCATCATGGTGGTGGGCCGTGGCCTGGGCTTCGCCGTGGCGCTGGAGGCGGCGCTGAAATTCAAGGAGACCTGCGCCATCCAGGCGGAGGCGTTCTCCGGCGCCGAGATCAAGCACGGCCCGATGGCACTGATCGACGACGGCTACCCGCTGCTGATCTTCGCGCCGCGCGGCCCGGAACAGGCCGGCCTGATTGCGCTGGCGGAGGAGATGCGCGGCCGTGGCGCCCGCGTGCTGCTGGCGGCGCCGGCGGACGTGGCCAGCCGCGACCTGAGCCTGGCCGTGGCCGGTGACGAAGCGCTGGACCCGCTGCTGGCGATCCAGAGCTTCTACCTGATGGCGGCGCGCCTGTCCGAGGCGCGCGGGCTGAACCCGGATGAACCGCGACACCTGAACAAGGTGACCTGCACGCTGTAAACAGGGTGGTCTGCCCGGGTGATTCCCTCTCCTGCCCGGGCCGCCAGCTCGACCGAACAAGCCTTACCAAGCACTTAAACGACCGCGGTCCACCGTGGCGATACAACACATGCTGCGCGCCCGGCGGGGAAAGCTGCGCGCGCAACACGGTACAGAGAAAGGCGTCACATGACTGCAACCATTACCCTGCGCGCGCCCTTGTCCGGCGTGGTGCTGCCGCTGAGCCAGGTGCCGGACCCGGTATTCGCCGGCGGCATGATGGGCCAGGGCCTGGCCATCGAGCCGCTGTCCTCTACCCTGCTGGCGCCGTGCGACGGCGAGATCAGCCAAGTATCTTCTACCGGCCATGCGGTGGCGCTGCGTGCGGCCAACGGTGCCGAGCTGCTGCTGCACATCGGCATCGACACCGTGAAACTGGGCGGCCAGGGCTTTGCCCCGCGCGTTGCCGTGGGCGACCGCGTGGCTTGCGGCCAGCTGCTGGTGGATATCGACATCGACAGCGTGGCGCAGCGCGCGCCGTCGCTGATTACCGTGCTGGTGGTAACCAATAGCGACGACATGCAGCTGGGTACGCCAGCGCACGGGGTGGTGCAGGCCGGCAGCAGCGTGTTGCTGGATATCCGCGCCTTGGGCGTAGCCGCTGAAGCTACTACCGCCAGCGGCAACAGCCATCATGCTCAGGCGGTGGTGGCGCACGAAGGCGGCCTGCATGCCCGTCCGGCGGCGCTGTTGCAGCACACCGCGCGGCGCTTTGCAGCGCAAATCGAAATCGGCTTTGGCGGCAAGCATGCCAGCGCCCGCAGCGTGGTTGGCATCATGGGGCTGGGTGTGGGCGAAGGCGATAGCGTTACGGTGCACGCCAGCGGCGCCGATGCCGAAACGGCACTGGCTGCCATGTTGGCCGCACTGCAAACCCGCAGCGAAGCCGGCCATGCCGTTGCCACGGTTCCTGAAACCACCATCGCCACCCGCAACGACGGCAAGCTGGGTGGTATCTGCGCCGCACCTGGGCTGGCTGTCGGCCAGCTGGTGCTGCTGGCAGAGCAGGACCGCGCGGTGCCGGAGCGCGGCGCCGGCGTGGAAGCCGAACTTACCGCGCTGCACGGCGCACTGGCGCAGGTGCGCGGTGATATCGAGGCCGACATTGCGCTGGCCGGCCAGCGCGGCGCCCGCGCCGAGAGCGAGATCTTCGGCGCACACCTGGCGTTGCTGGACGACCCGGAACTGAACCTGGCCGCCGAGCGTTTCATCGTCGATGGCCGTAGTGCCGCCCACGCCTACCGCAGCGCCATCCGTACCCAGAGCGAAGTACTGCTGGGCCTCGGCAATGCCTTGCTGGCCGAGCGCGTGGCCGACCTGAAAGACCTGGAGCGCCGCGTGCTGGACGTGCTGCTGGGCAGCGATCCAGCCAGCGAAGGCGCGCCGCAGTTGCCGGCACAGGCCATCGTGGTGGCCGACGACCTGACCCCGTCGCAACTCACCCGCCTGCCGCGCGCGCAGGTGGCCGGCGTGGTGCTGGCCCGTGGCGGCGCCAGCAACCACGTGGCGATCCTGGCGCGCGCGCTGGGCATTCCGGCGCTGGTGGCCTGTGGCCCGGCGGCACTGCAGCTGCCGGCCGGTGCCGAGGCGGTGCTGGATGCCGGCGAAGGCTGGCTGGAGGCGCAGCCGGATGCTGACGCCGTGGCGCTGGCGCGGCAGCAGATCGCCGCCCACGCAGCGCGTCGCCTGGCGCTGCGCGAGCAATCCGCCGGCCGCGCCTTGACCCGCGACGGCGTGCATATCGAAGTGGCAGCCAATGTGGTGAACGCCGCCGAAACCCGCGACGCAGTGCTGCACGGCGCCGACGGCGTGGGCCTGCTGCGCACCGAATTCCTGTTTACCGAACGCACTGACGCGCCAGGCAGCGAGGAGCAGCGTGCCGCCTGCCAGGCGGTGCTGGATGCGCTGGAAGACCGCCCGGCCATCATCCGCACCCTGGATGCCGGCGGCGACAAGGACGTGCCCTACCTGCCGCTGCCGGCCGAGGAAAACCCGGCGCTGGGGCTGCGCGGCATCCGCACCAGCCTGGCGATGCCGGAAGTGCTGGACGCGCAGCTCACCGCGCTGCTGCAGCTCAAGCCGCTGTCGCGCCTGCGCATTCTGCTGCCGATGGTGACCGACGTGGCCGACCTGCTGCGGGTACGCGAGCGCATCGAGGCACTGGCCAGCCAGCTGGGCCTGAGCGAGCGGCCGCAGCTGGGGGTGATGATCGAGGTGCCGTCGGCGGCACTGTTGGCCGCACAGCTGGCCGAGCATGCCGACTTCCTCTCCATCGGCACCAATGACCTTACCCAGTACACGCTGGCGATGGACCGCTGCCACCCGGCGCTGGCCGCGCGGCAGGACGCGCTGCACCCGGCAGTGCTGCGGCTGATCGCGCTGACCGTGCACGGCGCCCGCCAGCACGGCCGCTGGGTGGGGGTGTGCGGCGCGGTGGCCTCCGACCCGCAGGCCACCGCCGCACTGGTGGGCCTGGGCGTGACCGAGCTGTCGGTAAGCCCGGCGCTGGTGCCGGAGATCAAGCACCGCGTGCGGCAGCTGGATGCCGCCGCCTGCCAGGAACTGGCGCTGACACTGCAGCAGCAGCGCTCCGCCACCGAGGTCCGCGCGCTGCTGGCCGCTGCGGCCAACGTTGTAGCGCAGTGAGAACCTTCACGATCTGCAGCGCTTTGGCGCAACAAGACGGTGCCACCGCGATATCGCCGCCGTGCCGCAGATCGTAAGCAGAACCCTGTCGTAGCGCACGGCGGGGGAATAGCGGCAGCTGCCAGCGGCAGCGGCCCACACACAGAGAGTGATGAGGGAGAAACAAGTGACTACATCTAGCAAGTTTGCCGGCATCCAGCAGCTGGGCCGCGCCCTGATGCTGCCGATTGCCGTGCTGCCGGTGGCTGGCCTGCTGCTGCGCCTGGGGCAGCCCGATCTGTTGGGCATCGCGGTGATGGCGCAGGCGGGGGATGCCATCTTCGGCAACCTGGCGCTGCTGTTCGCCATCGGCGTGGCGGTGGGGTTCGCCAAGGACAACAACGGGGCGTCTGGTCTCGCCGGTGCCATCGGCTACCTGGTGCTGACCTCGGTGCTGAAGGTGATCGACGCCAAGATCAATATGGGCGTGCTGGCCGGCATCACCGCCGGCATCAGTGCCGGCCTCTTGTACAACCGCTACAAGGACATCGCGCTGCCGTCCTACCTGGCGTTCTTCGGTGGCCGCCGCTTCGTGCCCATCGCCACCGGCTTTGCCATGCTGCTGGCCGGCGTGGTGCTGGGCTATGTGTGGCCGCCGGTGCAGCAGGGCATCGATGCGGTGGGGCACTGGATCATCGGCGCCGGCGAGTTCGGCCTGTTCATCTACGGCGTGCTCAACCGCGTGCTGATCGTCACCGGTCTGCACCACATCATCAACACCTTTGCCTGGTTCCAGCTGGGTGACTTCACCGACGCCGCCGGCAAGCTGGTGCACGGCGACCTCACCCGCTTCTTTGCCGGCGACAAGAGCGCGGGCATGTTCATGTCCGGTTTCTTCCCGGTGATGATGTTCGGCCTGCCGGCTGCCTGCCTGGCGATGTACCGTGCCGCACGCCCGGAAAACAAGGCCGCGGTGGGCGGTGTGCTGCTGTCGATGGCGCTTACCGCCGCACTGACCGGCGTCACCGAGCCGGTGGAGTTCGCCTTCATGTTCCTGGCGCCGGCGCTGTACGCCATCCACGCCGTGCTCACCGGCATCTCCATGGCGCTGATGCACTCGCTGGGCGTGCACCTGGGCTTCGGCTTCTCCGCCGGCCTGTTCGACTACGTGCTGAACTTCGGCATTGCACAGAAACCGCTGCTGCTGGTGCCGGTGGGCATTGCCTACTTCGCGGTGTACTACGGCCTGTTCAGCTTCTTCATCAAGAAATTCAACCTGATGACTCTGGGCCGTGAGGAAGCCGTAGCCGGCGCCGCGCCGGCAGTGGCCACCGGCAGCATCGGTGGCCGTGCCGGTGGCTTCATCAGCGCGCTGGGCGGTGCGGCCAACCTCAAAAACGTGGATGCCTGCACCACCCGCCTGCGCCTGCAGGTGGTGGACAACAGCAAGGTGGACGAGGCGGAGCTGAAGGCGCTGGGCTCGCGCGGCCTGATCAAGCCGGCCGCCGGCAGCGTGCAGGTGGTACTGGGGCCGGAAGCCGAACTGGTGGCCGACCAGATCCGCGACGCGCTGCAGCACGGTGTGGCTGCAGCCAGTGCCACTGGCGACCGCCAGCAATGGTTGGCCGCACTGGGTGGCGAAGCCAACCTGCGCGGGGTCTCGGTGGTAGCTGGCAGCCGCCTGCGGCTGGAGCTGGCCGACAGCGGCCGCATCGACGAAGCACAGCTGAAGGCGCTGGGTGCCAGCGGCGTGATGACGCTGCCGGGCAACCTGCTGCACGTGGTGGTGGCCGGCGACGTGGCACTGACCGCCCAGCTGCTGCAGGCCTGATCGACAAGCATTTCCTCCCAAGCCCGCCCCCCGGCGGGGCTGGCGGCGGCAAGGCAGCAATGCCTGCCGCCGCTTTTTTTGTGCTGCGTGCGGCCAGCCTTACTCTGCGGATCGCGCATTCGTAGCCCGGATAAGCCGCAGGCGCATCCGGGACCGGCATACCCACTGTTTCCCCGGATGCGCTGCGCTTATCCGGGCTACGGCCTGGCAGCCAAGCCAGGCTGCAGCCAACGTTGTGTAGCGCCCGATTGCCCTACGGGGAGCGCCGGTCAAAATGGTATTCGCCAGGTTTTAAGACGGCAGCTGAGCCGTTTGACGTTAGCAAACGGCGAATTGCCGGCGCCTGGCGAATGCCGTTTTGGCCGGGGTTTCGCGGACCATTAGGGCGAGCGGGGTTGCCAGGGGGCGGCGGTACGCCCCCTGGCCCGTCCGCCGGGCGGAACCGGCGACTTCAATCATCATCCGCGAAGCGGATACTGCCGCCGCTTTTTATGTGCGGCGTACGGCTAGCCTTACTCTGTGGATCACGCATTCGTAACCCGGATAAGCCGTAGGCGCATCCGGGACCGGCATACCCACTGTTTCCCCGGATGCGCTTCGCTTATCCGGGCTACGGGTGACATTGCAAACGCGCTGGTATCGATACCAGGCAAGCAACAAATTATTCCTGCACCAGCATGACGCTTTGCTACGGTGAAAGTGTTGGTAGTGCACACACTACAGCCATGAAAACCGTTGAGTACAAGCGCGAATGGGTCAACGATGGTCGCACAGCTGGCGTGCAGCAGGCACGCAGAGATCACCCGCAAACAAGGAGACAGACATGGCACTGAAACTGGCCATCAACGGGTACGGCCGCATCGGTCGCATGGTATTGCGCGCCTGGCAGGAACGTTTTGCCGACAAGGATATTGAAATCGTTGCCATCAACGACCTGGGCAACCCGGAGCTGCACGAGCATCTGACCAAATACGATTCCATCCACGGCCCCTTCCCCGGCACCGTGGCGCTGCAAGGCGACAAGCTGGTGGTGAACGGCAAGGCCATCCAGCTGCTGTCGGTACGCAACCCGGCCGAGCTGCCGTGGGGCGAGATGGGCGTGGACATCGTGCTGGAATGTACCGGCATCTTCACCAAGCGCGACAAGGCTGGCCTGCATCTGCAAGCCGGCGCCAAGAAGGTGCTGATCTCCGCCCCGGCGGATGATGCCGACGCCACCATCGTGTTCGGCGTGAACGACAACACCCTGCGCAGCGACATGACCATCGTGTCCAACGCCTCTTGCACCACCAACTGCCTGTCGCCGCTGGTGAAGCCGCTGAACGATACCCTGGGCGTGGTGCACGGCCTGATGACTACCGTGCATTCCTACACCAATGACCAGGTGCTGCTGGATACCGAGCACAGCGACCTGCGCCGTGCCCGCTCCGCCGCACTGTCGATGATTCCGACCAAGACCGGCGCCGCCGCTGCGGTAGGCCTGGTACTGCCGGAGCTGAAAGGCAAGCTGGATGGCTTCGCCGTGCGCGTGCCCACTGCCAACGTATCGCTGGTGGATCTCACCTTTACCGCCGCGCGCGATACCAGCGTGGCCGAGGTGAACGAGATTGTGACCGCTGCGGCCAACGGCGCGCTGAAAGGTGTGCTGGCGGTGAACACCCTGCCGCTGGTATCTATCGACTTCATGCACAACCCGGCCTCCAGCGTGTTCGATTCCACGCTGACCCGCGTGATCGACGGCCGCCAGGTGAAGGTGCTGTCCTGGTACGACAACGAATGGGGCTTCTCCAACCGCATGCTGGATACCGCCCAGGCCTGGGCTGCGGCCAAGTAATTACCCTGCCGGCGTGGCCAAGGCTGGCGCCGGTAGTAATGGTTTCATACCGGTAGCCGTGTGGAGACGGCTGCCTTGCTCTTTAGTTCTTCCGGGCACCTCGAAAAACGCCCGCTTTCGTCGCGATACTGCGTTGCTCACGAAAAATTTCGCCTTACATATCACGCATATGCTGCGTCGAAATTTTTCGCTCGCGCCTTGTCTCGCTTAGAAACCAGGGTTTTTCGCGGCACCCTTTCTGTTGCTTCTTTTGTGCATAGACCCGCTCGCCTGCCCCGCAAGGGCAGGCATTTTTTTGTAGATACCGTCTTGGTGGTCAAGCCACCATGGCGTTCAGCCGTTCGGGTGGAGCGTTGGCCGCAAGCTGGCGGATCACCCTCCGGGCATTCACTTTACGCTTGCGCCTCCGTCAATGCGCCCCCGGTAGCCCGGATAAGCCGCAGGCGCATCCGGGGCCAGGTTTGGCAATGTGATCCCCGGATGCGCTGCGCTTATCCGGGCTACGAAAGCGCCACGGCAGTCGTAGGGAGGGCAAAGCGTAGCGTGCCAACCACCGCAACCTTGTCGGCGGGCTCGGCCCAGGCCTGTGCCCAAGCTACGCGCGTGAAGCACCAAAAAAATGGCGCTCACTCGCTGGAGTGAACGCCATTCGTGCAGCAGCGGGGCGGCGGCATGCCGTGTAATTCGACTACAACGTGGCGAAAGCCCCTGGCAACAGCAGGGGCAGCCGATGTAGTGTGGCGATTACCTGCTAGTCGTCCTCGCGCAGTGCCGGAATGCGCGGCGGCACCGGCTGGTCTATCACCATCGAGGTCTTGGTATCGCCGTACTGCATCAGGCGGGCAATCACTTCCTGCAGCGTGCTCATGCTGTCCACCGCCACGCGTATCATCAGCCCGCTGCTGCCGGTAATCGAATCGCAGGCGATGATCTCCGGCATGGCTTTGAGCTTGTCCACCACGCCGTAGTATTCCAGGTTCTTCACCGTCAGCTCGATCACGCACTGAATCGGATAACCCAGCTTTTCGGGGTTGATGATTGCGCGGTAGCCACTTATCACGCCGCTTCGTTCCAGTTTTTCCACCCGATCTGCCACCGCCGGGGCAGAAAGGTTCACTCTACGAGCAAGTTCCGCAAAGCTCAAACGGCCATTTTCATGCAGTGCAACAAGGATTTTGCGGTCGAACTTGTCCATTCTTTCGATTCCAAAGTTTTACGGCCAAAAATAGATTGTATACAAACTACGAGGGATGAAAATCCTTCGATTGACTATTACCAGCCGCCATTATCGGCCGTAAAATTCGCCCCGTGTTGAAGCACTAGGGTCCGCGCCCGAAGCTTTGACTTCTGGATCTGTTGTGAGGGTGCTCATGTCCCTGGGCATCTTTGAACTGTTCTGGTGATCTCTTTGTCCCTGGTCTTTAAAAGTTGTTGGCGCCTGGCGCCGGCAGCTGACCTCTTCAGGCCTGTCCCTTACCGGACAGGCCGTTTTTTTTGTCCGGCAACGACAAAGGCCGGACATCTGCCCGGCCTTTGTTTCTGCGGCCAACTCAGGCCGAGAGCTTGAGCAGCAACTGCACGCGGTCCGGCACGCCCAGCTTGCCGAAGATGGCGGTGAGGTGCGCCTTTACCGTGCGCTCGGCAATGTCCATGTCGCGCGCGATCTGCTTGTTGCTCTTGCCGGCGCGCAGATGGTCCACCACTTCGCGCTCGCGCTCGGTCAGCTGTGCCAGGTGCGGGCTGTCCGCCTTGGCCACCTGGCCAAAACGGGTACACAGCTGCTGCATCAGGTGCACCCCGATCCAGATACCGCCGGAAGACACTACCGATGCCACCTGCCGCAGTGTCTCGGCCACGGCAAAGGCGTGCAGGTAACCGGCGGCCCCCATGCCCAGCCATTTCACCGCAGCGGCATCGGTGGGGGTACTGCTGAGCACCACCACCCGCACGCGCCCGAAATCACCGCGACACAGCCGCTGCACCAGGTCTTCGTCCTGGTTGTCCACATCCACCCATACCAGGCCGCCATCGCTGCGCGGCAGGACATCAGCCACGTCCCACAGCGTGGGGTGGCTATGGCAGGCGCCAACCGCGGACTGCAGGTGGTCGTGCAACGACGGACTGCTGCTGATCAGCAAGGTCTCCATGCTCAGCGCTCGCTCAGTGCTTGTGCCTTCGCCCGCAGTACCGGCTTAAGCAGGTAGTTCAATACACTCTTGTGGCCGGTAATGATGTCCACTTCCGCCACCATGCCGGGCTTGATCACCAGCTTCTTGTCGCTCAGGTGCGCGGAATCGGTCTTTACCTTCACCACGTAGAAAGTGTTGCCCTTGTCATCGGTAATCGAGTCGGCACCGATCTGGTCCAGCTTGCCCTTGAGGCCGCCATAGATGGTGGAATCATAGGCGGTGAAACGCACGAATACGTCCTGGCCGGGGCGCAGGAAGGCAATGTCGCGTGGCGAGATCTTGGCTTCGATCAGCAGGGTATCGTCCAGCGGCACGATTTCCATGATGTCGCGACCCGGCTGCACCACGCCACCCACGGTATTCACCAGCAGGCGCTTCACTTCCCCGCGCACCGGCGAGCGCACCTCGGTCAGGCGCACCTTGTCCTGCAGCGCGGCACTGCCGGCGCCCAGGGTACCCAGCTTGCCCATGGTTTCCGACAGCTCGGTACTGGCCTGGTTACGGAAGTTCAGTTCCACTTCCTGGATCTTGCGCGAGGCTTCGGCAATGGCGGACTGGATCTTGGGAATCTGCGCATTGGCCATGTCGCGTTCGCCACGATAGCGCGATACGTCGCGCTCCAGGCGCAGGATGTCCACTTCCGATACCGCGCCGGACTTCAGCAGCGGGCGGGTAACATTCAGCTCCTTCTGCGTCAGGTCCAGCCCCTGCTGCGCCTGGTCGCGGCGCGCACGCGCCTCGTTCAGCTCCTGGTTGCGCTGCGTCAGCTGCTGGCGGGCAATCGACAGGTTGGCATCCAGTTCCATCTGCTTGGAACGGTACAGGTCCATTTCCTGGCCGGCGATATCCGGTGCCTGCTCGGCAACACCCGGCGGCAGGGTGAAGGCCTTGCCCTCGGACAGTGCCCGCAGACGCGAGGCCTTGGCCTGCAAGGACAGCGACTGGGACTGGTTCTCGTTGAGCGAGGACACGAAACGGGTATTGTCCACCTGCAGCAGCAGCTGGTTGCGGTCAACCACGTCGCCTTCCTTCACCAGGATGCGCGATACCACACCGCCATCCAGGCTCTGCAGATGCTGGATCTGGCTGGTGGGCACCACCTTGCCCTCGCCCCTGGCCACTTCGTCCAGCGTGGCCAGTGCGGCCCAGATCAGCGCCACCACGATGAACAGGCCGATGGTCCACAGGAACAGGCGCGGCCGCTGCGGGTTTTGCTCCAGGATTGCCCATTCGGCATCGGCGGCGAAATCCTGGCGGTCGTGCAGATCCTCGGCCGATGACCAGTCGAGGATGCGCTGGAAGAATGTCTGCTTGTCTTTGTCTTGTGGCGTGGTCATGCGCGTGCCTTCCCGATACGGCCTTGTTGCAGTGCCTGAATCACTTCCGCTTTAGGGCCATCGGCCAGAATCTGCCCCTGGTCGATGACGATGATGCGATCCACCAGGTCCATCAGCGTGGTGTGGTGGGTAACCAGCACCAGGGTCTTGCCGGCGGTGATTTTCTCGAAGGTGCGTTTCATCGCCGCTTCGGTGGTGTGGTCCATATTGCTGGTGGGCTCATCCAGCAGCAGGATCGGCGGGGCGTTCAGCAGCGCGCGGGCAATGGTCACCGCCTTGCGCTGACCGCCGGACAGCGATTCGCCACGCTCGCCGATAATCATGTCGAAGCCTTCCGGATGGCTGTTGACGAACTCGGTCAACCCGGCCAGCTCGGCGGCGGCGTAGATACTGGCATCGTGCACGTGCGGCTGGCCCATGCTGATGTTCTGGCGCAGCGTGCCGTAGAACAGCACCGGGTCCTGTGCCACGTAACCGACGTTACGGCGCAATTCGGCCGGGTCGATCTGCTTCAGGTCGATGCCGTCGATGCGTACCGCGCCTTCCTGGGCCTGGTACAGGCCCATGATCAGCTTCTGGATGGTGCTCTTGCCGGAGCCTACCCGCCCCAGGATGCCCACCCGCTCGCCAGCCTTGATGCGGAACGAGACATTGCGCAGCGCGCCCATCGGGCTGTTGGGGTAGTTGAAGTTGACGCCGGAGAACTCGATATCGCCACGGAAGCTGGTGCGATGGAAGAACGCGGCCTCGCTCTCGCGCTCCACCGGCATCTTCATCAGCCCTTCCAGCGAAGTCAGCGACGACTTGGCATTGTTGAACTGGGTCATCAGCCCGGCTACCGCGCCCATCGGTGCAATGGCACGCGAGGCCAGCATGGTGCAGGCGATCAAGCCGCCCACCGAAGTCATGCCTTCCTTGATCAGGTACACGCCCACGATGATGATGCAGATCGACAGCATCTGCTGGATGAAGCCGGCAAAGTTCATGGTAATGGCCGACAGCAGCTTGAGGCGGCTGCCCACCTGGGCCAGGAACAGAGTGGCTTTTTCCCAGCGGCTCTGCAGTTCGCCTTCCGCCCCCAGGGTCTTGATGGTTTCCAGACCTACCAGGCTTTCCACCAGGTGCGCATTCCGCTGCGAAGAGGCGCGGAAGGTGGTTTCGGTCAGCTCCTGCATGCGCTCCTGTACCGCATAGGCCAGCAACAGCATCAGGCCGACGGCAATTACCGGCGGAATCACCATCCACGGCGAAATCCAGCCGATCACGAACAGGAACAGCAGCGCAAACGGCACATCCACCAGCGTGGTGATGGTGGCCGAGGCGATGAAGTCACGCACGGTTTCGAAGGCGCGCAGGTTGGCCGCAAAGGCGCCCACCGAAGTCGGACGTGCCTCCATGCGGATACCCAGCACCCGCTCCATGATCAGTGCCGACAGCATCACGTCCACGCGCTTGCTGGCCAGGTCGATCAGGTAGCCGCGGGTCAGCTTCATCAGGAAATCAAAGGCGAACAGCAACAGCACGCCCACCGCCAGTACCCACAGCGTTTCAAACGCCATGTTCGGCACCACCCGGTCGTACACGTTCATGGTGAACAGCGGCAGCGCCAGCGCGAATACGTTGATGAAAAAGGCGGCAATCAGCGCATCGCGGTACAACGGACGCCCCTGCAGGATGGCATGCCAGAACCAGTGCTGACTGCGTGCCTGCTGCAGCTCCGGCACCCGCTTGTCGAAGCGGAAGCGCGGCTTCACCGCGATGGCGAGGCCGCTGTAGCGCGACTCCAGCTCGGCCAGGGTCAGCACCTGCTCCGCCTCCGGCAACTCGGCCGGACTGATGTGGAAATTGCCTTTCTCATCGATGGCGCGCAGCAGGCAGGCATCATCGCCCTTCAGCAGCAACACCACCGGCAGCAGCGCCGGCGGCAGCATGTTCAGCGGGCGACGCAGCACGCGGGATGCCAGACCGGCGCGGCGGGCGGCACGCGCGAACATCGAGGGTGTCAGACGCTGGTTTTCCAGCGGAATGCCGGCCACCAGCGAATCCCGGGTGGTGGATATGCCATGCTCGCGGGTGAGCTGGAACAGGCAATCAAGCAAAGGGTCGAGGTGAGTGGCGTGTTGCGATATTACTGGCGGGCTTTCTTGTTGCACCTGATTGTTCATCATCACTATCTGCTTCCAGGTATTGGCGTGCGTGTTTTCATTATGGAAAGAAATATCGCGACGGCCATGCTAATGGCCGTTATCCATTATCAGGATGACATGCCAAACCTGCAATAGATGATTGATTGATATTAAACAAACACCTGTAGAATCAGCGCCAATTGTGAATAAACGTATATAGACGATACCAATCGCTACATCCGCATGCTGCCGCGCCCGCCAGGGCAGCCAACAAAAAACCCGGCGCTAGGCCGGGTTTGCTAGGTGACTCAGGGCTGCAACTGCCGCCGCCGCTCGCGTACGAACAGCACCACGCAACAGAAGTAGATAACCGTCAGCACCGCCTCGGCCTGCGCCAGGCTTTGCGCCAGCCCGCTATCGGCCCAGCCGCGCATCACGCCTTCGGCAAAATAGGCCAGGATGAACATGCTGGACCACTGGTAGGTATAGATGCGCTCGCGCAGGATGCCCATCAGCGGCAACAGCAGCAGCACCGACTTGATCACCAGCCAGGAACCGCCGGGGCGCAACGGCGCCAGCCACAGCTCCCAGGCCAGGCACAGCAGGATCAACACCACCAGGCTGAGCACCGCTCCCCAGTGAAACAGGCGAGACTTACTCATCGACTACCTCGGTTTTCTGCTGTTTGTTCACCAGCTGCGCCATCACGATGCCGGCTTCGTACAGCAGCCACAGCGGCACCGCCATCATCACCTGCGACAGCACATCCGGCGGGGTGACCACTGCCGCGATCACGAATGCCGCCACGATCATGTACGGGCGGCCCTCGCGCAGCTTGGCCAGGCTGACAATGCCCATACGGTTGAGCAACAGCACCACCACCGGCACTTCGAAAGTCACGCCGAAAGCCACGAACATGCCCAGCACAAAGGACAGGTATTTATCGATGTCGGTCATCATCGACACGCCATCCGGCGTTACCGCGCTCATGAAACCGAACACCACCGGGAACACGGCGAAATAGGCGAACAGCATGCCCACCATGAACAGCAGCACGCTGCTGATCACCAGCGGCAGCACCAGCTTTTTCTCGTGGTTGTACAGGCCGGGCGCGATGAATGCCCAGATCTGATACAGGGTATTGGGCAGCGACAGCACAAACGCCACCAGCATGGTGACCTTCACCGGCACGAAGAACGGTGCGGTGACATCGGTAGCGATCATGCTGGCGCCCTTGGGCAGCACATCCAGCAAGGGCTTGGCCATCAGGTGGTAGATATCGCCCGACCAGTGGAACAGCGCCAGAAAGGTGAGCAACAGGCCGGCAGCGATACGCACAAAGCGGGTGCGCAGCTCGATCAGGTGCGCAAGCAGGGGTTGTTGATCCATTTATGAGCGGTTGTCGGTAACGGGAGGGGCAGCTGCGGCTGGCGGGGCATCGAACAGGTCGAGCTGGCTATCATCCTTGCGGACAGGCTCGTCGCTATGGGGCGCAGCATCCTGGCCGGGTGGCGCAATGCTGTGCCCCTCGTCCGCCGCAGCCAGCAGGGCAGCAGGGTCGACGGCAGCAGCCTGCTGCTCGACTTGCTGCGCCTGTTGCTCGATCTGCTGCGCGACCTGGCGCACCTGCTCCACTTCGCCTTCCACCTGGCTGCGGAAGGAGTGGGCGGCATCACGCATCTCCTGCTGCAGCTCCTGCAGGCCAGCCAGCTGGCTTTGCTGCTGGATGTCGGATTTCACGCTGGCGACAAAGCGCTGCGCGCGGCCAACCAGGGCGCCAATGGTACGGGCGACGGCAGGCAGACGCTCGGGGCCGAGCACCACCAGTGCCACCGCGCCGATGATCAGCAGCTCGCCAAAGCTGATTTCAAACACGATGCGGCTTACTTCTTGTCGTTGTCGTCGGCGTCGATCACGCGGCCCTGGCCGGCTTCCTTGTCGGCCTCGCCCTTCATGCCATCCTTGAAGCCGCGCACCGCGCCACCCAGATCCTCACCGATATTGCGCAACTTCTTGGTACCGAATACCAGTACCACCACCAGCAATACGATCAACCAGTGCCAAATGCTGAAAGAACCCATGGAGATTTACCTCTAGCAATAAGCCGGCGGCTGGCGCCGGCAGTTGTTTACTTGTTGCCCAGCACGTGCAGGTGCAGGTGGAACACTTCCTGGCCACCGCCAACACCGGTATTGATGGCAGTCTTGAAGCCATCGCTCAGGCCCTGCTCGGCCGCCAGTTGCGGCGCCTTCAGCAGCAGCTTGCCCAGCATCTGCTGGTGGCTGGCATCGCAATGCGCCAGCGAATCCACGTGCTGCTTGGGAATCAGCAGGAAATGCACCGGCGCCTTGGGGTGGATGTCGTGGAAGGCGACCATATCGTCGTCTTCATACAGCTTGTTCGCCGGAATCTCGCCGGCCGCGATCTTGCAGAAAATGCAGTTGCTCATGCTGTTCTCTCGGTTATTGCTGCGGGCGCGAGGCCTTTTCGTCCAGACCGGAAATGCCTTCGCGGCGCTTGAGCTCCGCCAGCACGTCCTCGGCACGCAGGCCGTGGTGCGCCAGCAGTACCATGCTGTGGAACCACAGGTCGGCCACCTCGCGCACCAGGTGCAGACGATCCTTGTCCTTGGAAGCCATCAGCACTTCGGCGGCCTCTTCGGCCACCTTTTTCAGGATGGCATCCTCGCCCTTGTGGAACAGCCCGGCCACATAAGAGGAGCTGGGACTGGATTCCTTGCGGGCTTCCAGGGTATCGCCAATGGTTTTCAAAACTTCGGCGGCAATCATCGTGGCGTCCTTTCTGCCTGTGGCAGCGCGGCAAGTATATGTCGATTGTGTGACATTCAGGTAACAGGGCGTATCGGGGTGAACCCTCAGCTGCGACGCAGCAATTCAGTGCTGGTGATAGATGGCGTGCGGGTCTTTCAGCACCGCATCGGTCACCACCCATTCGCCGTCGCGGAACACGCGGTAGAAGCAGCTTTCGCGGCCGGTATGGCAGGCAATGCCGCCTGCCTGTTCGATCTGCATGGTGATCACGTCGCCGTCGCAATCGAGGCGCAGTTCCTTCACCGTCTGCAGGTGGCCGGACTCTTCGCCCTTCTTCCACAAGCGATTGCGCGAGCGGCTCCAGTAGTGGGCGATGCCGGTATTGGCAGTGAGCTGCAGCGACTCGCGGTTCATCCACGCCACCATCAGCACCCGGCCGCTGGCGGCATCCTGGGCGATGGCGGTTACCAGGCCCTTGTCATCCCATTTCACGGCATCCAGCCAGTTTGCAGTCATGCGGCCAACCCTTACAAACGTACTTCGATACCGGCGGCGCGCATGGCTTCTTTCGCCTCGCGCACGGTGTATTCGCCGAAGTGGAAGATGCTGGCAGCCAGCACGGCGTCGGCCTTGCCCAGCGTCACGCCTTCCACCAGGTGCTGCAGATTGCCCACGCCACCGGAAGCGATTACCGGAATCGGCACCGCCTCGGACACCGCGCGGGTCAGCGGCAGGTTGAAGCCGATCTTGGTACCGTCGCGATCCATACTGGTAAGCAAGATCTCGCCGGCGCCGTATTCTGCCATCTTCGCTGCCCATTCGACCGCATCCAGCCCGGTAGGGTTGCGCCCGCCATGGGTAAAGATTTCCCAGCGGTCGTTATCCGGCGTCACCGCCTTGGCATCCACCGCCACCACGATGCACTGGCTGCCGAACTTGTCGGCGGCCTGCTTCACCAGATCGGGGTTGGTCACTGCCGCGGTATTGATGCTTACCTTGTCGGCACCGGCATTCAGCAGCCGGCGGATGTCCTCCACCTTGCGCACACCGCCACCTACGGTAAGCGGAATGAACACCTGCTCGGCTACCGACTCGATCACGTGCAGGATGATGTCGCGCTGGTCGGAGCTGGCGGTGATATCGAGGAAGGTCAGCTCGTCGGCGCCCTGCTCGTTGTAGCGCTTGGCGATTTCCACCGGGTCGCCGGCATCGCGCAGGCCGACGAAGTTGACACCCTTCACCACGCGACCAGCAGTCACGTCGAGACAGGGGATGATGCGTTTGGCTAGAGACATGATGTACTACAAATGAGGGTTGGCCGCACAAGGCGGCCAACCGGAGGTTAGGCTTCGGACAGTTCGTCCGCCAGCGTCTGCGCGGCAGCGAAGTCGATGCTGCCTTCGTAGATGGCGCGGCCGGTAATGGCGCCCTCGATGCCCTCGCCCTCCACCGCGCACAGATTGCGCACGTCGTCGAGGTTGGTCAGGCCGCCGGAGGCGATCACCGGCACACTCAGCGCCTGCGCCAGCTTGACGGTGGCTTCGATGTTGACACCGTTCATCATGCCGTCGCGGCCGATGTCGGTGTAGATCACCGAGTTCACGCCGTAGTCTTCGAAGCGCTTGGCCAGGTCGATCACGTTGTGGGTGGTCACCTTGGCCCAGCCATCGATGGCTACCATGCCGTCCTTGGCGTCCAGGCCGACAATCACCTGGCCGGGGAAGGCATCGCAGGCATCGTGCAGGAAGCCGGGATTCTTCACCGCGGCGGTGCCGATGATCACGTATTTCAGACCCAGATCGAAATACTTTTCGATGGTGTCGAGGTCGCGAATGCCTCCACCCAGTTGCACCGGGATGTCGTCGCCAACAGCGCCAAGAATGTCGCGGATCACCGCCAGATTCTTGGGCTTGCCGGCAAAGGCACCGTTGAGGTCCACCAGATGCAGGCGCCGCGCGCCCTGGTCACGCCAGTGTACGGCGACCTTCACGGGGTCATCGGAGAACACGGTGGCATCAGTCATAACGCCCTGTTTCAGGCGTACGCATTGACCGTCCTTCAGGTCGATAGCGGGAATCAGCAGCATGGTGCGTAAAAATCTACGGAAAGTTAAACAGTGCCATCCCAGGCCAGGAAGTTCTTCATCATCTGCAGCCCGGCACGGTGGCTCTTCTCGGTGTGGAACTGCGTGGCAAAGATATTGCCACGCCCGACGATACAGCAAAAGCGGTCTGGATACTCGCTTTCCGCCAGGTTGATATCTGCCTCGGCGGGTGCGAAGTGGTAACTGTGCACAAAATAAAACCGCTCGCCGTCCTCGATGCCGGCGAACAGCGGATGCGCCTGGCGCTGGTACACGCGGTTCCAGCCCATGTGCGGCACTTTCAGGCGCTCGCCGTTGGCATCCAGCAGGTTGGCCGCAAAGCGTTTCACCTCGCCCTTGAAAATGCCAAGGCCAGGAGTATTGCCTTCCTCGCTGTGCTCCAGCAGCAGCTGTGCCCCCACGCAGATACCGAAGAACGGCTTGTTGCGGGTACTCTCGCGCACCGCCTCTGCCAGGCCGTGGCTGTTGAGTTCGCGCATGCAATCCGGCATCGCGCCCTGGCCGGGGAAGATCACCTTGTCAGCCTTGATCACCTGCTCCGGGTCGGAAGTCAGGAAGATGTCGGCGCCGATGTCGTTCACGAACTGCACGGATTTCAGCACCGAGTGCAGATTGCCCATGCCGTAGTCGATGACTGCAACTTTCATATCAGCCTTACAGGATCATGTTTGGGGTGTAGCAGAATTCCAGCACGATGCCAGACGGATCGCGAAAGAACACCGCGTAGTAGCCGGCACTGTACTGCGGGTACTCGGCCGGCGCATCGGTGATGTCGGCGCCCATTTCCAGCAGCAGCGCATGCAGGGCATCCACCGCCGCACGCGACGGCGCATTGCTGGCCAGGTGCTGCAAACCGATACCGTAACGCTGAAAACCCGCCTGCGGCTGGCGGCTCTGCTGCAGGTACAGCTCGTAATTACCCGCCACATAAGCACGCGATTCGGCCGCCCGACGCGGCTGCCAGCCCATCGCCGGCATCACGCGGTCGTAAAAGGCCAGTGCCTCGTCCAGATCGCGCACGCACAGGCAAAGATGGTTCAAGCCGGCAATGCCGGGCTGCACGGCGCTCATGCGGTCAGCGTGCCCTTGGTGGACGGCGTGATGCCGGCCATGCGTTCGTCGAACTCCACCGCCATGCGCAGCGCGCGGCCAAAAGCCTTGAACACCGTTTCGGCCTGGTGGTGGCTGTTTACACCGCGCAGGTTGTCGATGTGCAGCGTCACCATGCTGTGGTTGACGAAGCCGTGGAAGAATTCACTGAACAGATCAACATCGAAACCGCCGATGGCGGCACGGGTGAACGGAATGTGGTACTGCAGGCCGGGGCGGCCGGACAGGTCGATCACCACCCGCGACAGTGCCTCGTCCAGCGGCACGTAGGCATGGCCGTAGCGGCGGATGCCCTTTTTATCGCCGATCGCCTTGGCAAAGGCCTGGCCCAGGGTGATGCCGATGTCTTCCACGGTGTGGTGGGCATCGATATGCAGATCGCCACGCGCCTGCACGTCCAGGTCGATCAGGCCGTGGCGGGCGATCTGGTCCATCATGTGGTCCAGGAACGGCACGCCGGTATCGAAGCGGCCAACCCCGGTGCCATCCAGGTTGATGCTGACGGTGATCTGGGTTTCCAGGGTATTACGGGTAACGGTAGCAGTACGCATGATGGCTCAGGCAAAGTAGGCGTGAATGGCGGCAAGCAGCGCGCTGTTTTCGTCCGGGCTGCCCACGGTCAGGCGCAGGCAGTTGTCCAGCAGCGGGTGGTAGCCGTGCAGATTCTTGATCAGGATACCCTCGGCCTTCAGCTGTGCAAACAGCGCCAGCGCATCCGGCACGCGAATGGTAAGGAAGTTGGCTTCGGACGGATACACCGTCACTTGCGGCAGCGTAGCCAGGCTGGCGGCGATACGACTACGCTCGCTGCGCAGCTCGGCGGCCTGGGCGGCAAATACGTCCAGGTGGCGCAGCGCAAACTTGGCCGCGGCCTGGCTCAGCACGTTGATGTTGTATGGCGGGCGCACCTTGTCGAGCTGGGCGATCACCTCCGGGTGGCCGGCAGCGTAGCCCAGGCGCAGGCCGGCGAGGCCGAGCTTGGACAGCGTGCGCATCACGATCAGGTGCGGCTGGCTACCTGCCAGACCCATGAAGCTGTCGTCGGCAAACGCCTGGTAGGCTTCGTCCACCACCAGCAGCCCCGGTGCGGCATCCAGCACCGCCTGCACCTCCTCGCGGGCAAAGCGCGGCCCGGTGGGGTTGTTGGGGTAGGACAGGAACACTACCGCCGGGCGATGCTCGCGGATCGCGGCCAACGTAGCCGGAAGATCGAGGCTGAAGTCGGCCTGCAGCGGCACGCCCACGTAGCGCACACGCGAGAATTGGGCGTTGAGCCGGTACATCACGAAGGACGGTTCCAGCGCCAGCACCACGGTATCGTCGCTGGCCACGGCCTGGGTGATCAGGGTGATGATTTCGTCGGAGCCGTTGCCCAGCACCACGTCGGCGGCATCCGGGATGGCAAAGGCGGCCTTGAGCAGGTCCTTCAGCCCGTCGCCATGCGGGTCCGGATAGCGGTTAAGCGCCACCTCGGCCAGTTGCTGACCCAGTTCCTGGCGCAGTGCCGCCGGCAGATGGTAGGGGTTTTCCATCGCGTCGAGCTTGATATAGCCCGAGGCATCGGCAACGTGGTAGGCCTGCATGGCCAGCACGTCGGGGCGGAACAATTGCTGTATAGACATTTTCATCGACAGTTCTTGCCGGCCGGGCCGGTTCGAAGTGTCGGTGGTGGCCCGACGCGGAGTGTGCAACAAGGGCTGCATCGTAACCCGAAACCCGTTGCCGGGCTACCGCCGGGAAGCGGCAGCCCGCTTGGATTTACTTATCCAGACGCAGTTCGGCGGCGCGCGCGTGCGCGGTCAGACCCTCGCCATGTGCCAGGATGCTGGCCACTTTGCCCAGTTGCTGCGCGCCAGCGTGCGACACACGGATCAGGCTGCTGCGCTTCTGGAAGTCGTACACCCCCAGCGGGCTGGCAAAACGCGCGGTGCGGCTGGTGGGCAGCACGTGGTTGGGGCCGGCGCAGTAGTCGCCCAGGCTTTCCGAGGTGAAGCGGCCCATGAAGATGGCACCGGCGTGGCGGATCTTGGCCACGTAGTCTTCCGGCTTGGCCAGCGACAACTCCAGGTGTTCAGGGGCGATGTAGTTGGCGATGTCGCAGGCTTCGTCCAGGTCGCGCACTTCGATCAGCGCACCACGGTTGCCCAGGCTAGCCTCGATGATGGCGCGGCGCGGCATGGTGGGCAGCAGCTTTTCGATGCTGGCCTCGACTTTGGCAATGTAGTCGGCAGACGGGCACAGCAGGATGGCCTGCGCGATCTCGTCGTGCTCGGCCTGGCTGAACAGGTCCATGGCGATCCAGTCCGGATCGGTTTCGCCGTCGCAGATCACCAGGATTTCGGACGGGCCAGCCACCATGTCGATGCCCACCACGCCGAACACGCGGCGCTTGGCAGCCGCCACGTAGGCATTGCCCGGGCCGGTGATCTTGTCCACCTGCGGCACACTCTCGGTGCCGTAGGCCAGCGCAGCCACCGCCTGCGCACCGCCACAGGTGAACACCTTGTCCACGCCGGCGATGAAGGCTGCGGCCAACACCAGGTCGTTCCTCTCACCATTCGGCGTCGGCACCACCATGATGATCTCACCCACGCCAGCCACCTTGGCCGGCATGGCGTTCATCAGTACCGAGCTGGGATAGGCCGCCTTGCCGCCCGGCACGTAGATGCCGACGCGGTCCAGCGGCGTCACCTGCTGGCCCAGCAGGGTGCCGTCTTCGTCTTCGTAGCTCCAGGAATGCGCCAGCTGCTTTTCGTGATAACGGCGTACCCGCTCGGCGGCGGTACTGAGCGCCCCCTGCACGTGCTCCGGCAGACGCTCCCAGGCAGCCTGCAGTTCGTCGCGGCTCAGGGTCAGCTCGGCCATGCTGGCCACGTGCATGCGGTCGAAGCGGTTGGTGTATTCCACCACGGCGGCATCGCCACGGGCTTTCACGTCGTCGCAGATGGCGGCGACGGCGGTGTCCACCGCCGGGTCCTGCGCGGTTTCAAACGCCAGCAGCGCCTTGAGGCGGGCGTCGAAATCGGGCTGGGAGGAAGACAGTTTCTGCATGAGAACCTCATCATTTTGGCCACGAACCCCACGAAAAGACACGAAATGCCAGCTTGCCGAGCAGTGCGCTTGCCGTTAACAACGGCTTCGTCCGCACTGCGGCCAACCTTGACGGTTTTTTTTCGTGGTCTTCCGTGGTTTTCGTGGCCAACAAAAATCAGGCCGGAACAGCACCGGCAAAGGCATCCAGCACCGGCTGGATGGTGTCGTACTTGAGCTTGAGCGCAGCCTGGTTCACCACCAGTCGCGAGCTGATATCGATGATGTGTTCCACCGCCACCAGGTTGTTGGCCTTCAGCGTGCCGCCGGTGGATACCAGATCGACGATGGCATCGGCCAGACCAACCAGCGGTGCCAGCTCCATCGAGCCGTACAGCTTGATGATGTCCACGTGCACGCCCTTGGCGGCAAAGTGCTCGCGGGCGATCTGCGGGTACTTGGTGGCCACTTTCAGGCGTGCACCATGCTTTACCGCCGCCTCGTAGTCGAAACCGTTTTCCACCGCCACCATCATCTTGCACTTGGCAATGTTGAGGTCCAGTGGCTGGTACAGGCCGGCGCCGCCATGCTCGATCAGCACGTCGCGACCGGCGATACCCAGGTCGGCGGCGCCGTACTGCACGTAAGTTGGCACGTCGGAAGCTCGCACGATCACCAGGCGCACGTCCGGACGGTTGGTGCCGATGATCAGCTTGCGCGAGGATTCCGGCGCTTCGGCGGGAACGATGCCGGCGGCAGCCAGCAGCGGCAGGGTTTCTTCAAAAATGCGGCCCTTGGACAGGGCAATAGTCAAAGTCATGATTTTGCTGCGTTGCAATAGTTAGGGTTTAGCGTACCAGAGCACGGCGCTCGCGCTCAAGGTGCGTGATGTAGCGCTGTACCATTGTTTCCTGCGCCAGGGTCATGCCGACGAAGACACAACCGGCGCGGTAATGCTCATGCCCTATGGCTCCCAGCACTGGCATGACATGCAGTATCTCCAGCCCGATCTGCAGCAGCCCGGTTTCCGGCAGCTCGATCTGCACCTTGTCCAGTTGCTCGCCGTCGTGCAGCCAGTCGTGCTGATCTGCGGCCAGCGTCAGCGACAAACCGCCCAGGCTGATATCGAACAAGGGCAACAGGCGGCCGGGGGGATCTGGCAGCCGGCACCATACCGGCTTGATCGGCGGGGTATTGATGCGGAAGAACTCGCGGCGTTGCAGGCGGATCAGCCGCTCTGGCACCGCCATGGCCAGGGCACGGCGCCCCTGGTAATCCACTTCTTCTGCCGGGCCGCAGATGAACTGCATCTTGATGCCGGCCGGAGCACTGATCAGTACATTGCGCTCGCTGGCCAGCAGCTGACGGTTGGCGTGCTCGTCGGCACTGCAGGCAAACAGCAGCTGCTGCGTGTCGGCGTCCACCGCCAGCAGCCGGGTAACGATAAAGGAATTGCCCTTGTTGGAAAAAATGGTCACCGCCTGCTTCAAGTCCGCCAGGCTTTGCAGGTGGCGCTGAATCTCAAGCAGGTTGCCAATGGTGAATCGCGCCAGTTCCGCCTGCTGCGGATTACTGGCACCTGGGGGGGTGTGCTCGATCACGGTAGTGTCCGGAACAGGGTTCGATCTTATTGAAGTCTAACGCAACAACTGGCGCAGATCATGCACGATGTCGGCCACCGGGGTGTTATACGGCACATACACCCGCAACTGCCCTTCGCGATCGAACAGATAGCTGCCGGCGCTGTGATCCACGCTGTAGCCGCCACCCTCGGTGGGCTGGCGCTGCGCCACCACCTTGTATTGCCCGGCTACGGACTTGATCAGTTCCGGCGCGCCGGTCAGCCCCATGAAACGCTTATCGAAGAATGGCACGTAGCCAGCCAGCACCTGCGGCGTGTCGCGCTCCGGGTCCACGGTGATGAACAACACCTGTACCCGGTCGGCGTCGGCGCCCAGCTGTTTCATCACCTGCTGGTATTCCAGCATGGTGGTGGGGCAGACATCCGGGCAATGGGTGTAGCCAAAGAACAGCGCTACCGCCTTGCCCTGGTAGTCGGCCAGGCCATGCGGCTTGCCATCGTGGCCGGTGAGGGTGAACGGCTTGCCGAATTCGGCACCGGTGATGTCGGTGCCCTTGAAGGTGAGTGGCTCGCCGGCAGGCGAGCAGGCAATCAGCAGGGTGGCCAGCAGCAAGGCTGCCAGCCCGGATAGCAGTCGGGTCATTCAGAGTCGCAGTGCCAGGAAAAGGTAGTGATCGAGCAGCAGCGCCGCGAACAGCCAACTCAGATAGAAGATGGACCAGCGGAAGCAGCGGCGCGCCAGCTCGTCAGAATAGTTTCGATGCAAAGCGACGGCAAGCCACAAGAAACGGCCACCCAGCAGCAATGCGGCCAGCAGGTACAGCACGCCACTGCCGCGCAGCGCCACCGGCAGCAGCGACACCGCCAGCAGCAGCACGGTATACAGCACGATGGACAGGGTGGTGAAGCGCGCGCCATGCGTTACCGGCAGCATCGGCAGGCCGGCGCGCTGGTAGTCGTCGCGGCGGTACAGCGCCAGCGCCCAGAAGTGCGGCGGCGTCCAGGTGTAGATGATCAAGAACAGCAGCATGGCCATGGCGCTGACTTCGCCGGTCATCGCCACCCAGCCCAGCAGCGGCGGCATGGCGCCGCTGGCGCCGCCAATCACGATGTTCTGCGGGGTGTTCGGCTTGAGCAGCAGGGTGTAGACGATGGCGTAACCAGCAAAGGTGCCCAGTGTCAGCCAGGCAGTCAGCGCATTCACCAGCGCGATCAGCAGCGCCATGCCCAGCCCCAGAGCACTCAGCGCCACCAGCAGGGTGAGCAGCGGGCTCACCTCGCCGCGCGCGGTAGCACGCCAGGCGGTGCGGCGCATGCGGGCATCGATGGTGCGCTCCACCAGGCAGTTGATCATCGCCGCCGCGCCGGCCACCAGCGCTATCCCCGCGGTTGCGGCCAACATGCGCGGGATGTCCGGTACACCAGGCACCGCCAACAGCATGCCGATTACCGCGCAGAATACGATCAGCAGCACCACCTTGGGCTTGGTAAGTTGCCACATGGCCCGCCATTGCTGGCGGGCAGGTTGCAGGGTCAGGCTAGCCATGTCGTTCCCCTTTCGGTGCGTTTAGCGGCAACTGACTGCACGGCGCTACGCGCTGCCGGCTGGCGGACACTGCAGGCCAGCAACAGGGCTACTGCCAGCAGCAGCATGGCGCCGATGTTATGTGCCACTGCCAGCGGCAAGGGCAGCAGCAACAGCACGTTGGCCGCACCCAGCAACAGCTGCAGCAGCAGTGCGGCCAACAGCAGCAGCAACCGCGGCCGCAGCGCGGCGTGCCGCCAGTTAAGCCGGAGCGCCAGCAGCAGCGCCCCGCTCAGCAGCAGCGCGCCCAGCCGGTGCAGCCAGTGGATGGCCTGCAATTGCGAGAACTGCAGCGGGCTGCCATCGGCACTTTCGCCCAGCTCCCGCTGCCAGTGAAAGGCGCCGGCAAACTGCAGATCATCCGGGAAGTAACTGCCGTTGCAGGCCGGAAACCCCTGGCAGGCCAGCGCGGCATAGTTGCTGGACACCCAGCCGCCCAGCGCGATCTGCAGCCACACCAGCAGCGGCAGCAACCACAGCAGCCAGGCATGTGCGCGTGGAATGGTCTGCGGCGTGGTGGCGGCACTGTTGGCGGCCGCCAGCAGCGCGACGATGCTCATGCCGCCCAGCAGGTGCGCGGTGACCACCGCAGGCTTCAGTAACAGCGTCACCGTCCACATGCCCAGCAGACCCTGCAGCAGCAGCAAGGCCAGCAGGCCGCCAGCGGCCAGCCGCTGCTGGCGGCGGCGCCAGGCCAGCAATGCGGCCAACAGGATCAGCATGCCCAGCGTGGCGGCCAGGTAGCGGTGGATCATTTCCTTCCAGGCCTTGGCAGGGGATACCGGGCCATCCGGCTGCTGCGCCATGGCCTGGCGGATGTCATCCGCGGCGTGATGGGGGCTCAGCTGGCCGTAACAACCCGGCCAGTCCGGACAGCCCAAGCCGGCATCGGACAGCCGCACATAGGCGCCCAGCGGCACCACGATGCAGGCCAGCAGCAAGGCAAGCAGCAGCAGACGTTTCATGGCATCTCCCCCCTGTTGCTACGGCATATGGCCGGGTATGTGCTCAGCCCAGGCCGTTGTTGGTTTTCAGTACCTTGCCGATTTCACGGATCACCGCCGTGGGTGGGGTGCCGTCCGGATAGAACAGCACCAGGTTGCGCAGCGGGTCCACCAGATAGAAGCCATCCTCGCGCAGCCCGGCGCGGTTGGGCTGACGTAGCAGCTGCACGCGCTCGGCCGCCTCGCCCTGCGCGGTGCGTATCTGCTGCATGCTGAACTGGCGTTGCCGGCAGGCCGCATCGCAGCCGCCCCCCAGCGACAGCAACACCCAACGCCCCTGCGGCCAACCCTGCTGCTGCGCCACCGGCAGCGGCTGCGCCAGCAGCTGCCCCACCGCGGCAGGGCGCTGTGGCTGCCAGTTGAAGTACAGCAGCGTGGAGCCCACCACTGGCAGCAGGCTCAGCAGCAGCATCCACCACAGCGGACGCAGGTCAGTCTTGGCGAGTGCGATTGCCATCTTGCTTTCTCCTCATCAGCCAGGCCGCCAGCACGATGCACAGCGCTAGCAGCAACCATTGCAGCGCATAGGCATAGTGCCGCTGCGGATCGAAGGCCGGCTTTACCGGCCAGGTGGTATAGGGCCGCAGCGTCGGCTCCAGCACCACCAGGCCGCCGCGCAGCGTGCCGGGCAGGCTGCTGGCCAGCCGCGGCCAATCCAGCGCATCCACTTCTCCTTCCACCCCCACCCGTGCCTTGCTCAGCAGATAGGGCGCGGGCCGTACCACCCAGCGCCCGCTGAGCCGACCGGCCGGCAACGGCAGGCTGACGATGCCCACCGGACGCGGCAGCCAACCGCGATCAATGACTACCCAGCTGCCATCCAGCAGCTGCACCGGCTGCCATTCACGCACCCCATCGCGGCCATCCAGTACCGCACCGGCCACCCGCAGCGAAGGCTGGCTGTCGCGTACCGTCAGCCACACCCGCTGGCCATTTGGCTCGGCATCCAGCGCGATTTCCGCCAGGTGACGCGGCGGCAGGTTGGCCGCACGCTCGAACGCCGCCAGCTGCGCGCTGCGCTGCTCGCCCCGCTGGTACTGCCACACGGCCAGAGCAAACGGCAGCAATGCCAGCAACATCAACCACAAGGCATTGCGTGGCGGTCTAGACTGGGTGGAGACACCAGGGGGAGACATCATCGTGAATGCAATCGTACCGTTGCTGTTGTTATTGATTGTCGGCTCGCTGGGCTATGCACTGCGCTCGCTTACCCGAGGTGGCGACTCGCGGCGCACTGCCCGTGCCCTGACGCTGCGCATCAGCCTGTCGCTTACGCTGTTTGCGGTACTGATGCTGGGCAAGTGGCTGGGCAGCTGGTAAACGCTACAGCCAATACACGAACACGAACAGGATCAGCCACACCACATCCACGAAGTGCCAGTACCAGGCCGCCGCCTCGAAAGCGAAATGGTGCTCGGCACTGAAATGCCCGCGCTGCACCCGCAGCCACATCACCGACAGCATGATGGCCCCCAGCAGCACGTGCATGCCGTGAAAGCCGGTGAGCATGAAGAAGGTCATGCCGTAGGCACCCGCGGCCAGGCTCAACCCCAGCTCGTGCATGGCATGCGAGTACTCGTACAGCTGCAGCCCCAGGAACAGGAAGCCCAGCAGCACGGTGGCCCCCAGGCCGACCGTCAGCTGGCGGCGGCTGCCGGACAGCAGCCCCCAGTGTGCCCAGGTCAGGGTGGCGCCAGAGCTCAGCAGGATCAGCGTGTTGATCGCCGGCAGCCCCCAGGCACCCATGGCCTGGTAGGGGGTGTTGATGCCGGGACCGGTCTGCAGCGGCCAGCTGGCGGAAAAATCCGGGTACAGCAGCTTGTGCATGTCATTGCCCAGCTCCGGCACCGAGATCACCCGCACGTAGTACAGCGCGCCAAAAAAGGCAGCGAAGAACATCACCTCGGAAAAGATGAACCAGCCCATACCCCAGCGAAAGGAATGATCCTCACGCCCGTGGTAGCGTCCGGCCAGGCTCTCGCGGATCACGTCGCCGAACCAGCCGAACAGCATCCACAGCAGGATGCCGAAGCCCAGCAGCAATCCCAGCTTGCCGAACGCCACGCTGTTCACCGTCAGCGCCGCCCCCAGACCCAGGCAGAACAGCGCCAGCGAGCCGACAATCGGCCAGCGCGACGGGTCGGGCACAAAGTAATGCGTCTGTTCACTGTGTTCCATCATCACGCTCCTCCTGGCCAGCTGGCGGCTAGCCGGTAATCAGCTGCACCAGCAACAGCAGCAGGCCGATCAGTATCGCCACCAGCACAATGGCAGCCGTTACCACATCGGCAAATGTCAGCTTGCGGTCCTGCCGTGCGGCCCGCCCCTGGCGAATCCCCACGAAGGCCGACAGCACCGCGCGCAGCGCCTGCCAGGGCCGGCTCATGATCGCCCCGGCACATCGAAAACCGTGTAGGCCAGCGTGATGCTGTCGATGCCGGCCGGCACGCTCTTATCCACCACGAATACCACCGGAAAACGCCGGGTTTCACCGGGAGCAAACGCCTGCTGCGCAAAACAGAAGCAGTCCAGCTTTTTCACGTACTCCGCCGCCGCCGCCGGCAGGTAGCGCGGTATCGCCTGCCCGATCACCCGCCGGTTGCTGGCATTGGTGATCTCGTAATCCACGCGCACGAACTCGCCCGGCCGTGCCTGCAGGCTGGACACCAGCGGCCGCACCTGCCACGGCAGCCCCGGCTGCACGGTGGCATCGAAACTCAACGTCAGCGGTGCGGCCAACGCCTTGCCACCCTGCGGCTGGTTCTGCACCGCTACGCTGTCCGGCTGCAGCAACTTGTTCAGCCCGGTAATCCGGCACAGCGCGTCGTACACCGGGATCAGCCCCCAGGCAAAGGCAAACATCACGCAGGCCACGGCACTGAGCTTGAGTAGCAGGATGCGGTTGTCGCGCAATGGCGCTGGCTGATGCGGTTCCATATCAATGATGCTTTCCGCCTTCCATGGCCTTGATCACCCCGTTCTCGCCCACTTCCAGCCGTGGCGCCTCGACAAAGCTGTGATACGGCGCCGGGGTGGGAATCTGCCACTCCAGGGTGTCGGCATCCTCCCACGGCTTGTGCGGTGCCGGCTGGCCGTGGCGGATGCTGTGCACCATGTTGTACAGAAAGATCAGCTGCCCCAGCCCGAAGCAGAACGCCCCGACACTGGCCATGGCGTTGAAGTCGGTGAATTGCATGTTGTAGTCGGGGATACGGCGCGGCATGCCGGCCAGGCCGAGGAAGTGCATCGGGAAGAAGGTGACGTTGAACCAGATCATCGACCACCAGAAATGGAACTTGCCCAGCGGCTCGCTGTACATGCGGCCGGTCATCTTGGGAAACCAGTAATAGATGGCGGCAAACAGGCTGAACAGCGCACCGGCCACCAGCACGTAATGGAAGTGTGCCACCACGTAGTAGGTATCCTGCAGCTGGATATCCACGGCGGCGATGCTCAGCGTTACCCCGGACAAGCCCCCCACGGTGAACAGGCAGATAAACCCCACCGCAAACAGCATCGGTGTTTCGAAGCTCATGCTGCCCTGCCACATGGTGCCGATCCAGTTGAACACCTTCACCCCGGTAGGCACCGCGATCAGCATGGTGGCGTACATGAAGAACAGCTGCGCGGTGGCCGGCATGCCGGTGGTGAACATGTGGTGCGCCCACACCATGAAGCTGAGAATGGCGATGGAGCTGGTGGCGTACACCATGGAGACATAGCCGAACAGCGGCTTGCGGCTGAAGGTGGGAATGATGTGGCTGACGATGCCGAATGCCGGCAGCGCCATGATGTACACCTCTGGGTGGCCAAAGAACCAGAAAATATGCTGATACAGCACCGGGTCGCCGCCACCGGCGGCATTGAAGAAGTGGGTGCCGAAATGGCGGTCGGTCAGCACCATGGTCACCACCCCGGCCAGCACCGGCATCACCGCGATGATCAGGTAGGCGGTGATCAGGCTGGCCCAGGCGAACATCGGCATCTGCATCATGCCCATGCCCGGCGCGCGCAGGTTGAGGATGGTAACGATGATGTTGATCGAGCCCATGATCGAGCTGACCCCCATGATGTGAATGGCAAAGATGGTGAGATCCATGCCCATGCCCATCTGCGTGGACAGCGGCGCATACAGCGTCCAGCCGGCGGCAGCGGCACCGCCCGGTACCACGAAGGACACCAGCAGCAGCAGCGCGGCCGGCGGCAGCAGCCAGAAGCTCCAGTTGTTCATGCGCGCAAACGCCATGTCCGGCGCGCCTATCATCAGCGGCAGCAGCCAGTTGGCCAGGCCGGTAAACGCCGGCATGATGGCGCCGAACACCATGATCAGCCCGTGCAGGGTGGTGAACTGGTTAAACAGCTCCGGCTGCCAGAACTGCAGGCCGGGGCGGAACAGCTCGGCGCGGATACACAGCGCCAGCACGCCGCCAAACAGGAACATGCTGAACGCGAACCACAGGTACATGCTGCCGATGTCCTTGTGGTTGGTGGCGTACAACCAGCGCGCTAGTCCATGCGGCTTGCCGTGATGATCGCCATGGTCGCCGTGATCGGCGCGGGTGGTGTCTGCAATTGCCATGATCCCCTCCTTACGCCTTGCCGCCACGGGCAGCCTTGATGTCACTAGGTTGTACTGTTTCACCGGTGTGGTTGCCCCAGGCATTGCGCTCGTAGGTAATCACGGCGGCAATATCGGTATCGGACAGCTGCTTGCCCCAGGCCGCCATCGCCGGGTTTTTCTTGCTGCCATTGAGCACGATATCGATATGCGCAGCCTTGTCGCCGGTGGCAATCGCGGAGCCATCCAGCGCCGGGAACGCCCCCGGAATGCCCTTGCCGTTTGCCTGGTGGCAGGCCACGCAGTTCTGGGTGTACACCTTCTCGCCGCGTGCTTTCAGTTCGTCCAGCTTCCAGACCTTGCCCGGGTCATCCTGGCTGGCCGCCATGGCTTTCTGCTTGGCCGCCAGCCATTGCTGGTAATCGGCCGGGCTCTTGGCCACCACCACGATGGGCATGAAGCCGTGATCCTTGCCGCATAGCTCGGCGCACTGACCGCGATAGGTGCCCGGCTGCTCGATCTTGAACCAGGCATCGCGCACGAAGCCCGGTATTGCATCCTGTTTCACCCCCAGCTGCGGCACCCACCAGGAGTGGATCACGTCGTTCGCCGTCAGCAACAGCCGCACCTTGGTATCCGTAGGCACTACCAGCGGCTCGTCCACCTCCAGCAGGTAGTTGTCGCCACGCGCGGACGCCTTGACGATGGCGTCCTGCGGTGTGGCCAGGTGGCTCATGTAGCGCAGGTTCTGGTCCAGGTAGTCGTACTGCCATTTCCACTGGTAGCCGGTAACCTTGATGGTGATTTCCGCGCCGGCGCTGCTTTTCTGCTGCAGGATCAGCCGGGTGGCGGGCAAGGCCATGGCCACCAGGATCAGGAACGGGATCACCGTCCAGATGATCTCCACGGTGGTGTTCTCGTGGAAATGCCTGGCCTGGTGGCCGGCGGACTTGCGATGGCGCAGGATGGCCCAGAACATCACCCCGAACACCAGTACAAAAATGCCGCCGGTGATATACAGCAGCAGCAGGTGCAGGTCGTAGATGTCGTGAGCCACCTGGGTGACAGGTGTCTGGAAATTCAGGTTGGCCGCAACCGCGCCTAGCGGTGCACCCCCCAATATCCCAAGGTGGGCATAACGGGAAAGCATGGCGTCTCCCTATGGATTGCCCCGCTATTACCGCCGTCTTGCCGCGGCCTGGCGGGTGGGTCCGGTTGGTGCGGCAGCATATCCTGCCGGCACCCGTCCTCTCGTGTTGGCCGGGAAACCCGGTCGCTCTCTGCTCTATTCCAATGGCAGTTCAGTAACGAGATTAGAAATTCGCCGTAAAAAAACAAGGATTTATCATGACGCAGCGCAGCATGAAATTGCCGTCGTTGCGGGGAAAACCAGCGCCAGCGCTACCGTGGATGGCAGCGGCAGCACCCAGCCCATCGGCATGAAAGCTGTGCTTCAGGCGCCGTAGGGTATTTCCAGCAGCGGCTCGCCAAGGTACTGCTTGAGCGTGGCCAGGTTGTCGGCATAGGCCAGCTGATTGGGCACCACGCGGTTGGCTATCCAGCCTGCCAGCTGGCAGCCGGATGCCTGAATCGCCTGCGCGCTCAACAAGGCATGGTTGATACAGCCCAGGCGCATGCCCACTACCAGGATCACCGGCAGCTGCAGCTGCTGCGCCAGCTCCTGCATGCGGTAGCGGTCGGACAGCGGCGCCAGCCAGCCGCCGGCGCCTTCCACCAGCACCACGTCGGCCTGTGCGGCCAACCTTTGATAGTGATCGGCAATCACCGCCAGGTCGATCTCCACCCCGGCCTCGCGCGCCGCGATATGCGGCGATACCGGCGGCAGAAACCGGTACGGGTTCATCAACGCCAGGTCGGTCTGGCCGGTAGCCGCCACCAGCCGCGCCACGTCGTCGTTGTGCCAGCTGCCATCCGGCAGGATGTCGCAGCCGGAAGCCACCGGCTTCATCGCCAGCACCCGCTTGCCCTGCGCCTGCCAGTGCCGCACCAGCTGCACCGCGCTATGGGTCTTGCCGATCTCGGTGTCGGTGCCGGTAATGAAATAGCCTTGTGCCACGGCGTGCTTCCTGTAGTTGTATCGCCGCTAGATGCGGGCAGAACGGAAAAACTAAAGGGCGCCTCGAAAAGCCGTGATTTCTAAGCTAGACAAGGCGCGAACGAAAAATTTCGACGCAGCATATATTTGATATGTAAGGAGAAATTTTTCGTGAGCAACGCAGTATCGCGACGAAAGCAGGAGATTTTCGAGATGCCCAAAAGCAGACGCGACAATGCCGACCTTGTGGGTCGGCTGTCAGTGTCTGCCCGATATGGCAGCCAGCTTCATAAGGCGGCTTCGTGAGCCTTTGATCTTTAACGCTGCGGCCAACCTTTCCGGGTGGGATGTCCTGCCGCAACGTTTGCGCGCTCTTTAGACCGGACCTTGCGCGTACACCCGCTCGGTCTTGCTATGCAGCTTGTTCAGCGCCGCCAGGTAAGCCTTGGCACTGGCCACGATGATGTCGGTATCGGCGCCCTGGCCATTGGCGATGCGGCCATCCTTGGTCAGACGCACGGTCACTTCACCCTGCGACTCGGTACCCTTGGTGATGGCGTTCACCGAGTACAGTTCCAGCTCGGCCTCGCTCTTCACCACGCTTTCGATCGCCTTGAAGGCGGCATCCACCGGGCCGGAGCCGGTCGACTCGGCACGGCACTCGTTGCCATGCTCCACGAACACGATCTGCGCCTGCGGTGCCTCGCCGGTTTCGGTCGCCACTTTCAGCGATACGAACTTGTAGTCTTCCTGCTCGACGGTCACCAGCTGATCGGACACCAGCGCGTGCAGATCTTCGTCGAAAATCTCGCGTTTCTTGTCGGCCAGCTCCTTGAAGCGGGCAAAAGCGGCATTCAGCGCTTCTTCGCTATCCAGCACGATGCCCAGATCCTGCAGCTTGGTGCGGAAGGCATTGCGGCCGGAGAGCTTGCCCAGCGTCAGGCGGTTGGCAGTCCAGCCCACCGACTCTGCCGACATGATTTCGTAGGTTTCACGATGCTTGAGCACGCCATCCTGGTGGATGCCGGACTCGTGGGCGAAGGCGTTGGCGCCGACGATGGCCTTGTTCGGCTGCACCGGGTAGCCGGTAATGGTGGACACCAGTTTGGACGCTGGCACAATCTGCGTGCTGTCGATCTTGGTTTCCACGCCGAACACGTCCTTGCGGGTTTTCACCGCCATCACGATTTCTTCCATCGCGGCATTGCCGGCGCGCTCGCCCAGGCCGTTGATGGTGCACTCCACCTGACGGGCGCCACCCAGCACGGCAGCCAGGCTGTTGGCCACCGCCATGCCCAGGTCGTTGTGGCAGTGGGCGGACCACACCACCTTGTCGCCGCCCTCGGTCTTGGCGATAAGCTCGCGGAAGAAGGCCTCGGTAATGCGCGGCACGGCGTAGCCAACGGTATCCGGCACGTTGAGCGTCGTGGCGCCGGCCTTGATCACCTCACCGAAGATACGGGCGAGGAAGTCGATATCGGAGCGCAGCGCATCCTCGGCGGAGAATTCCACGTCGTCGGTGTATTCCCGTGCCAGCTTCACTGCCTTCACTGCCGCGGCGACCACTTCGTCCGGGCTCATGCGCAGCTTTTTCTCCATGTGGATCGGGCTGGTGGCAATGAAGGTGTGGATACGCTTCTTCGGCGCCGGGGCCACGGCCTCACCGGCAGCGCGGATATCGCGCTCGTTGGCGCGTGCCAGCGAACAGACGGTGGACTCCTTCACCACTTCGGCAATAGCGCGAATCGCGTCGGCATCGCCAGGGCTGGCAGCAGCAAAGCCAGCCTCGATCACGTCCACACCCAGGCGTTCCAGCTGACGGGCGATACGGACTTTTTCTTCCTTGGTCATGGCAGCGCCCGGCGACTGCTCGCCATCACGCAAGGTGGTATCGAAAATGATGAGACGGTCGCCCATGTCTGGTGATCTCCATTGTCCCGCCGGCTGTACCCCGGTCAGATAGTCGTTGAAATCGAATCGCTTGCCCTGTTGTGCGGCGAGCAGCGCCAGCTTGTTCAGCTGCGCCAGCGGCAGGCTGCCGCGCTCGCGCCATTTGTAGACAGCAGCACGCGTCACCGGCTCGTCGGGGAAGCCTGCCGTCAGCGCGTCCGCGAGTGCGCTGGGGCCGCCGAAATCCTCGATTAGACGCTCGATGTCCAATTGCATTGCTGTCTCCTGTTTATTTCTGGGTCTACCTTAGCGAAATCGAAGACATAGTGTCAAACAAATTTGGTGAAATCAGTATGATTTTCACAAAGCGCCACTGTCAAACCAAGATATTTGGACATATTGTCCAAGCCATGCCAACAAAAAAGGGCGCCGAAGCGCCCGTTTGTCTGTCCGCCACACCGGCACAGCTTCTATTCCGCCCTTACCGGCACAGTCTTGCGGCCCATTCCCAGTGCCGCCATCACGTAGCCGGACAGCGCATAGCAGACAAAGAAGCCGAACAATACCAGCGGCGGCTCCGACATCAGCAACAGCAGCACCACCACCAGCCCCAGCAGCATCACGAACGGCACGCGGCGACGCAGATGAATCTCCTTGAAGCTCCAGAACTTCACATTGGTCACCATGGTGATGCCGGAGAAGGCGGTAAAGCCCAGCGCGATCCACTTCAGCCCCGGCAGGTCGTTGTAGCCGTAGGCATGACAGATCCACACCAGGCCGGCCACCAGCGCCGCAGCAGCCGGGCTAGGCAGGCCGATGAACCAGCGCTTGTCGGTGGAGCCGATCATGGTGTTGAAGCGCGCCAGGCGCAGTGCAGCGCCGGCACAGTGGATGAATGCCACCATCCAGCCCAGCTTGCCCAGGTCCTTCAGCATCCACTCGTAGGCCACCAGCGCCGGCGCCACGCCAAAACTCACCATGTCGGAGAGGCTGTCGAACTCGGCACCGAATGCGCTCTGGCTGTGGGTAAGCCGCGCCACGCGGCCATCCATGCCGTCCAGGATCATGGCGAGGAAAATCGCCACCGCGGCATGTTCGAAATTCTGGTTCATCGCCTGCACGATGGCGTAAAAACCGGCAAACAACGCCGCCAGGGTAAAGGAGTTGGGCAGCAGGTAGATGCCCTGGCGGCGCAGGGACAGCTTGTTCGGGGCCGGATCGATATGCATGGGCTCGCCCTAGTCGTTATTGTTGGCTACAGGTTGATGGCGCGCGGCCAAAGCTTGGCCGCAATCAGCCGTTCATTCTAAAGCGGCGGCCGGCACGGCAAAAGCCAAAGCTGCCGCACAAAACGCAAAAAAGCCGGACAAAGTCCGGCTTTGGCTGACAGCTGACTGGTCCAGATTAGTTCTTGGACTGGTCAACCAGCTTGTTCTTGGAGATCCACGGCATCATTGCGCGCAGTTCGGCGCCAACCTTCTCGATCGGATGCTCGGCGTTCAGACGACGACGAGCAGTCATGCTCGGGTAGTTGGTCTTGCCTTCCAGGATGAACATCTTGGCGTATTCGCCGGACTGGATGCGGTACAGCGCTTTCTTCATCGCTTCCTTGGTGGCGGAGGTCACCACTTCCGGGCCGGTCACGTACTCGCCATACTCCGCGTTGTTGGAGATGGAGTAGTTCATGTTGGCGATGCCGCCTTCGTACATCAGGTCAACGATCAGCTTCAGTTCGTGCAGACATTCGAAGTAGGCCATTTCCGGAGCGTAACCAGCTTCGGTCAGGGTTTCGAAGCCGGCTTTCACCAACTCAACCGCGCCACCACACAGTACCGCCTGCTCACCGAACAGATCGGTTTCGGTTTCTTCGCGGAAGTTGGTTTCGATCACGCCGCCCTTGGTGCCGCCGTTGGCCGCAGCGTAGGACAGGGCGATGTCGCGTGCCTTGCCGGACTTGTCCTGGTACACGGCGATCAGGGTCGGCACGCCGCCGCCCTTCACGTACTCGGAGCGCACGGTGTGGCCCGGGCCTTTCGGGGCGATCATGATCACGTCCAGGTCGGCGCGCGGCACGATCTGGTTGTAGTGAATGTTGAAGCCGTGAGCGAAGGCCAGTGCTGCACCCTGCTTGATGTTGGCCGCGATTTCGTTGTTGTACACCTCCGGCTGCGACTCGTCCGGCAGCAGGATCATTACCACGTCAGCGGCTTTTACCGCGTCGGCAACTTCTTGTACCTGATGGCCGGCGGCCTCAGCTTTTTTCCACGATGCGCCATTCTTGCGCAGACCGACGATCACGTTGACGCCGGATTCCTTCAGGTTCTGCGCGTGGGCGTGGCCTTGGGAGCCGTAACCGATAATGGCGACCTGCTTGCCCTTGATGATGGAGAGGTCAGCGTCTTTGTCGTAGAAAACTTTCATTTTATGTCCCTAGTTGTTCTTGGGCAGCGGGTAGCCGCCCAGGTGATTCAGATCTTCAAAATACGTTCGCCGCGACCAATGCCGGATGCACCGGTACGCACCGTTTCCAGGATCACTGAACGGTCGATCGCCTCGATAAAGGCGTTGAGCTTTTCGCTGGTACCAGTGAGCTCGATGGTGTAGGTCTTTTCCGTCACGTCGATGATGCGGCCACGGAAGATGTCGGCCATGCGCTTCATCTCCTCGCGGTCCTTGCCGGTGGCGCGGACCTTGATCAGCATCATCTCACGTTCGATATGGTCGGACTCGTTGAGGTCAATCACCTTGACCACCTCGATCAGCTTGTTGAGCTGCTTGGTGATCTGTTCGATGACTTCGTCAGACCCGTGGGTGACGATGGTCATGCGAGACAGTGTCGGATCTTCGGTAGTCGACACCGTCAGCGAATCGATATTGTATGCGCGGGCGGAAAAAAGTCCTACTACTCGCGAGAGTGCGCCCGCTTCGTTTTCCAGAAGAATTGAAAGGATGTGTCGCATTCTTACGCCTCAGCACATGTTGCCGTAGTCACGGTTGTTCTCGAACGGAGCGATCTGCAGCTCGCGCATGTGCGGCGGCAAGTCCATCTGGTCCAGGCCCTTGCCGTTCTGGATCATCGGGAACACGTTCTCGGACTGATCGGTACGGAAGTCCAGGAATACCAGACGTTCCTTCAGTGCCGGGCTGAAGGCTTCACGCAACACCGGCTCGACATCGGCCGGGTTTTCCACCTTGATGCCGACGTGACCGTAGGCTTCGGCGATCTTAACGAAATCCGGCAGCGCGTCCATATAGGACTCGGAGTAACGGGTACCGTAGAAGAACTCCTGCCACTGACGCACCATGCCCAGGTAACGGTTATTGAGCGCAATCACCTTCACCGGGGTGTGGTACTGCTTGGCGGTGGACAGCTCCTGGATATTCATCTGGATGGAGCCTTCGCCGGTGATACAGGCCACCTGCGCGTTCGGGTTGGCCAGCTGCGCGCCGATGGCGGCCGGCAGGCCAAAGCCCATGGTGCCGAGGCCACCGGAGTTAAGCCACTGCTTCGGGCGCTTGAACGGGTAGTACTGCGCCGCCCACATCTGGTGCTGGCCCACGTCGGAGGTGATGATGGCATCGCCGCCGGTGATCTCGTACAGCTTCTGCACCACGTACTGCGGCTTGATCAGCTCGCTGGACGGGGTGTACAGCAGGCTGTTGTAGCTGCGCCATTGCTCGATCTGTTTCCACCAGCCAGCCAGATGCTGCTCGTTGGTCTTCAGGCCGGTCTGCTTGAACAGGTCGATCATGTCGCGCAACACGTGTTTCACGTCGCCAACGATAGGCACATCCACCTTCACACGCTTGGCGATGGAGGACGGGTCCACGTCGATGTGCACGATCTTCTTCGGCTGCGACAGGAAGTGCGACGGGATACTGATCACACGGTCATCGAAACGCGCGCCCACGGCAATCAGTACATCGCAGTACTGCATGGCCATGTTGGCCTCGTAGGTGCCGTGCATGCCCAGCATGCCGAGGAACTGCTGATCCTGCCCCGGATAGGCGCCCAGGCCCATCAGGGTGTTGGTACACGGCACGCCCAGCATCTTCACCAGCTCGGTGACTTCTTCCGCGGCATTGCCCTGCACCGCGCCACCGCCCACATAGATGTAGGGGCGCTTGGCTTCGGCCAGCAGGTTGACGGCTTTCTTGATCTGGCCCGGATGACCACGGGTAACCGGTACGTAGGAGCGGATGCTCACGCTTTCCGGGTAGTGGAATTCGGCCTTGGCCTGGGTCACATCCTTGGGCACGTCCACCACCACCGGGCCGGGGCGGCCGGTCTTGGCGATGTAGAACGCCTTCTTGATGGTGGCTGCCAGCTCGTTGATGTCCTTCACCAGGAAGTTGTGCTTCACGCACGGGCGGGTGATGCCCACCATGTCCACTTCCTGGAACGCGTCCAGACCGATGGCGGGTGTCGGCACCTGGCCGGAAATCACCACCATCGGAATGGAGTCCATATAAGCAGTGGCGATGCCGGTGACCGCGTTGGTTGCGCCCGGGCCGGAAGTGACCAGTGCCACGCCGACCTTGTCGCTGGAACGCGAGTAAGCATCAGCGGCATGGACCGCGGCCTGCTCGTGGCGGACCAGTACATGCTTGAACTGCTGCTGACGGAAAATTGCGTCATATATTTCGAGTACCGCGCCGCCGGGGTAGCCGAATACGAATTCGACTCCTTCTTCCTGCAGGCTGCGAACTACGATCTCCGCGCCCGATATCTGCATTTTTGCCTCTTTGTATTTCAGGTTATTTTTGTCCCGTGATGAATGAACTTAACCCAAGCCAGAAAGCACGGTCAAGCGCTTTTGTGCAGGTGCAAAAAAGCGCCAAAAACATTCAAAAACAGCCACTTTTCGGGGGTAGGCGGGGCAAGGGGGCTTTGATACCATGCCGTGCTGACCGCAGATGCGGCCAACCTTTTCGATAACGACACGCTATTTCATGACATCCGCAGCCACGCCTGGTCTTCCCCGCCGCTTTGCCTCCCTCGGCTATGAACTGCTGCTGCTGGCAGCCATCATCTTCACTACCGCTGCGCTGTTCACGCCCTTGCTGGCCTGGGGCAACCATGCGCTGCCTCTGGAATGGCTATACCGCCTCACCATGGCCGGCGTGCTGTACGCTTATTTTGGCTACTGCTGGGTGAAAAGCGGCCAGACGCCGGCGATGAAAACCTGGCGCATCAAGCTGGAACGCGCCGATGGCGGCAAGCTGGACTGGCAATTAGCCGGGGTGCGCTTCGGCATCGCCCTGCTGCTGTTTGTCGGCGTGCCCATCCTGTCCTTCCAGGCCTGGCAGCGCGTCAGCGGCGACACCCGCATCGCGCTGTGGCTGTCACTGGCCTGGTGGCTGCTGCCGCTCATGTGGCCATTGTTCGACCCGCAGCGCCAGTTCCTGCACGACCGCCTGGCCGGCACCCGACTGGTCAGCCTGCGCAAGGGCGAGCGCAGCTAGCATTGCCGCGCCGCCTTGAGCACTTAAGCCGCCCGGCGTTGCCGGCTCCGGTGGCGCCTTCAAATGACAAAGCCCCCGCATTGGCGGGGGCTTTGTCATGCAGCATTCACAGCGTCATCAAAATGCGGCGGCCAACTTGTCTCCACTGGGAGGCAACCATAACCAGTGCCGCTTCCAGGCCCCCACCACCAGGTTGGGATAGGTCGCCTGCCCCAGGCTGCCGTTGTAGCGGCCCAGCGCACGAAACAGGTTGCCGCCTTCCATATCGATGTAATGGCGCAGGATGGTGCAGCCGTAACGCAGATTGGTGGTGAGCTCGAACAGGTTGTGACCCGGCGCGCCGATGCTGCGCACCCAGAACGGCATCACCTGCATCAGCCCACGCGCGCCCACCGGCGAGATGGCGTACTTGTTGAAGCCGCTTTCCACCTGGATCAGGCCCAGCACCAGTTGCGGGTCCAGCCCGGCACGGGTGGCCTCGTACTGTACCGCGGTCAGCAGCCGCTCGCGCATCCACTGGTCCGGAATGCGCGATTGCAGCCGGCGCGACATCTCCGCCAGCCACAGCGGGCCTTCACGCGGGTCTTCAAACACCAGCCGCGGCGCGTTGATATCCGACACACTGCGCGACATCGCCGAGGCCACGTTGGCCGCCAACGCCTCTTCGCGCTGCGCACCTGCCCAGGCCGGGGTAGCGGCAAGCAGGGCAACAGCGAGAACGGCAAACAGCGGAGCGCGCATGACGAGGCAGCCTTGGTTGGTAAGGTAGCGGCGGGCATGGCCAGATGGCCTTTGCCCACCCTACGGTTTAGCCCAGTTTCGCCAGCAGGTGGGCCAGAATCTCGCCGGCAGCCACCGCGGTGGCTTCGCTGTCGCGACGATGCTGGTATTCCACCTTGCCTTCCTTCAGGCCACGGTCACCGATGGTGACGCGGTGTGGCGCACCGATCAGCTCCCAGTCGGCAAACATCGCGCCCGGGCGCTCGCCGCGGTCGTCGATGATCACGTCCACACCCTTGGCCAGCAGTTCGCCGTACAGCTGGTCGGCGGCAGCCTTCACGGCCTCGGAGCGGTCGTAGCCCACCGGACAGATCACCACGTTGAACGGCGCAATGCTGTCCGGCCAGATCATGCCCTTGCCGTCGAAGTTCTGTTCGATGGCGGCGCCCAGGATACGGGTCACGCCGATGCCGTAGCAGCCCATCTCGAAGTGCTTGGGCTTGCCGTCTTCATCCAGGAAGGTGGCGTCCATGGCCTGGGAGTACTTGGTGCCCAGGTAGAACACATGGCCAACTTCGATACCGCGCTGGATCGCCAGCAAACCTTTGCCGTCCGGCGAGGCATCGCCCACCACCACGTTGCGGATGTCGGCCACTTCCGGCTCCACACAATCGCGCACGAAGTTGGCGCCGGTGTAGTGCTGGTCGTCCTCGTTGGCGCCGATCACGAAATCGGCCATCTTGGCCACGGTGCGGTCGGCAATGATGCGGCCCTTGAAGCCCACCGGGCCCAGCGAGCCGGGGTTGGCACCGAAGGCCTTGTTGATCAGCGCCGGGGTGGCCATGGTCAGCGGCTTCTTGATGCCGGCGATCTTCTCGGCTTTCACCTCGTTCAGCTCGTGGTCGCCGCGCACCAGCATCAGCACGGCAGAGCCCTCTTCCTCGCCTTCCACCACCAGCGCCTTCACGGTGGCAGTGATGTCGATGTTCAGGAAGCGCACCAGGTCGGCGATGGTTTTCACGCCCGGAGTGTGCACCTTGGTCAGCGGCTGGCTGGCAGCCGGGCGCTCGCCAGCCGGCGCTACCGCCTCGGCCAGCTCGATGTTGGCCGCGTAGTCGGAATCCGGGCAGTAGACGATAGCGTCTTCGCCGGTTTCGGCAATCACCTGGAATTCATGCGAGCGGTCACCACCGATGGCGCCAGTATCGGCTGCCACCGCACGGTAGGTCAGACCCAGGCGGTCAAAAATGCGGCAGTAGGCGGCGAACATATTGTCGTAGCTCTTGCCGGCGTCCTCGGCGCTGCGGTCGAAGGAGTAGGCATCCTTCATGGTGAACTCGCGGCCACGCATCACGCCAAAGCGCGGACGGCGCTCGTCGCGGAACTTGGTCTGGATCTGGTAGAAGTTCTTCGGCAGCGCGCGGTAGCTGCGCAGCTCGTTGCGGGCGATGTCGGTCACCACTTCCTCGGAAGTCGGCTGGATCACGAAATCGCGCTCGTGGCGATCCTTGAAGCGCAACAGCTCCGGGCCCATGCCGTCGAAGCGGCCGGTTTCCTGCCACAGGCCGGCCGGCTGCACCATCGGCATCACAATCTCGATGGCGCCAGCGCGGTTCATTTCCTCGCGCACGATGTTTTCCACCTTGCGCAACGAGCGCAGGCCCATCGGCATCCAGTTATAGACACCGGCGGCAACTTTACGGATGAAGCCGGCGCGCAGCATCAGCTTCTGGCTGACGATGTCGGCATCGGCGGGGGCTTCCTTCAGGGTGGAAATGAAAAACTGCGAGGCGCGCATGGCTGATCCTTGAAAATTCTGCGAAACAGCGGCGATTGTAGCGGTTAGCGACGCCTGCGCGAAAGCGTGGCTACCGTGTTTGCACTCTACAAACCAGTACTAATCTCTCTTGGCATGCATAATTAATGGCAAGATTTATCCAAATTACATATTGTCGTTGCCGGCAGCGATAGGCACCACTACAACGATGTCACATCTTGTCCTAAGCAAGTCGGTCTCAAAGACAAACCCTCCCCCTGCTTACCACTGACGTAGCCGCACGCGCAGTAGCTTATTGCCAGTAACATGCCATCACCATCTCGACCGCTAAGCCGCTACCCACTACGTGGTGTCACGCATCCGGATAGCGGTAATCCAGCTTCATCCGTCCTTCCGGTGTCAGGGTAAAACTCAGGCCGTCAGGTGCGACACCACCTTGGCTCGTGAGGCTGTCGTACAAAGCATAGGCACCATCTGCAGCAGCTACCATCGCGGCATGATCTGGCACCTTAGGCGCGCGCTGTTTCCCGGCGGCAGTCTCTTGCCAGAAATGCATCCGCACTTGACGTCCTGGCTGATATGTCAGGTCTACGCCGGCCAGGTGCCAGCCGGCTTCATCCTGTGCCTGAAACACACATTGACCAATTGCCTGGTAGGCTTGTTCGGCGGTCATTTGCATGGGTAACGGCTCCGTTGCCAGCAAACCACCAAGCGACTGATTGATTTCATCGCCGGAAATCGTGTCCTCGGTATCTTCATAATCTGCGGGTTTGTTATAGTCGTATTCAATTTCGTACTTGCCACCTGGATACAAAGTAAAGGTCAATCCCCAAATGCGGCATCCACCTTCATTCATAATGCAATCTCGAATACGAAGAAACAATTCTTCAAGCTTAAAAACCATTCTCCCGACTGGCAAATCCTCCACAACTCCATCACATATTTTAATTGACTCAACAGAACTAATGAAATTAGAAAATATTCTGCACTTCAATTTAGTGACTATGATTTTTGAATCAAGCACTTCAGGAAAGGCTCCTTTTATTAATTCTATAATTTTCTCAGCTATTTCTTTCATGATCACTCACTATTGATAAAATGGGTAGCGTTTTATACTACCGTTGATATTTGCTTCAACATAAAATTCACTAGGCCTTAATCCACCCCCAGTCGGATACCCAACATCAATCTTCACACTGACGGTCTTGCCTTCCTTCAATGCTTGTCGGAGCTCATTCTCCATGGCTTTCCAAGCCCCCCTATTCAACATCGATGCCTGCGGCACCAGGTTCACTCGGTCACCCGCACCACCCAGACTGGATGCAATCAGATGGCCGCCATCGTCTCCAGCCTCGCCACACTTGCCTGCGACGCATTGCTGGTAACCATTACGGTCCATTTTGTTCAAGCTCAGTTCGCCCTCTACCGATTTCACTCGACCTGCCGTATCCGTTATATAGGCATGCCCATTATCCAGCACATATGCTGCCTCATACTCCAGTTTGCCGTTGATAGCCCCCTACCACTGTCCAGTCTTATATTTATTGTTCAAATCTCATCAACATTTAAGGGGATATTCCTCACCAAAACCGAGCCCACATCACAATCTGGATAAACCCAATAACTCCAATTCATGATAAGCCACTGAATATCAAAATGACGATTATCGCCACTACCTGTGATACATACACCAGGGAGATTTTGGTAGGGGTTAATTCCTGCCTTGTAGCCAGTTATGGCAACAAGGCTCATCGGAAAATCAACATTACCCGGATTCATGCACAACATCATCACAACAGCATCTTCAAAAGGATAGATTGCAGGGAATTTAAATAACGTCCCCCTTGGCATTTCCTCATCACCATTAAAATCCACAAGCCTTTTCCATTTACTTTCCATATTATTTCACTTTCAAATTATGCCTACCAGAGGTGTCAACTGATCTCTCAACCAACTCCAAAGGGTTTAGCATCTTGTACTCACCCTCATGCGCTCCATTCTTTGGATTAATCCTTTCCCATGCTCCATGCTGAGTATCCAACGAATAAATCTTACCATCTGGCGCTTTATAAACAGCACGACCAGGATTCAATTTCTCAAGTTGCTTATCCCTTTTCCAGCCATACGCATTAACTACTTGTGGAACAATTTCTTTTATCTTTGCTACACGTTCCCCAGGCGGAAGATCAGAAATTCCCTTTGCGAAGTCCACAGACTGTGATGCCAACTGCTCACGCTTGGCAACAATCTCCGCCGCGGCCCTGGCAACCTCTTCACCAGCTTTACCGCTCTTGCCAAGTACTTGCCCGATCTTTTGCAGCACCTTGTTGCCTGGCACTGCCTCTGTTGCCAGACCAATGGCGATTCCTGCTGCAATCTCTTTCGCGTCTTCGTTACGGCCTTCCCGTAATGCCTTGTCCAGCTGCCAGGCGTCATAGGCCGTGATTCCCTTGTCTACCAGCTCCAGTGCCAGCGGTATCAACATCAGCGCGTTGTTACGCATTTCGATGTTGGCCGCATTGCCAGCGCTGCTGGCATCTCCGCCACTCGCTCCTGCAATACCACTGATGAGGGAGGTCAATAGATTACTGCGAGCCTCTCGCTCTTCGGCGCTCAGCGGCCCACTTTGCCCATTGACCTGGTTTAGCAGGTTGTTCAATACCACCGCTGCGCCGGCTCCAGCAGCAGCTCCACCACAGCCTCTCCCTTGTAACGCTGCGCCGGCACATGCATTCAAGGCTTGCAGCGCCGCACGGGCAACCTCTGAGTCGAGGGCATCGGCTAGATGCTTGATTTCCTGCGCCCCCAGGCTCTGCAGGTAGTTCACTGCCATTGCCTGGAAGAATGCGCTGTCCGTGGCGCTGATATTGCCGCCAGCCGCTGCCGTCAGTGCGGTCAGTACGGTGTGACCGATGCCGCCCATGGCCCAAATTTGATTGGCTTGTTGCTGTGATGTCAGTGCTTCCAGCCGTGCCGCATCTCGCTGTCCTGCTGGCTTCTCCAATTCCGCATCAATCTGTTGCTGAACATGATCTTTCTCAAGGGCCCGGTTGTTCAAGAAGGTGGCAGTCTCTCGCTGCAACGCGCCCACGACCTCAAAGCCAGCCTTCAGCTCCTGTTCGTTGAAGATCGGCTTGAGTGCATGCGTGCTGTCCTGCCCGGTCTCTACGTCGCGGTTTAGCCCGGCAACGGTTTGTTCCGCTGTTTGCCCGTTCAGCGTTTGTTGTTGCTGACTATCCCGAATCTCGATCGCACCGCCGCTGATGCCTGACTGGGTGGTACTACTGCTGCTGCCGTTGGCGTTCATGGCAAGCGGCGCGGTGGCCGATAGGCCATTCAGGCTGGGCAGGCTGCTGCCGGGGGTCTGGCTGCCATCGCTGCTTGCCTGTCCTTGCTGGTTTTTACCGACCCCGCTGCCATTGCTGCTGTAACCACCGCCCAGGCTGACGCTCTGCCCGCTGTAGCTGGCGTGGTTGTCGATGTCGCTGTGCGTCAGGGTGCCGGTACTGAGCTGGTTCTTGCCATCCCGCACCGCCTGCTCGCTGCTGCTGATCACCGCGCCCTTGAGGTCGGTATTGCCTTGTACTTGTAGCTGGAAACCGCCGTCGCCGGCTGTCAGACCGGTCTGTTCTGTGACGCTGGCGTAGTCGCTGCCCAGCTTGCTGTTGCCAATGTTGACGCTGCCGGACACCACGCCAGCCCCTACCGAGAGGCTGCCGCCCTGGCTTTGCTGTTTGCTGACGTAGTGGCTGCTGTCTTGCAGGCTTTCGAGTTTGAGGTCGCCGCCAACCTTGGCGGTGATCTGCTTGCCGCTGGCAACGGCGCCTTTGAGGGTGGTGTCGCCGCCGCTTTGCAGTGTGAGTTGTTGCCCGGCGTCGATATGGGTGTTGCGCCAGCTGGTGTCGCTGCCGTCGGCATTGCCGCGATTGCCGCTGGCGCTGACGTTGAGCTGAGGGCCGACGGGGCCGATGCTGACGCCCAGGCTGGCACTGCTGCCGCTGTTAGTGCTGTGCTGGCTGGCGCTGTGTTGTGCGGCCAACAGTTGGATCTGGTTGTCGGCCTGCAGGCTGACGTTGCCCGCCGCCTGGATGTCGCTGCCCTGTACGGTGAGGTTGCTGTGCTGGCCGTCACCCGTGGCGCGCAGGCTGAGGTTGCCGCCGGCACGCAGGGTGGAGGCGCTGCTGCTGTCCTGTTGTTGTTCGCTGTGACTCTGGCTCTGGCTGCTGCCTACGCTGATGCTGAGGTTGATACCGCCGGCCTGGGCCGGGTTCTGGCTGACGGCGTCGTAGGCGTTCTTGCTGGCCAGGGCGGTGGTGGCGGCGGCCAGTGTTTGCATGCGGCTGTCGCTGGTCTGGCTGGCGGCTTGCTGCATTTGCTGCCCGGTTTGCAGGGCGCTGACGACGGGGTTGCTGATGGCGACGCTGAGGCCGTTTTGCTTGAACCGGGTGTCGGTGGTGGTCTGGCTGTGCTGCTGGGCGGCGCTGATGTCGATCTGTTTGGCGGCGATGTCGATGTTGCCTTGCGGCGCCAGTACGTGGCTGCCGCTTTGCTGGTAGTGCTGCCCGGCCTGCAGGGTGACGTCGCCCTGGGTGCTGCCGATAGTGGCAGCGGCGGCCTGGGTGCTGCTGCCGCGCTGGTCTACGCTCTGCTGCCGGGTACCCAGGGTGAAGCCGAGGCCGCCGCCGCTGAACAGGCCGCTTTGGCTTTCGGCACGGTCGTGCTGCTGGCTGAGGGTGTCGGTGGCGGCGGTGATGGCGATGTCGCGTCCGGCCTGCAGTGCGGTGCCGGCGGTGCTGACCACGTTGCTGCCGCTGACGGCGATGTCGCGCCCGGCCTGCAGGCTGGTGGTGTTGCCGGACAGGGTGGTGGCGACGGCCTGGGTCTGGTCCAGGCTGTCGCGGGTGCTGATGGTGGTACTGGAGAAGGCGCTGCTGCTGCCGGTGTGCTGGTGCGCTTCGTCTACGGTTTGGCGGCGGCTGCCTGCGGTCAGCTGGATGTCGTTGCCGGCCCGTGCCTGCACGGCGCCCTGCTCGCTGCCAACGTTGGCCGCACGGGCGGTGAGGTCGTGGCCTGCCAGCAGGGCGATGTCGCCCTTGGCGTGCACCTGGCTGCCGATGTCCTGGCTGCTGCTGTCCCGGCGCTGGTTGTTGTCATCCCACACGATGTGTTGTTGCTGGCTGGTGGTGATGGTGTCCAGTACCAGGTCGTTGCCGGCTGCCAGCTGGGTGCTGCCGCTGCCGCTATTGCCGATGTCGGCAGCGGTGAGGTGCAGGTTGCGCCCAGCGCTGGCGACTAGGGTGCTGCCGGACGGGTTGGTGACGTACAGGCCGGCCACGCGGTTGAGGTGGGTTTCGCTGCCCTGGGCGTTGCTGTTGCTGCGGGTGGTGCTGGTGAGGTTGAGGTCGCGCCCGGCGGTCACTTGCAGGCTGTTGCCGGCATCGATGCTGCCACCGATATTGTTGAGGTCGTTGCGGGCGGCGGCCAACACGTCGTTGCCGGTGATGCGCCCGCCAAGGTTGTTGACGGTGTCGGCGGTAAGAGTAAGCAGGCGACGCCCCGCCAGGGTGCCCTGGTTGTCGAGCTGGCCGCGCAGTTGCAGGTTCAGGCTGTCGCCAGCGATCAGCGCGCCGCTGCTGGCAAGATCGGTGCGGCCTGGACGCAGGTACAGCTGTGGCACCAGCGCCTTGGCGGTGCGGCCGTCCGGCAGGGTCACATCCTGTTCGACCAGCCAGACGATGTCGCTGGTCAGTTGTGCCACTTGCTGCGCGCTCAGTGCCACGCCCGGCCGCAGGCTCCAGGCTTTGGCCACGGTAATGCCCTGGTCCATCAGCGCCTGGTATTGCGCCTGATCACTGGCATAGCCATCCAGGAAACGCCGCCCTGTCAGCTGCGCCACTTGTTCGCGCAGCAGTTTCTGTTCGTAGAAGCCATCGCCCAGGCGTTTTTGTACGCTAGTGGGGTCTACCGACAGGGCCGCCAGCATGTAGTCGGAACCCAGCCATTGCCGGTAGTTGCTAAAACGCGGGTCGGTTTCCACCAGGTAGCCCAGCTTCGGGTCGCTGCTAAGGTGGTAAAGGCTGCTGTCAGGTACGGTCAGCGTCCCGAGGTCGCCGATCTTGGTGCCGGACGCAGGCGGCTGGCTGTTCTGCTGGTAGCGGAAAGGGGCCAGCGAAATGTCGCTGATCGCCACGGGCGGCTGATAGGTACTGGTGCTGCTGCCAGTACTGTCGCGGCCTTTCTGGTGGTCGCGCCAGTAGTTGGTGACTACGCCGATATCGGTGACGTAGTGCTGCCCGGTAACATCAATATTCTGCAAGTCCGTGACATTGGCGGTAAGTTGGCCGCCGGCAATGATGTGGCTTTTGTCGTTGCGCAAGGTGTCGGCGGTAAGGCTCATGTCGCCACCTGCGGTGATCTTGCCCGGGTCGGTCTGGGTGATGGTGGTTTCCTGGATGCTGCGGGTGTAGTCGTATTGGCTCCAGGTTTCAAACGGGCCTTCCGGTGTCATCAGGTGATCGGATTCATCGTTAAAGATGTAGACCCCTGGGTCGCCAGGCCGGTAGCGGTTGGGAGAGCCCGACCCTTGGTATTCGATGATGTGTTCTGGGGTGCCCACCGGTAAGACTTCGGTGGCGAAATGCTCGTTGGTGTTGTTGATGGTATGTGCGGCGATAGCCAGCTTGCCCAAGGCCTCGATGCTGGCGCTGTTGTTGTTGATGCTGCCCGCCAACCCTGTGGCATGGAAGCCGGCATCCAGCGCGCCACCGAATGCCATGTCGCCGGCGCTGAAAATCAGCGCATGCTCCCGGTTGTTGACGGTACCGGCGCCGATATCCAGCTGCGTGCGAGCGGCAATGGTAGGTGCTACGCCGTTTTCAGACAGATTGTTCAGTGTGCCAGCCGCAATGGCCAGTTGATCGCCATAGATGCGGCCACTGCCCAGATTGTTCAGGGTGGCGGCAGACAGCCGGGTCTGCTCGCCATCAATCAGGCCACGATTGGTCAGGTTGTTGCTTAGCGTCAACTGGGTGGATGCGGCACTGATTTCGCCACTGGCTCTGTTATCCAGTGCATCGGCCGTCAGTTGCAAGCTGGCGCCCGCCTGTACGCTACCGCTATTTTCCATGCCGCTGGCAGCCAGGTTGGTATTGCCTACCGCGCCCAGGGTTGCACCCTGCTGGTTATCCAGCTGCAAGGCGCGGATATCCGCATTGCCGCCGGCAATCACCATGCCACTGTTGTCGAATGTGGCTGCTGTCTGCAGCGTGATATCGCCTTGTGCGGAGACAGTGCCGCTGTTCTGGATGCCCGCACTGGCTTGTACCTGGATGTCACCCGTTGCGGCCAGCTTGCCGCTATTGCTGATCTCGCCATCCTGGCGCACCACTATCTCGCCGGCAGCAGCACCAAGCTGGCCGACAAAGCGGGCGCCCAAGCCGTGCTCGGTACCTACCAGCCAGATTTTGCCGGCATACATACCGCCCAGTGCGGCCACATCCAGCGAATAGGCCGGCGCAGGACTAGTGTTGGCCGCAAGCAGTGCCGATGTCTGACTCAAATCGGCATTGCTCTGCCCGGCGCCGCTATGCACACGTAGTTGTGTGGCCCAAATGCCGGCATTTACCTGTATGGCACGCGCCAGCAGGTCGGTGTATTCGGCCTGCCGCCCATCCAGGCCGACGCCGGATATCGTGATGTTGCCCTGCTGTACCCGGTAGCCTTCCAGGCTGCCGTTGTTGAGAATCGGGCTGCCCGTAGTCAACGTTGCCCGGTTCGCGTTAATGAAACCACAGCCATCACAGCTGATGCCTGCCGGGTTGGCGATGACGACCTGTGCGCGATCGCCGGCCACTTCAACGTAACCACGCAATTGACTGGGCAGGCTGCTGTTGACCTCGTTCAGAATCACTCTGGCGGTACCAGCCGCTAGCCAGGGGTTGCCTGCCACCCAGCCACCCAATTGTGTCTGGGCACTGCCACGAGCATTGTTGAGAATCACCCCTTGCTGACCGACATCGAACTGCGTGTAACTGTTGCGAGATACCCCGGCTGCGCTGGGGGTCTGGATATTGACCTGTGGCACACCATTGGCGGTGTTCAGGATCGTTGGCTGCTGCGTCTTCGGGGCATTGCCATCCGCTACCACCTGCGTGGCAGAGGGCATGGCATGCACCAGCCCGCTCGCCACCAAGAGACTAAAGCACACTGGCCGCAGCGCTAGACAGAGCGGCACCGAGCGGCCTGATGCAGCGGTGGTACCAGCACTGGCTTTGCCGTGGCTGGCAACGTTTTCCGCTACCACCATCAACAAGCCACGCGCCTTATTGAACACTATGCGATATAGATGCTTGTTCATGATGCTTACACCTTGTTGTTTCGTTGAGTCTGCTGCGTGTTATCTGCTGGCCAGCAAACTGGATTTGCCGCCTGCCAGGCTCGGGCTTCTACCGGCAGTACCGCCAAGCCGCTGAAGGCTTTTACCTGCAGCCCCCGCTGATTTCCCTTGTGGTACAAGCCGCGCCAACAGCGGGTGGCAAACAGTTGCTGCACCAGTCTGCGCATGCCATTGCTGTGGCCAAATGGCGCAACCCAGTCCAGCACCCACATGCGATCTCCGCTTTGCCAGTCGGTCTCAGGCAGCTGTGACGGATGCAGTTGCAGGTAACGTGCTTCAGCGGCGGGGCTGAACTGTGCCCAGGACAGGTAGAACACCGGTTTGTCAGCGTGGGTAACCAGAATGAATTGCCCGCTCTTGATGGCGGGCAGCAACAGGCGCTGCAGATCCATCAGCGGCGTACGACGGTGAGAAGCCGAATGCATCCACAGCCAGACCACAGCGCCCAGCACGGTAGCCTCGCTGTATGTCCCACCTTGCAGAGCCGGTGCGAGTACTTGTTGGCCAATCATCCGGCTCACCATGTCCAGCTGGCCTGGAAGCCGGTGGTGACGCCAGACGTATGGAAGCCGTCCGGTTTTTTGACGGGGACGCCGGCGAACAAGTCATAGCTCAGGCCACGGTAGCCGCCATGCAGGCCGACCACCGCGCCAGTGAGTCGGGTCCCTAGCTGCATGTCACGGGAAGCGCCGCCAATTTCCCCATGGTCCAGCCCCAGGTAGAGCTCTTGACCGCTCTGACCCAAGGCCAGGCCAAGTTCGTTGCGCCACAGCCAGCCACGTTCGGCGATCAGACTGCTTTCCCCATCAAAACCCCGCACGGTATAGCGGCCACCGATGGCAAAACGATCTTGCGGTACTAGCGGCGTCCGGTTCCATTGCGCGCGCCAGCTGGTCATTACCCGCCAATTACCTCCCCACAGGCGGAAAGGCTGGGCGAACTGAGCATCCGCCGTGATCATCCGCAAACGAGAGGTCCCCCCCCCCAAATGCCTGCTCAGGAGCAGCCAGCGCTGCCAGCGCCCCGGTACCCTGGCGGTAACCCAGGTGTACATCCAGCGACCCGCTGCCCAGGTACTCGCGGTGAGTGATACCGGCCTCCCAACCCGCCATGCGGCGGTGCTGCACCTGCACCTCGGTATCGTCGATATAGTTGCGGGACTCTCGCACCCAGCCGAGCAGATAGCCGCCCGTCTTGCGCTGCGCGTCGCGGTACAGCACTCGGGAAAGCTTCAGTTCGCCATTGCTGCTGTCGCCGCTGTAGACGATGCTCTGGTTACGCCCTGATGCTGTCTGGTGATAACGGGATTGGCTGGCGCTAGCGCCAAGCAACCAATAACCCATGGGAAATTCGTAGTGTGCGGTATAACCTTCGGTGCCCTTGCTGGGGCCATCCGGTATCAAGACGCTGCGATTGGCACTGAGGTAGAACAGGTCGTTGAGCGTCCACCAGTTGTCGTAGGAAACCGTCACCCCGGCTTGGTAGCGGCCTGTCGCCCGGCTGCCGCTGTCATCCAGCGCAACACTCAATCGCAACGGAAACGCTTGCTGCCATTGCACCACCAGGTCGCTATCTCCTGGCTGGGCATCGCTACCGACAGCTGGTGCGATCTTGATGTCGGCATCTACCGTAGGTACACGTTTGAGGTTTTCCAGGCCTTGTTCGATATCCCGCAGGTTGAGCGTATCGCCAGGCTTGGCGGGGATAGCATTTCGCAGCGTGGCACGCCCCGAGGTGCCATCAGCCAGGTGAATGGCATGTATGCGGCCCGGCAGCACGGCGATGTTAAGCGTGCCGCTGGCGAGGTTTTGTGGGGGCACCAGTACCCGAGTAGTGACATAGCCCTTGGCAATCAACGCATTTTGCATGCGGTTGAGCAACACGTTGATACCTTGCGTGCCCAGGCAGCGGCCCACGACTGCCTCCCCGCCATGCTCACTTGCCGGCAGTAACCATGCAAACGAAGGCGCAAGTTCGCCTTGCAGCTGCACCCGCTGAATCACAAAGCAAGGTGACTCACTATCCGGTAATGAATCTGCAAGTTGTTGCTGCTGAGCAGGCTCCGGGCGGATATCAGCAGCCGTCTCTTGCTGTTGGCGCAAGGCGCGCTCGCGCTGTTGCTGGCGGATAAATTCCTGATCCGCTCTTACTGCATCTGGACTTGCTGCCTGAACCTGGGCAACAGCACCCAATGTCATGGCAACAACTAACAGCCCTTGGCGATGAAAGGGGGTAATGCTTGGCATGGGACATCGTATTTCTGGTGAAAAATATCGCCCAGAATCTATAGAAAACAGCCAAGCCAGATTCTAAAAAACCATTAAATGTCGGGCGATTTATTCCCCGCAGCGATTTCCGTCATTTCGTATTGTCTGCCGTTGATTACAGCCATTTACCGCGGTCGCGCCATGTCAAATTGCTGCCGCGTACTGCAATAGCCATCGCCCCCCAGCTTGCCTATGGTGTCCAGCAATGCAGCATCCACCACCCCGTCTTGCAGCAACGCGTCGGCCACGCTGATGCCTACCACATCCAGCAGCAGCAGGCTGCCGCCCATCGGGCCATCACCGATGCGCTGGATATCGCGCAGCCGGCATTCGATGCGTGCGCTGGCCGCCGCCACCCCGGGCGCGGCCACCCACTGGCTGCTGCACGCGGCCAGGCCGGCAGCGGCAAACTCGCTGCTGCCGTAGGGTAATGGGGCGCAGCTGGCGTTCATTGCGCCAGCCAGATCGTGGCTGACCATGTTCACCACGCACTCACCGTTGGCCGCAAGGTTGCGCAAGGTGTCCTTGTCGCCGCCATGGCACGGGTTAACCTGGCTGACCAGCAGCACCGGCGGCGCCAGGCTGGCCACGGTAAAAAAGGAGTATGGCGCCAGGTTAGTAGCGCCATCCGGGCCGGAGGTGCTGATCCAGGCAATAGGGCGTGGCGTTATCAGAGAGGTCAGCAAGCGATAGGCTTGATCTGGTTCCAGTTGGTCATGGCGAAAATGCATGGAAAGCTACCGGCAGCAATGGAAGAACCAATGATGCCTGCTGACGCCAGCTGACGACAATTCAGCGCGGCAGCTGGTAGCAACGCTGCATCTGCTGCTGCAGTTGCTCGGCCAGCTGTGGCTGCTGTACCAGGAAATGGCGCGCCAGGTACAGCCCCAGCGGTTTGTCCTGCAGCAGCACCGAACGCACGCGGTTTTCCGCGCCACGCGACGTGATCAGCGCTTCCATCGCCAGGTTGGCCGCCAACACCGCATCGGCGCGCCCGGCCAGCAGCACGTCCAGCATCTGGTCATGCCCGGGCGGGCTGACGCTGATGTGGTAGCCGTGATCCAGCAGCCACTGGTGCATATTGGAGCCGGCATAGGCGCCAACCTTCGCCTGCTGGATGAACTCCGGCGCCGCCGGATCCAGCCGGCTGTCGCGGCGCAGATACCAGCGCCATTGCTGCTGTGCCGCCGGGCCGATCCACAGCGCACGCTCATCGCGCTGCGGGTTGCGTGAGGCCGGGAAATAACCATCGGCCTCGCCACTCTCCACCAGCCGCTGTGCCCGTGACCAGGACACGAAGCGGATCACCGCCGTCTGCCCGCTGCGCTGCAAGGCGCAACGTATGGTCTGCAGGGCCAGGCCCTGCTGGCTACCATCCGCCATTTGCACGGAATACGGAGCCTGTTGCTGGGTAAGCAGCAGCATGGGGCTGGCGCTGGCTAGGGCGGACAGCAGCATGCTGCCTAGTAGAAGCAAGGCGCGCACGTGGAAAAACTCTCTGCAATAGGTTCAGGCCGTCAGCATAATCAAATCGCCACAGTTGCGAATATTTTTTATTGAAAAATCTCAATTTCGGTAGAAATTCTTGCCGAATCATAAGCGGCGGCACGGCCATGTTCACGATTGTGGCAAACCGTCTACTTCATATGCATAAAACAGCAGACAAAGCGCACTAAGCCATGGCAGTTTGCCTTGCCGCGGAGTACGCTGCGCGCTCACCTGTGGCAACAATATTGCGGCGCAACATTCACTGTGCCGCCGGACACGACTCAATATACAAAAATCATGCAGTCAACAAACAAGCAAGCCCTTGCCGGCATTACCCTGGCAGCCATGGGCGTGGTCTATGGCGACATCGGCACCAGCCCGCTGTACACGCTGAAGGAGTGCTTCAGCCCGCACCTGGGCCTGGAGGTGAACGAGGCCAATGTGCTGGGCATCCTGTCGCTGATCGTCTGGGGTCTGCTGCTGGTGGTATCGCTGAAGTATCTGGCCTTTGTATTGCGCGCAGATAACCGCGGCGAAGGCGGCATCCTCACCCTGATGGCGCTGGCGCGCCGCTACGTTGGCCCCAAGGCCTGGCTGCTGGGAGCGCTGGGCCTGATGGGCGGCGGCTTCTTCTATGGCGAGGTGGTGATCACACCGGCCATCTCGGTGCTGTCGGCGGTGGAAGGTCTGGAGGTGATTACCCCGGCCTTCAAACCTTACGTGCTGCCGATCGCCATCACCGTGCTGGTGGGCCTGTTCCTGATCCAGAAACATGGCACCGCCAGCGTGGGCAAGCTGTTCGGCCCGGTGATGATGCTGTGGTTCGCCGCGCTGGCCGCGCTGGGACTGCATGGCATTGCTGGTAATACGGCGGTACTGGCGGCGCTCAATCCGGCCTGGGGGCTGCAATTCCTGCTGCACCACCAGGCGGTAGGCTTCCTGGCGCTGGGTTCGGTAGTGCTGGCGCTGACTGGCGCCGAGGCACTGTATGCCGACATGGGCCACTTTGGCGCCAAGCCGATCCGCCTGGCGTGGTTCAGTTTCGTACTGCCGGCGCTGCTGCTGAATTACTTTGGCCAGGGCGCGGAGATTCTGGCCAGCCCGGAGGCACGCGCCAACCCGTTCTTCCACCTGGCACCACAATGGGCACTGCTGCCGATGGTGATCCTGTCCACCTGCGCCACCGTCATCGCCTCGCAGGCGGTAATTTCCGGCGTGTTCTCGCTGACGCGTCAGGCAGTGCAGCTGGGCTTTCTGCCACGCATGGAGATCACCCACACTTCCGATCATGAAATCGGCCAGATCTATATCCCGCTGATCAACTGGGGCCTGCTGGTGGCGGTGGTGGCGGTGGTGGTGATGTTCCAGAATTCCAGCGCGCTGGCTGGTGCCTATGGCATTGCCGTTACCGGCACCATGGTGATTACCTCGATTCTGGCCTGCACCGTGGCGCTGCGTGGCTGGCACTGGCCGGCCTGGCTGGTGGCGCCGCTCCTGGCGGCACTGCTTACCATCGACGTGCCGCTGTTTGCGGCCAACGTGGTGAAGATTCTGGCCGGTGGCTGGCTGCCGCTGCTGATCGGCATTGCCGCTTTCATGCTGATGAGCACCTGGAAACAGGGCCGCAAGCTGCTGATGCAACGCCTGAACGAGATGGCCATTCCGCTGGATGGTTTCATCGAGAACATGGAAACCTATTCGCCAGACCGGGTGCAGGGCACCGCGGTATTCCTCACCAGTACCACCGATGGCGTGCCACATGCGCTGCTGCATAACCTGAAGCACAACAAGGTGCTGCACGAGCGCGTGGTGCTGATGACGATACGCAGCGAGGAAGTGCCGTATGTCGAGCAGGCGCAGCGGGTACGCATCGAACGGTTGTCCAACAGCTTCTGGCGGGTGCTGGCGTCCTACGGTTTCAAAGAAACGCCGAACGTGCAGGAAATCCTGGAGCTGTGCGAGCAGCAGGAACTGCATTTCGAGCTGATGGATACCTCGTTCTTCCTGTCGCGCGAAACGCTGATCCAGACCGACCGCGAGGGCATGGCGCCGTGGCGCGAGAAGCTGTTCGTGTGGATGAGCAAGAACGCGCTGCGCGCCACCGACTTCTTCCAGATTCCCTCCAACCGCGTGGTGGAAATGGGCGCGCAGGTAGAGCTGTAAGGGCGCAAGGCTGGCCGCAGGGTTGGCCATAAGCAACAAGGGCAAGCCGCATGACTTGCCCTTGCTTTTTGCCGCTACCGGCTCAGTTCTCCGGCAAGTGCCGACCGAGGCTGGCCGACAGCCGCGCCCAGTCGAAATACGGGCCGGGATCGGTCTTGCGTCCCGGGGCGATGTGCTCGTGGCCGGTAATGGCCGTCACGCCACAGTCACGCTGCAGCAAGGCCGCCAGCGCCGCCAGCGTGCGGTACTGCGCATGGCTGAACGGTTCGAAATCGCAGCCTTCCAGCTCGATACCCAGCGAGAAATCATTGCAGCGCTCGCGGCCGCGCCACTGCGATACCCCGGCATGCCAGGCGCGGCGCGTGGTGGGTACGAACTGCAGCAGGCTGCCATCGCGGCGGATGAAGAAATGGCAGGACACCCGCAGGCCGGCGATGGCGGCGTAATACGGGTGTTCCTGCGGGTCCAGACTATTGCTGAACAGCTGCGGCACGCCCGGCCCGCCGTACTGGTAGGGCGGCAGGCTGATGTTGTGGATCACCAGCAGCGGGGTAGCGCACGGTTCCGCATAGTCATCGCAATTGGGCGACGGCAGTTTTTGCGCCTCCAGCACCCAGCCATCGGCATCCAGCTGCAGCGGCAATGGGCTATCGTCGCGCTGCCAGGCCAGCGCCACTAGCGGCAAGCCATCCGGTGCGGCAAATTCACGCTCCACGCTGAAGCCGGCCTTGCGGTAGCAGCGCAGCGCCGCCCGGTTGGCCGCAGCTGTCATTACCGTGGCCTGCGCCACCGGCGCCAGCGCAGCGGTGAGCAGGCGCCCGGCCCAGCCTTCGCCCAGCCGCTGCGGCGACACCAGCGTGCGCTCGATATCGATAGCGCCATCCGGCTGCGTGCTGGCCAGCAGCAGACCGCACAGCACACCGGCCTCGTCATACGCTGCCAGCAGCTGTCGCGACTCGGCGGCAATGTCCGCCACACCCTGCCACAGCCGGGGCAGCGGGTAGCCCTGCAGCCAGGCCACTTCCAGCGCGTGGGCGGCATCATGCAGCGCCAGCGCGGCGTCCAGGTTGGCCGCATCGCGCGGCAGCGGGCAGACATGGAAGGGAACGGTCATCGCGGCAATCCGTCTCACGGGCAAAGGCGCACTTTACCGCAACAGTCGGCACTGCGGCATACGGCAGAAATTGAGCGGCGTCATACGCCAGCAACCATGGCCGCGCGATACTGCGGCCAACCCTTAATCGCAGGAGACTGCCATGCTCAAGCTTGATTCGCTGTCCGCCGCCGCGCCGTCGTTCGATGCCCCGCTGGAAATGCTGCACGCCTGTCACGACAAGGTACGCCACTTCTGCCAGCAGCTGGATGCGCTGCCGGCCTACATTGCGGCCAACGGCAACAGCCCGGCGGTTGGCAACACCATCACCGGCATCGTGCGCTATTTCGAGGTGGCCGGCCCGGCGCATCACCAGGACGAAGAAGACGAGCTGTTTCCGCTGATCATGGCGCGCCAGCCGGAGGCCGCCCCCAAGATCGAACAGCTGCTGGGCGAGCACGGCTATCTGCACGCCCGCTGGAACGCCATCCGCGACGACCTGAACGCCTACGCCGCCGGCACCCTGGGCACGCTGAATGCCGGCGAGATCCACGAGTTCACCCGCCTGTACCGCGAGCACGCCGCCCGCGAGGAAGCCTGGCTGTTCCCCACTGCCGGCGCGCTGATCAGCGAGCAGGAGCTGCGCACCGCCGGCCAGCGCATGGCGGCACGGCGTGGCGGCAAATAAGCGGCCACGCCAACAGGTTTCGATAACACTGCCGATCCGCGTCTGGCGTGCTACGGTAAAGGCAGGGCAGTTGTACTGCGACCGCGCAGTCGACTGCGTCTCCTGTCCGCATGAAGCAAGGCCATGACGCAATCCCCGCTCTCCAACGACCAGCTTGCCGCCATCCTGGCGGCACTGCCCGACCCGGTGTTCATCCTGACCCGCAGCGGCCGCTATGCCTCGGTATTCGGCGGCGCCGACCAGCGCTACTACCACGATGGCAGCAGCCTGGTGGGGCTGAAGATAGGCGATGTGATTAATGCGGAAAAAGCGAACTGGTTCCTGGGCGAGATTGCCACCGCCCTGGCCAGCGGCGGTCTGCACATTGTCGAGTACACCCTGTCCGGCGCCGATGTGAAAGGCCTGCCGGCCGGCGGGCCGGAACAGCCGATCTGGTTTGAAGGCCGCGTGCAGGCGCTACCGTTCCCGGTGGCCGGCGAAGACGCAGTGCTGTGGGTAGCCAGTAATATCACCCCGCGCCACGCACTGGAAGCCCAGCTGCGCGCGCAAAGCGAAACCGACCCGCTGACCGGGCTGGCCAATCGCCGCAAGCTGATGCAGGCGCTACAGCAGCAGTTCGAACTGTTCTGCCGCTATGGCACGCCGGCAACGATCCTGGCGTTCGATATCGACCACCTGAAGCAGATCAACGATGTACACGGCCACCTGGTAGGCGATCGGGTGATTACCACCCTGGCAAGCGTATGCCGCGCGGAGCTGCGGCAGGCCGACCTACCGGCCCGCTACGGCGGCGACGAATTCGTGGCGCTGCTGCCGCAGACCAGGCTGCAGCAGGCACACGCCATTGCCCAGCGCCTGCGCGAACAGGCGCAACAGGCGTTTGCCGCGCTTGGCATTGCCGGCGCCACAGCCACCATCAGCATCGGGCTGAGTGAGTTCAGCAGCAGCGATCAGGATTTCGAGGCCGCACTGGAACGGGCCGACAATGCCCTATACCGCGCCAAGGATCAGGGCCGCAACCAGGTGGTGTACTAGCCAGGTGGTGTACTAGCAGGCTGCCACCCGCAAACCACAAGGGCTCCTGCAGGGAGCCCTTGTTCATTACCTCAACCGCCGCCTCAAGCAGTCAGTAGCAGCAGCTCGGCAAACGCTTTCTCGAACAGTACCAGGCCATCCTGCTGCAGCTTCTCGCCCACCGCATCGAAATCCACACCGGCAGCAGCCGCTGCGGCCAACGTTGCCTGCGCCGCAGCCACGTCCTGCGTCAGGGTGGCGGCGGCGTTGCCATGGTCGCGGAACAGCGCAAGGGTGGCATCCGGCACGGTGTTCACGGTTTCGTCGCCGATCAGGCTTTCCACGTACAGCACGTCGGAGTAGGCCTTGTTCTTGGTGCCGGTGGAGGCCCACAACAGGAACTGCGCACGGGCACCGGCGGCTTTCAGCGCGGCGAATTCTGCGCCGTGGAAGCGCTCCAGGTAGCGCTGGTAGGCCACGCGCGACAGCGCCACCGCCACCTTGCCCTGCAGCTCGCCCGGTAATTGTTCGTCCAGCAGGCTGTCCACCCGCGACAGGAAGAAGCTGGCCACCGCCTTGACGTGGCCCAGCGGCTGGCCGGCGGCGTGGCGCGCGGCCAGGCCAGCGATGTAGGCATCCCACACCGCCTCTACCTGGCGCAAAGAGAACAGCAGGGTGATATTGACGTTGACGCCCTCGGCGGTGAGCTGGCGGAAGGCGGCGATGCCCTCGGCAGTGGCCGGGATCTTGATCATGGCGTTGGGACGATCGATCGCCGCCCACAGCCGGCGCGCGGCGGCCAGGGTGCCGGCCTCGTCGCGCGACAGTGCCGGCGACACTTCCAGCGATACATAGCCGTCGTCGCCAGCGGTAGCGCGGTACTGCGGCAGGTTCAGATCACAGGCAGCCTGGATGTCGGCAATCACCAGCGTCTCGTAGCGCTGCTCGGCGCTGAGAGAGGCATTGGTTTTCAGCTGCGCCAGTTCTTCGCGGTAGCGCGGGTCGGTGCTGATGGCCTTGTGGAAGATCGCCGGGTTGGAAGTAACGCCGGCGATGCCGTCTTCCTGCAGCAGGCGGGCGAGCTCGCCGGAGGCCAGCAGTTCACGGGACAGGTTGTCCAGCCAGATGCGCTGGCCGAACGGGCGGATGGCTTGCAGTCGATTCATGTGTGCTACTCGAAAATGGCTGGAAAACAGGGCATGTGGACACGCCGGCAACAGGGAATGGCGTCAGGCCATCCTAACCCGATGCTGCGCTGAAGCAAAGCCACTACAGCGTGCTGGCCGGGTCGATAAAATCGAATACCAGCGCCGCCGCCAGCAAGGGCTGCACCATGGCGACGAATTGCTGGTGCGCCGGGTGCACCAGGTAGGCATCACGCTCGGCGCTGCCGGCAAACTGCAGCAGCCAGCCGTGGGTAAAGCCCTGCGCCAGCCCTTCCGGGCTGCAATCCGGACCGTGGCGGAAGTCGCGGATCAGGCCGGTGGCCGCCACCAGCGCGGCAAATTCGGCATGCACCATGGCGATAGTGTCGGCGTCGATATGGTCGTGAAAGCGGAACAGCACGATGTGATGCAGCATGGCGATCCTTTCAAAATAAAAAAGGTTGGCCGCGGCCAACCTTTTTACTGTAACTCAAGGGCGCCTCGAAAAACCCGGATTTCTAAGCGAGACAAGGCGCGAACGAAAAATTTCGACGCAGCATATGTTTGATATGTAAGGAGAAGTTTTTCGTGAGCAACGCAGTATCGCGACGAAAGCAGGAATTTTTCGAGATGCCCTCAAGCTACCTGCTCGGGGCTGAACACTACGCTGAACTCGCTGCCCTTGTCCGGCTCGCTGCGAATCTCCAGCCTGGCGTGATGCCGCATCAACACATGCTTGACGATGGCCAGGCCGAGGCCGGTGCCGCCGCTGCTGCGCGAGCGGCCGCGATCCACGCGGTAGAAACGCTCGGTAAGGCGCGGCAGGTGCTCGGCCGGAATGCCGATGCCGGTATCCGCCACCGAGAACGCCATGCGGCCATCGTCCAGCTCGCGCCAGCGCAAGGTGATGCTGCCGCCTTCCGGCGTATAGCGCACCGCATTGGACACCAGGTTGCCGAATGCCGAGTGCAGCTCCTGCTGGTTGCCCAGCAGCTTGCGACTGCTGTCGCGCTGCAGTTCGATGTGGTGCCGCCCCTGCGACAGGCCCTCGGCCTCCACCTGCAGCGTATCGAGCAAGGCCTCCATGTCCACCGGCTCCTGCACCGCTTGCAGCGGGCTGTTCTCGATACGCGACAGGGTGAGCAGGTCTTCCACCAGGCCCTGCATGCGCCGCGACTGTTCCAGCATCATCGGCAGGAAGTGCTGCAGCGTGGCGGCATCCACTTGCTCCATGTCCGACAGCGTTTCCAGAAAGCCGCCTACCACGGTGAGCGGCGTACGCAGCTCGTGCGACACGTTGGCCACAAAGTCGCGGTGCACGGTCTGCACCCGCTCCAGCTGGGTGATGTCGCGCGTCAGCAGCAGCTTGCGCTTGATGTCGAATGGCACCAGCTGCACGGACAGCACCAGCTCCTGGCCGCTGACGCTGTTACGCAGGATCAACGGCTGGCTGTAGCGCTGCTCGGCCATGTACTCGTGGAATTCCGGCTCACGCACCAGGTTCAGGATCTGGCTGCCGATATCGCGGCGGCGGTCCAGCCCCAGGTGCTCCACCGCCATCGGGTTGATCCACTCGATGCGGTCGTACTCGTCCAGCACCACCACGCCGTCCGGCATCGCCTCGCTGGCGTTGATGAAGCGGTCCAGCACGATGGCCAGCCGGCGCTTGCTCTGCTTCTGCCGCCGCGCCTGGCGGTACAGCGCCATGAACACGGTGTTCCACGGGCCGAAACCATCCGGCACGCGACGCGGCGCTGGGCGCTCCAGCCAGCGCAACAGCTGCGCCAGGTGGTAGAGATGAAAGCCCAGCCACAGCACCAGCAGGCACAGCATCAAGGCTACGCCTGGCAGCAGCCCCCAGATCAGGCCGCACATCAGGGAGACAGCGGCGATGACAGCCAGCGCCACCAGCCGCAGAATGAGAAATTCGGCCAAGACTTACCCCTGCGCCGAGAAACGGTAGCCGGTACCGCGCACGGTCTGGATCAGCGCGTCGTGGCCGGTGGGCTCCAGCGCGCTGCGCAGGCGGCGGATATGCACGTCCACGGTGCGCTCTTCCACGAACACGTGGTCGCCCCACACCTGGTCCAGCAGCTGGGTGCGCGAGTGCACGCGCTCGGCGTGGGTCATGAAGAAATGCAGCAGGCGGAATTCGGTGGGACCGAGGTCGATGGTGTCACCGTTGCCCTGCACACGGTGGGTAACCGGGTCCAGGCGCAGGCCCTTCACCTCTACCGCGTCGTCGGTCATCTGCGGCGCGCGGCGGCGCAGCACCGCCTTGATGCGCGCCAGCAGCTCGCGCGGCGAAAACGGCTTGGTGATGTAATCGTCAGCGCCGGCCTCCAGGCCCTGCACCTTGTCCTGCTCGTCGGAACGGGCGGTAAGCATGATGATGGGAATCTGGCGGGTACGCTCGTCGGCGCGCAGCTTGCGAGCGATTTCCACGCCGGAGGCACCCGGCAGCATCCAGTCCAGCAGCACCAAATCCGGCAGGGCGTTCTTGACCAGGGTCAGCGCCACCTCGGCGGTGCTGGCTCGCAGTACATGGTGCCCGGCCTGAACCAGGTTGAAGGCGATCAGTTCCTGGATCGCCGGCTCGTCTTCCACGAGCAAAATATTGGCTGGCATTGCGCTTTATCCTCCGATGGCAATTATGGCAAGGATAGAAAGCGGTGGTTACAGAAATATGACACTTCACCATGCTGGCCGCAGATAAGCAAAAGCCCCGGCGCAGAGCGCAGGGGCTTTTGGGCTGACAACAGCGGCCTTGCCGCCCGGCTTAACCGGCCAGCGCGGCGGCCAGCTTGCTGCGATGCGCTGCCAGCTGCGGCGGCAGACGGTCGGCCAGCTTGGCGAACCAGTCGTCATGCGCGGCCAGTTCCTGCTGCCAGGCTTGCGGGTCCAGCGCCATCAGCTGCGCGAAGTGCTCGGCGCTGAAGGCGTCCAGCCCGGCCCAGTTCAGGTGGCTGTACTCCGGCACCCAGCCCAGCGCATTGCGCTGCGCCTCGGCCTGGCCCTGCACGCGGCCAACCATCCACTCCAGCACGCGCATATTGTCGCCGAAGCCCGGCCACAGGAAGTTGCCGTCCTTGTCGGTGCGGAACCAGTTCACGCAGAAGATGCGCGGCAGCTGCTGCAGCTGGCCGGCCATCTGCAGCCAGTGGTTGAAGTAGTCGCCCATGTGGTAGCCGCAGAACGGCAACATGGCGAACGGGTCGCGGCGGGTAACACCCTGCGCGCCAAAGGCGGCGGCGGTGGTTTCCGAACCCATGGTGGCTGCCAGGTACACGCCTTCTTCCCAGCTGGCGGCTTCGAACACCAGCGGCACGGTGCTGGAGCGGCGGCCGCCGAAGATGAAGGCCGAGATCGGCACGCCGGCCGGGTCGTTCCAGGCGGCATCCAGCGACGGACACTGCGTGGCGGACACGGTAAAGCGCGCATTCGGGTGTGCCGCCTTGCGGCCGGTCTCCTTGCCGATTTCCGGGGTCCAGTCCTTGCCCTGCCAGTCGATCAGGTGCGCCGGCGCCTGCTTGCTCATGCCTTCCCACCACACGTCGCCGTCATCGGTCAGCGCCACGTTGGTGAAGATCACGTTCTCGCGCAGCATGGCCATGGCGTTGGGGTTGGATTTCTCCGAGGTGCCCGGCGCCACGCCGAAGTAGCCGTTTTCCGGGTTGATGGCGTACAGGCGGCCATCCTGACCCGGCTTGATCCAGGCAATATCGTCGCCCACGGTAGTGACTTTCCAGCCGTCGTAAGTCTTGGGCGGGATCAGCATGGCGAAGTTGGTCTTGCCGCAGGCACTGGGGAAGGCGGCAGCCACGTAGGATTTCTCGCCCTTGGGGTTTTCCACACCCAGGATCAGCATGTGCTCGGCCAGCCAGCCCTGATCGCGGCCCATGGTGGAAGCGATGCGCAGCGCGAAGCACTTCTTGCCCAGCAGCGCGTTGCCGCCGTAGCCGGAGCCGTAAGACCAGATCTCGCGGCTTTCCGGGAAGTGCACGATGTACTTGGTGTCCGGGTTGCACGGCCATGGCTTGTCAGCCTGGCCTGCGGCCAACGGTGCGCCCACGGAATGCACGCAGGGCACGAAATCGCCGTCGCTACCCAGCACTTCGTACACATTGCGGCCCATGCGGGTCATGATGCGCATCGACGCCACCACGTACGGCGAGTCGGTGATCTCGATGCCGATGTGGGCGATCGGGCTGCCCAGCGGGCCCATGCTGAACGGAATCACGTACATGGTGCGGCCGGCCATGCAGCCGTCGAACAGGCCGTTCAGCGTGCCACGCATCTCGGCCGGCGCCTGCCAGTTGTTGTTCGGGCCGGCATCCTCGCGCTTTTCGCTGCACACGAAGGTGCGGTCTTCCACCCGGGCCACGTCGGACGGGTCGGAGAAGGCGGCGTAGGAATTGGGGCGCTTTTCCGGATTCAGCTGCTTGAGCGTGCCGGCGGCGACCATCTGTGCCAGCAGCTGGCGGTTTTCCGCTTCGGAGCCGTCCACCCAGTGAATGGCGGCCGGCTTGGTAAGGGCGGCGACTTCGGCCACCCAGGCGATAAGTTTCTGGTGCTGGATATAGGAGGGTGCTTGCAAGGACATGTCTACCTCTGCGGTTTCAATGGCAGAGCAACCGACAAAACCCGCCTGGACACAGCGGCCAGGTCAGGTCTGGTAGGTCGCCCTGAGTAGGGGCTGCGGCATTATCGCCGAGCTGTAGCCGCACAGGTTCAGAGACGACGGAATTCTGCTGTGCCACGACGCTTTTTATGCATCGTGCACGGCTTTTTGTTGCGCAAAAAGCGCAAATCGACCGGACGCCGCAACCGGCAAGTAGTAGAGCAACTACTTTATTGCCGAAACGGCCGCCGCCGCTGCAGGCATGAAAAACGCCGCCCACCAGGCAGGTGGACGGCGCGCGGGCGCGCAACTGGGCGGTGCTTAGTCGGCCAGTTCAGCCTCTTCGTCCGGATCCAGCTCCTCGCCGAGGAAACCGCCGCTCTGGTGCGCCCACAGCCGCGCATACAGGCCGCCGCGCGCCAGCAGGCTGGCGTGGTCGCCCTCTTCCACTATGCGGCCCTTGTCCAGCACGATCAGCCGGTCCATGGCGGCGATGGTGGACAGTCGATGCGCAATCGCCACCACGGTCTTGCCTTCCATCAGCCGGTACAGGCTTCCCTGGATCGCCGCTTCCACCTCGGAATCCAGCGCGCTGGTGGCCTCGTCCAGCAGCAGAATGGGCGCGTCCTTCAGCATCACCCGGGCGATGGCTACCCGCTGGCGCTGGCCGCCGGACAGCTTCACGCCGCGCTCGCCCACGTGGGCATCGTAGCCGCGGCGACCGTGCGGGTCGGTCAATTCCTGGATGAACTCGTGCGCCTCGGCGCGCTGCGCGGCGGTGAGCATCTCCGCCTCGCTGGCATCCGGCCGGCCATACAGCAGGTTGTCGCGCACCGAGCGGTGCAGCAGCGAAGTGTCCTGCGTCACCATGCCCACCTGCGCGCGCAGACTGTCCTGCGTCACCGCGCGCACATCCTGGCCGTCGATCAGGATGCGCCCGCCCTCCACGTCGTAGAAGCGCAGCAGCAGGTTGACGATGGTGGACTTGCCGGCCCCGCTGCGGCCAACCAGGCCGATCTTCTCACCGGGGCGAATGGTGAGGTTCAGATGCTCCACCACCGGCCGCTCGCCACCATAGGCGAAGCTGACATTGTCGAAACGGATTTCGCCGCGGCGGACCTGCAGCGGCGCCGCATCCGGCGCATCGGTGATGGCGATCGGCCGTGCCAGGGTGTTGATGCCGTCCTGCACCGTGCCGATATGCTCGAACAGGCTGGACATCTCCCACATGATCCAGTGCGAGATGCCGTTCAGCCGCAAGGCCATGGCGGTAGCCGCCGCCACCGCGCCGATGCCTACCTCGCCACGGCTCCACAGCCACAGCGTGGCGCCGGCGGTGCTGGCGATCAGCCCCATGCTCAGCACGTGGTTGACCATCTCGAAGCCGCTGACCAGGCGCATCTGGCGGTAGGCGGTGGCCATGAACTCGCGCATGGCGCTTCGGGCAAAACCGGCCTCATGCGCGCTGTGCGAAAACAGCTTCACGGTAGCGATATTGGTGTAGGCATCGGTAACGCGGCCGGTCATCAGGCTGCGGGCATCGGCCTGCGCCTTGGACGCCTTGCCCAGACGCGGCACGAAAAAGCGCAACGTCAGCACATACAGGCCCAGCCAGACGATAAACGGCCACAGCAGCAGACGGTCGAAGCTGCCGGCCACCGCCGCCATGGTGACAAAGTAGATCACCACGAATACCAGGATATCGGTGACGATCATCACCGTATCGCGCACTGCCAGCGCGGTCTGCATCACCTTGGCGGACACCCGGCCGGCGAACTCGTCCTGGTAGAAGCTCATGCTCTGGCCCAGCAGGTGGCGGTGATACTGCCAGCGCAGGCGCATCGGGAAATTACCGGCCAGGCCCTGGTATTTGCACAGCGCCTGCAGTGCGATCAGCAGCGGGCTGGCCAGCAGGATGCCTGCCAGTAGCAGCAGGTTGTGCTTTTCCTTGCTCCACAGCTCGCCCGGCGCCACGTGGCTGAGCCAGTCGACGATGGAGCCGAGCATGGAAAACAGCAGCGCCTCGAAGGCGCCGATGGCGGCAGTACATAGCGTCATGGCCAGGATCAGGCCACGCAGCCCGGCGGTGGCAGACCAGACAAAGGGCAGCAAGCCGGCCGGCGGCTGTACCGGCGGCGCATCGGGGTAGGGATCAATACGACGTTCGAACCACGAAAACATAAAGAACACTCCTATGCCGCGAGTGAAGTTGCCACTACGGTCAGGTTATCGGGGGGCGAAAAATAACATTGGCATTAATAACTTGCAATGCCACCCGGTCTCTCGGCCAGTTACGCCAGGCATCACACCTATAGCAAGGTGGTAACCGCGGCAACCCACACTGGATTTTAATGCGGCCAACGTGTTCTGCTGGCTGCGTTATGCTGCACACAGTGTTTCCCAGCCGAGCGTCATCATGAGGGCGCCTCGAAAAACCCTGCTTTCTAAGCGAGACAAGGCGCGGCCGAGCGTCATCATGAGGGCGCCTCGAAAAACCCTGCTTTCTAAGCGAGACAAGGCGCGAACGAAAAATGTCGACGCAGCATATATCTGATATGTAAGGAGACATTTTTCGTGAGTAACGCAGTATCGCGACGAAAGCGGGAATTTTTCGAGGTGCCCATGAGCCACACCCTGTTATCCCTGCCCGCCGCCCGTGCGCTGCACCTGTCTGCCCAAGGCATGTTGGCCGCACCGCGCCGCAAGGCCGCCAAGGCCGATGTGCTTGCCGCCATCCGCCGCATGGCGCTGCTGCAGATCGACACCATCAGCGTGGTGGCGCGCAGCCCCTACCTGGTGCTGTTCAGCCGCCTGGGCGCCTACGACCCTGCCTGGCTGGACGAGCTGCTGGCCGAAGGCGCGCTGTTCGAATACTGGGCGCACGAGGCCTGTTTCGTGCCGCGCGAGGATTACCGCCTGCTGCGCCACCGCATGCTGAACCCGGCGGCCATGGGCTGGAAGTTTTCGGTGGAATGGATGCACAAACACCAGGCCGATATCGAGCAGCTGGTCGCCCACATCCGCGACAACGGCCCGGTACGCTCGCGCGACTTCGAGCGCCAGAGCGGCAAGGGCAATGGCTGGTGGGACTGGAAGCCGGAAAAACGCCACCTGGAAGTGCTGTTCACCAGCGGCCGGCTGATGGTGCGCGAACGGCAGAACTTCCAGCGCGTGTACGACCTGGCCGAGCGCGTGCTGCCGGAGTGGGACGACACACAGCATCTGCCTACCGAGGCAGATGCACGGCTGGAGGCGATACGCGCCAGCTGCCGCGCCCTGGGGCTGGTGAGGGCCGGCTGGGTGGCGGACTACTACCGGCTGCGCCGCGGCAACGATGCCGCCAGCCTGCATGCGCTGGCCGACGCCGGCGAGCTGCTGCCGGTGCGGGTGGATGGGCTCAAGGGTGACTTCTTCGTGCACCACAGTCTGCAGCCGCAGCTAACGTTGGCCGCAAATGACCAGCTCGGCGCCAGCGCCTGCAGCGCGCTGTCGCCGTTCGACCCCATCGTGTGGGACCGCAAGCGCGCCAGCGAGCTGTTTGGCTTCGACTACCGCATCGAGTGCTATACCCCGGCACCCAAACGCCAGTACGGCTACTTCGTGCTGCCGCTACTGCTGCGCGGCAGGCTGGTGGGGCGGCTGGATGCCAAGGCACATCGTGCGCAAGGCGTGTTCGAGGTAAAGGCGCTGTATCTGGAACCGGGGATCCGCCTCAGCCAGCGCCTGCGCGAGGACACGCTCAAGGCGCTACAGCGGCTGGCCGACTGGCACGGCACGCCACAGTTACGGTTTGGCCTGCTGCCGGCTGGCTGGTAACGGTGTGGCGTCTGTCTGCGGACCGGCCAGTGCCTGGCACAGGCTGCGCTGCAGTTGCTGACGGTCATGCGGCGGGGTCAGAAACTGGCGGAACGCCGGTAGCGCCTGCTCGCGCAACAGTGGTATCGCATCCCGATCGAAGAACGATGACAGCCGCTCTGCCTTGCGCAGCCAGGCCTTGCCCTGGCGCATGATCGCGTCTTTCGGCGCCGGCCCGTGGCGTAACGGGGCCAGCTGATAGGCGCTATCGCCATAACGCGCCAGCAAGTCCGGCCGGCTGAACAGGAAGCTGGCAAAACGTCGGGCCTCCAATGCATGCTGGCTGCGCGTGGGCCACACCAGCACATCCAGCGGCGCATCCTCGCCACGGGGCACGCGCGTGCCCATGTCCGGAAACGGGAAAAACCCGAGGTCCTGTCGAATGGCGCGCGGTATGTGCGCCAGCACAAAGGAGCCGGTCAGCACCATGCCCACCCGGCCGTGATACAGGTAAGGTAGCACCGCTTGCCAGTCGAGCTGCGGGCTTTCCGGCAACAGCATGCCGGCCCCCAGCAGCTGCTGCCAGGCCTGCAGCGTGACCTCCAGCCGCGCATCACGGCAATCCACCCGCCCCGCCAGCAGCTGGCGGTGAAACAATGCGCCATGCAGGCGCATGTTCAGGTAATCGAACCAGGCGGCCGCCGGCCAGCCACTCTTGCCGCCCACTGCAATCGGCACCATGCCGCCGTACTGCAACTGCCGCATGGTAAGCAGAAACTGTGGCCAGTTTTCCGGCTCGCGCAAACCAAGTGCGGCAAAGATGGAACGCCGGTACAGCAGGCCCCACGGGTAATAGCTGACCGGCAGCGCCCAATACTGCCCGCTCTGGCGCAAGGCACGTAGTACCGCTGGTTCTACCTGCGCCCACTGCTCGCCCGTCAGCAGCGTGCCTAACGGCTGCACGGTGCCGTTGGCGATCAGCTGCGTCAGCTTGTGGCCGGCAAACCAGAACGCCAGATCCACCTGTCGTTGCTGCAGCAGGGTGTCGAAGCGTTGCTTGTAGTCTTCCTGCGCGTACACCAGATTGGTGACGTGAATATCCGGGTTGGCCGCACGAAAGCTGTCCACGATATCCAGCCAGGCACTGCGCTGCGCACCGGAGGTGATCATGAACGCCAGAGTCAGGCTGCGCGGTTCGGCGGCCGCCAGCACGGGGCTGCTCAACAGCAGCAGTAGCAGACAGCGCCTGAGGAGTGCCATGTTTGCCTCATTTCATCGCAGTGGCATGAAGTGTGGCGGCAGTATAGGGGCCTGCTGTTTGTCTCGATAAAACAGCTATTTACGACACGGCAGCCCGCTCAGCGCGCAGGCAGCGCTCGCTGCTGGCGCAGGGTGTGAATGCCGGTAAGCACGATGGCGCCCCAGATCGGGCCGTAGGTCAGCAGGCTGTCGGCAGTCAGCGGTTCGCCCAGCAGGCCAATGGCCAGCACGAACAACAGCGCTGGCTCGACATAACCCAGCAGCCCCCACAGTCCCATCGGCAGCAAATGACTGGCGGCAATATTGCACAGCAACGCCACCGAGCTCACCAGGCCCAGCCCCGGCAACAGCAACCAGTACTTGACCTCGTGCAGCACGATCCAGCCGGATGGCTCCTGCCAGGCCAGCATCAGCAGCGCCAGTGGTAGCATCAGCACCATTTCCAGCGCAAAGCCGCACACCGCATCCAGCCCGGTCAGGCGCCGCAGCACAAAATACGGCGGGTAGCCCAGCACTACCAGTAGCGTCGGCCAGGCCAGCCCCTGGGTACGCCAGACTTCGTGCACCACCCCCAGCAGCGCCAGCGTCACCGCGATGGCCTGCAGCCGGTACAGCCTTTCGCCATACAGCAGGCGGCCAACCAGTACCATCACCAGCGGCGCCAGAAAATAGCCCAACGACACCGCCACCACCTGGCCGTGGAACGGCGCCCACAGGAACAGCCACAGCTGCACCCCCATCATCGCCGACATCAGCGGCACCAGCAGCATCAGCCGGGGCTCGCGCAGCATGCGGCGGCAGGCATCGACAAATGCCTGCCGCTTGCCGGACAACTGCAGGATCAACAACACGCCGGGCAAGGTGCAGACAATCCGCCAGGCAAAGATGGCCACGCTGTCCAGCGGCGCCAGCCAGGTGACATAGCCGGGCAGCATGGCAAACAGCGACGACGCCAGCAGCGACAGGGCGATACCACGTGGGGATGGAGCGACAGCAACAGACATGACAAAACCGTTCGATAGATGGGGAACCCTATCCTGCCTGTGCTGCGCCGCAGCAGCAAGCCTGATGCGCCCTGTTCCGGCGCATGGCCGACGCAAACGCCTAACGCACGGCGGCGCCGGGCTCGCCCGGCTGCAGCGTGGCGCGCAGGCGCGGCAGCACGAAATCGAGAAACACCTGGTATTTGCGCGGCATGGGCTGGCGGTAGGGATGCACCAGGAACACCGGCCAGCGGTCGCTGTGCCAGTCCGGCAGCACCCGCCGCAGCTGGCCGGCGGCCAGCGCCGGCTGCACCAGGAAATCCGGCAGCGCGCCGATACCACGCCCCTGCAGCGTCAGCGTCAGATTGTTCTGGTACAGGTTGCAGTCCAGCAGCGGCGACGCCAGTGACAGGGTGCGCAACTCCTCGCCACGACACAGCGTCAGGCAGCGGCCGTCCATGATCAGCCGGTGCGCGGCCAGCGCTTCCGGTTCCTGCGGCCAACCTTGTGTCGCCAGGTAGTCCGGAGTGGCATACAGCGCCTCTTCCACCCAGCCCAGCGGCCGCGCCACCAGTGAGTCGTCGTGCACCTTGCGCGAACGCACGCAGAAATCCAGCACGTCGGCGATCGGGTCCTGCACGCGGTTGTTCACCTCCAGCCGCAACTGCAAACCGGGCTGCTCGCACGCCAGCTCGGCCAGAATCGGCGCCAGCAACTGCGACACCGACACATAGGTACTGATCACCAGCGGGCCTTCCACCGCGCACTGCGCGCTGTCCACCGCCGGCTGCATCTGCAGCAGGCTCTGCCGCAGCGCCTGGGCGTGCGGCAGCATGCGCTGGCCGGCCTCGGTCAGCGCCAGCCGCCGCGTGGTGCGCAACACCAGCACCGCGCCCAGCTGCTTCTCCAGCGCCTTCAGCCGCAGGCTGACCATGCTCTTGGTGCAGCCTAGCGCCTCGGCGGCGGAGGTGAAGCTGCCGCAGCGCGCCAGTGCTTCGAATGCCAGCACTTCGTCTGGCGATGGCATTGTTTTCATTTTCTCGACAAAGTATCAAGGAAACAGCGGTTTATCTGCTTCATGCAACAGATTAGGCTGACAACTGTACCAACTATTCAACAGTGAGAGTGCCATGAAACTGTTACGCCGCCTAGTTACCTACTGGTCCAGCCGCTGGTCGCTACTGCCGGACTGCCAGCTATCCTGCGCCGAACACAAGCTGGAGCAGCTGCGTCACCAGGCTGATAGCCTCAGCCGTGGTCGCTGGATGTGATCCCGGCCAAGCGGACGGCTGCCGGCGCTGCCGTCCGCCGCTACAATGCCGTTTTCCCGCCACGCCAGCTGCCATGTCATTGATCTACCACGCCCACGTCTACTTTCTGCCCGAGCAGGCCGATTTCGCCGCCGCGCTGCACGCCACCCTGGCGGCGCAGCTGCCGCCGGGCTGCTGGCTGGGGCGGCTGATCCACCGCGAGGTAGGTCCGCACACCCGGCCGATGTTCGAGATCGACTTTGCCGACAGCCTGCTACCCAGCGTGCGCGCACTGCTGGAAGCACACCGCGGCCAGCTACCGGTGCTGCTGCACCCGCAACTGGCCGATGAACTGGCCGCCCACACCACGGCAGCCAGCTGGCTGGGTGAGCCACTGCCGCTGAAGCTGGCCACACTCAGCCGCGCCTAAGCCGGCCCGTCCGCCTCCGGTGGCTGCTTGCCCTGCTGCGCCAGCAACCCCTGCTTGAGCAGCTGCAGATCGGACAGCACCTCCCAGGTCAGGTGATCCAGCCGCTTGTGCAGACCATCTATCGCCGCCTCGGCTTTCAGATTCACCTCGAAATCGCGAATCATGGTCATGCGGTCACGCGCGGCCTGACGATTCTGCGACATCAGAATGATGGGAGCCTGGATGGCAGCCAGCATCGACAGCATCAGGTTGAGAAAGATATACGGATAGGGATCGACCGCATGCGTGCCCAGCAGCTCGCTATTGATGAATGCCCAGCCCAGCAAAAAGCAGAGGAACAGCAGGATAAAGGTCCAGGAGCCACCAAACTCGGCCACCCGGTCCGCCAGCCGCTCCCCCACCGTAGGGCCGTGATCCGGTAGCGCCTGCTCCGGGCGCACCGACTGCAATTTGCGTGAAATGCGCATCAGCGCCTGCCGTTCACGCTCGGCCAGCCCCCCAACACCGGTGTGAAGCAGGTGCTCGGCCAGGTACTTGATGTCTTTGTTGCCAGGATGCATGGCGGGTCTCCGAACAGGTCAATGCGGCAAGACTGCATTGTGCTATCTGGCGCGGAACTGGCAAGTAACGCGATGTGTAGCCGTGCCGCCACCAGCATGAAAACGGGCTGCCCGCAGGCAGCCCGTTAGCCATCATCAAGCCACAGCCCGATCAGCCACTGTTGCGCAGACCGGCGGAGATACCGTTGATGGTGAGGTGAATGGCGTACAGCGCTTCTTCGTCGTCCGGGTTGTCACGCAGGCGCTTGAGCAGCTCCACCTGCAGCAGGTTGAGCGCGTCCAGGTAGGGCAGGCGGGTATCCAGCGAGCGCGCCAGCGTCGGGTTGCCCTGCAGCAGCTTGTCCTGACCGGTGATGGCGAAGAATGCGGCCAAGGTGGCGTCGAACTCGGCCTGCAAGCGGCCGAACAGGCGGTCGGCCAGCGCCTCGCTGCCCACCAGCGCGGCGTAGCGGCGCGCAATCTGCAGGTCGGCCTTGGCCAGCACCTGCTCCATATTGGACAGCATCACCTGCAGGAAGGGCGAGCCGGTGTACAGCTCGCGCAGGCGCGCCAGGCCGGCCGCTTCGCCGTGGGCGTCGAGGAAGGCGCGCACCGCGCTGCCAAAACCGTACCAGCCCGGCAGCATCACCCGCGATTGCGACCAGGAGAACACCCACGGAATGGCGCGCAGGTCCTTGATGCTGGCCAGCGTCTTGCGCGACGCCGGGCGGCTGCCGATGTTGAGCTTGGCGATGGCGCCGATCGGCGTGGCTTCCATGAAGTACTGCATGAAGCCTTCCGACTCCACCAGCGCGCGGTAGGCGCGGAAGGCGCTATCGGACAGCTCGGCTACCGCGCTTTCGTCGGTAATGCGGCTGTCGCCGTGTGCCAGAGTGGATTCCAGCGTGGCGGCCACCAGTGCTTCCAGGTTGCGGGTGGCGTTGTCCGGATCGGCGAACTTGGCGGTGATCACCTCGCCCTGTTCGGTAATGCGGATGCGGCCAACCACGGTGCCGGCCGGCTGCGCCATGATGGCCTCGTAGGACGGGCCGCCACCACGGCCCACCGAGCCGCCACGGCCGTGGAACAGGCGCATCTTGATGCCGGCATTGTCGAACACACGCACCAGACGCTGCTCGGCCTGGTACAGCTGCCACTGGCTGGTGACGTAGCCGCCGTCCTTGTTGCTGTCGGAGTAGCCCAGCATCACCTCCTGCACGCCGCCACGGCTCTTCAGCAGCTGCTGGTACCACGGCTGGGCGAACAGTTGCTGCATGATGCTGGCGGAGGCGTCCAGGTCGGCAATGGTTTCGAACAGCGGCACCAGGTTCAGGCTGATGGCCGGCACACCGCCATCCAGGCGCAGCAGGCCGCATTCCTTGCACAGCAGCGCCAGTGCCAGGATGTCGGACACGCTGGCGCAGTTGGAGATGATGCACTGCGCGATGGCGCCGTCGCCGAACTGGCGCTGCACCAGCGCCGCCTCGCGGAAGATGCCCAGCTCTTTTTCGCTGTCGGCGCTGTAGCTGAGGAACGGCGAGTACAGCAGGCGCGGCGTAGCCAGCTCACGCAGCAGCACGCGCACGCGCGCCGCTTCGTCCAGCGCGTCGTATTGTTCCAGGTTGGCGTGGGCGAACAGCTCGCTCACCACGGCGGCGTGTTTTTCGGCGTGCTGGCGCAGATCCAGCGGCATCAGGTAGAAGCCGAACACATCCACCGCGCGCAGCAGCTTGCCCAGGCGGCCGTCGATCAGCAGCGCACTGCCATGCTCGGCCAGCGAATCGGCCAGGGTTTGCAGCTCGGCCTGCATTTCCTGGGCCGAGGCATACGGCGCACCGGCAGTCCAGCGACCGCGTGCGGCCAACCCGAGGCCGGCGGCGGTAGCCGACAGGCGGCCTTCGATGGTGGCCAGTGCCAGCCGGTACGGCTCTTCCTTGCGGCTGATGGCGCCATCCGGCGAGGCGGCAGCCAGGCACTGCACACCGGCGGATACCTGCACATGGCGCTGCGACAGCGACAGCTCGCGGTACAGCCCGGCCAGCTCGTAGAAGTAGTGCTTGAATGCCACCTCGGCTTGACGCTTCACCGCATGACGCAGCACAGCAGCATCGACATTGGGGTTGCCGTCGCGGTCGCCGCCGATCCAGCTGCCCACGCGCAGGAAGGACGGAATCTCGGCGCGCTCGCCCCACAGCTCGCGAATCTGCTTGCCCAGGCGGTCGTACAGCGCCGGGATGGACTGGAAGAAGGACAGCGGGTGGTAGGCAACGCCGTTTTCGATTTCATCGGCCACCGTCATCTTGAACGGGCGGATCTCGGTGGTCTGCCACAGCGCGTGGATCACGCGGGTAAGCTTGGCTTCCACTTCCTGCTCTTCTTCCGGAGTGATCTCGACAGAAGACAGCTGTTGCAGGAATTTGCGCACCGCGCGGTGACCATCCAGCACGCTCTGACGCTGCACCTCGGTGGGGTGGGCGGTGAGCACGGCGCTGACGCTGGCATCCTGCAGCGCTGCGGCCAACTGCCCGAACGGCACACCGGCTTCGTGGATGGTAGTCAGCGCCCGCGACAGGCTGCCGCGCTGCGGCGCGCTGCCGGCACGCTGGTGGGCGCGGCGACGGCGGGCGTGGTGCAGGTCCTCGGCAATATTGAACAACTGCGAATACAGACCACAGGCGCGCACCAGCGCGGTAATGGCGGCCGGGGTGAGCCGCTGCACCAGCTCGTCGGCGCGTTTATCGTGCTGCAGCGCGCCGGCGGGAATGGCGCGGATTTCTTCCACCACCTCGTCGCCGGCTTGCTCGCGCAGCAGCTCCTCCAGCAATCTGTTGAGACGCGCGAGGTCTTCGCGCAGGGGCAAGTCCTTGTCCAGATCAGTCATCTTCCGTTTTCCCTGATAGTCATTGTCATCGAATCCCTGCAGAATCAGCACATGCATCCAGCCCTCGTGTTACTACCGGACTTCCTGCTGATCCTGTGCGGCTTCGCGCTACGGCGTAGCGGCTTTATCTCTGCCGCTTTTCTCTCCGAAGCGGAGCGCTTCATCTATTTCGTACTGTTTCCACCCCTGCTGTTCCGTGCACTGGCACGGGCAGAGCTGGATTTTGCCGCCAGCGTGCCCATGCTGGCCGCTGGCCTAGTATTCACCCTTGCCGCCTTCCTGCTGGGCTGCGGTGCCAAGCCACTGTTCCGCCTACCGCAGCCGGCATTCGCCGCCGGCAACCAGGGCGCCTACCGCTTCAACAGCTATGTGGCGTTCGCCGTCATGGGGGCACTGGCCGGCGAGCCCGGCATCGCCACCATCGCATTGCTGTGCGGCGCCATGGTGCCGGTGGTCAATGTACTGGCAGTGTGGCAGCTGGCACACGGCAGCGGACGCGGCATGGCCCACGAGCTTATCCGCAATCCCATCATCTGGGGTATCTGCAGTGGGCTGGCGGCCAATGTATCCGGCCTGACCATTCCGGCACCATTGTTCAGCAGCATCAGCCATCTGGCCGACGCGGCGCTGCCGCTGGGGCTGATCACCGTGGGCGCCGGGCTGCGCTTTGCATCGCTGCGCCACTTTGCCGGCCCGCTGCTGTACTGGAACAGTATCAAACTGCTGGCCGCGCCCCTGATCGCACTGTTTGCGGCAAACTTGCTGGCGCTGGACGGCATCTATCGTCAGGCACTGCTGGTGATGAGCATGCTGCCCACCGCCACCTCGGCCTATATCCTGGCCGTGCGCATGCAGGGCGATGGCAAACTGGCGGCGGCAGTGGTAACCACCTCCACGCTGGCGGCCATGCTGACCATGCCGGCACTGTTGTCCTGGCTGCGCTGAACTGCTGCTGACAGGCTGTTTATCCTGCCGTAAATCCCCCATTTCGTGTAGTTAAACTACACGTACTGTTGCAGCTACACACACTGCCCTGCATCAAGGCCGGGCGCGGCGAGCGTGCTAGAATCGCGCATCCTTTTTTTGCGCAGGACCGCCGTTCATGAACAAGCTCGTCATCGCCAGCCGCGAAAGCAAACTCGCCATGTGGCAGGCCGAACACATCAAGGCCCGCCTGGAAGCACTGTACCCACAGCTGGCCGTGGAAATCCTCGGCATGACCACCCAGGGCGACCAGATCCTGGACAAGACGCTGTCCAAGATCGGTGGCAAGGGCCTGTTCGTGAAAGAGCTGGAACAGGCGCTGCAGGATGGCCGCGCCGACATCGCCGTGCACTCCATCAAGGACGTGCCGATGAACCTGCCGGCCGGTTTTGCGCTGGCCGCGATCTGCGAACGCGAAGACCCGCGCGACGCCTTTGTTTCCAACAACTACGCCAGCCTGCACGAGCTGCCGGCCGGCGCGGTAGTGGGCACTTCCAGCCTGCGCCGCGAATCGCAGATTCGCGCCCGCTTCCCGCACCTCACCATCAAGCCGCTGCGCGGCAATGTGCAGACCCGCCTGCGCAAGCTGGACGAGGGCGAGTTCGACGCCATCATCCTGGCCGCCGCCGGGCTGAAACGCCTGGAGCTGGCCGAGCGCATCCGCTGCGAGCTGGCGCCGTCGGAAAGCCTGCCGGCAGTGGGGCAGGGCGCGCTGGGCATCGAAATCCGCGCCGACCGCAGCGATCTTCTGGAACTGCTGGCGCCGCTGAACCATGCCGACACCGCCGCCTGCGTCACGGCCGAGCGTTCGCTGTCGCGCGTGCTGGGCGGCAGCTGCCAGATCCCGATCGGCGGCTTTGCCACCATCACCGACGACGTGATCACCCTCGGCGGCTTCGTGGCACACCCGGATGGCTCGGTAATGCTCACCGCCAGCGCCAGCGCGCCGCGCGACTACGCCGACGCACTGGGCCGCGCAGTGGCCAAGAAGCTGCTGGAGCAGGACGCCGGCCCGCTGATCGAGGCTGTCATCGCCGAACAGGCCGACAAGTAAGATGCCCGGCACACTGCCAGCGACGCTGTTACTGGTGCGGCCGCAGGCGCAGGCCCAGCGCCAGCAGGCCGAGCTGGCAGCACGGGGCATCCACAGCCTGCCGTTCTGCGCGCTGGACACTGTGGCGAACAGCACGGCGTTGGCCGCACTACCACAGCAAGCCGCCGGCAGCGACGGCGTGATCTTCGTCAGCCCTTCCGCCATCGATATCGGTTGGCCGGCCATCGCCGCCAGCCTGCCACCGCACACCCTACTGGCCTGTGTCGGCGCCGGTAGCGCCGGCAAGCTGGCCGCCCTCAGTGGCAAGCCGGTCATCTCACCGGCCCAGGGCAACGACAGCGATGCGCTGCTGACCCACCCGGCACTGCAACAACTGGCAGGCCAGCAATGGCTGATCGTGCGCGGAGCCGACGGTCGCGCGCAACTGGGGCAGACCCTTGCCGCCCGCGGCGCGGCAGTCAGCTACGCCGACATCTACCGCCGCAAGCCACAGCCACTGGACTGGGTACTGTTCGAGCAACTGCAGCAGCACGGCACGCTTGCCGGCCTGCTGGTAGCCTCCAGCGAAGCCGCCGATGCGCTGTTTGCCGCCGCCGGCGCCACGCGGCAAACAGCGCTGGCCGCAGCTCGCTTCTTCACCCTGCATCCGCGCATTGCCAAGCGCCTGCGGCTGCTGGGCGTCAGCGATATCGTGCTGTGCGATGGCAGCAGTGCGGCGCTGGCTGCGCTGCTTGCCGACTAAGCGCAGGCTCACACTTCTGGCAGCCCATGGTCTTGGGCGTTACAATGCCCTGCAATACCCGGCGTAGATACGCCCCTCTGCTAACCCGGCCGCGCCTTGCGGCCAACTTGCGGTTACCTGCATCCCATGAGCGAAGCCAATTCCGTCAACAGCGGCAGCGCACTGCCCGCGAAGAAATCCGTCAATCTGGCGCTGATCATCGCCATCGCGGCGCTGGGCGTGACCGGCTGGCAGTACTTCGAAACCCGCCAGCAGCTGAGCGAGGCGCAGACTGCGCTGGCCAGCCGTCTGGCCGACGCCGGTGGCAGCACCAAGGCCATCCAGACCCAGACCGAGCAGGCACTGGCCGCCACCCGCGCGGCCGAGGCCAAGCTGGCGCTGCTGGAAGCGCGGGTGAATGAATCCGCCGGCCAGTACGCCACCCTGGGCGCCATGTATCAGGAACTGACCAAGAATCGCAGCGACTGGCTGCTGTCCGAGGTGGAGCACACCCTGGCAGTAGCCAGCCAGCAGCTGCAGCTGGCCGGCAACGTCAGCGGCGCCATCACCGCGCTGGAAATGGTCAGCGACCGCCTGGGCCGCTTCGACAACCCGGCGCTGATTCCGGTGAAAAAAGCGGTGGCCAAGGATCTGGAAACCCTGAAAGCCCTGCCGTATCTCGATAGCGTGGGCCTGACGGTGAAACTGGACACCCTGATGCTGGGCGCGGAAACCCTGCCGCTAGTAATCGACCACCACCGCCTGGCCAGCAATGTTGCCCCAAGCAGCCTGCCGGCCACCGCGCCATGGTGGGAACGCCTGCTGGCCGATGTCAGCCACAGCCTGGGCGAAATGGTGCGCATCCGTCGCATGGACAAGCCGGAAGCCCTGCTGCTGGCACCGGAGCAGGCATTCTTCCTGCGCGAGAACCTCAAGCTGCGGCTGCTGGATGCCCGTCTGGCGCTGACCCAGCGTGACGGCGCCACCTATCAGGCCGACCTGGCCGCCGCCGGCCAGTACGCCAAGCGCTACTTCGACGGCAATGCACCGGCCACGCAGAAATGGCTGGCTACCCTGGGCGAGCTGGCCGCAGCCCGCCTCAACATTACCCTGCCGGACCTGTCCGCCAGCCTGAAAGCCGTGCGCGATGCGCAAGGCAGCAGCGTGGAGTAAGCCGTGAGATTCGTATTCTGGATTGTCGGGCTGTTTGCCCTGGCGGTGCTGATCGGCCTCGCCTCCACCATCAACACCGGTTACGCCATCCTGTTCGTGCCGCCGTACCGCATGGAGGTGTCGTTCAACCTGCTGATCGTCGCCATCGTGGTGCTGATCCTGCTGGCCTATGGCGCATTGCGCCTGGTGGGCCTGGCGGCCAACCTGCCGGCCGAGGTGCGTGCCTTCCAGCGCCAGAAGCGCCTGAAAGCTTCCCGCCATGCCCTGCGCGAAGCCGCGCTGGCCATGTTCGAAGGCCGCTACCAGCGCGCCGAGCGCGAAGCGCTGAAGTCCATCGACGATGAATACTCCAGCGATAACCAGGCACTGGCGCTGCTGATTGCCGCCCGCTCCGCTGCCAGCGTGGGCGACAACGCCAAGCGCGATGGCTACCTGTCGCGGCTGGAAAGCATGCCGGAACGCAGCCAGCTGGCCCGCCACATGGTGGAAGCGCAGATCCGGCTGGATGCCAAGCAGCCGCTGGAAGCACTGGCGGCAGTCGAACGCGCCCGTGCCATCAGCAGCAACCTTACCTCCGCGCTGCGGCTGGAGCTGAAAATCCGCCTGATGCTGAAACAGCCGGAACAGGTATTACAGCTCACCGAGAAACTGCTGAAAGCCGATGCGCTGGATGCCGAACAGGCGCGCCGCTACCGCCTGGCGGCCTATCGCCAGCAGCTGGCCGGCTTTGCCGGCGAGCGCGAAGTGCGCGACTGGCTGAAACGCATCCCGGAAGTGGAACGCCAGAACCCGGACCTGGTGTCCGACACCGCCAAGCAGCTGATTGCGCTGCAGGCCTTCGGCGCGGCGGCCGAGCTGATTGCCGGTGCCCTGTCCAATGACGAGCAGGCAACGCCGGAACTGGCGCGCGAGCTGGGCATGCTGGCCGAGCACATCGACAGCCAGCGCCGGCTGACGCTGATGCGCGATGCGGAAAACTGGCTCAAGTCGCGCCCGCACGACCATATGCTGCTGCTGGCGCTGGGCCGTCTGGCACGGGCAGAACAGCTGTGGGGCAAGGCGCAGAGCTATCTGGAGGCCAGCCTGTCGGTGCAACCGACGCTGTGCGCACACGCCGAACTGCACCAGCTGTTTGCCACCATCGGCAAGGAAGAAAAAGCCGCGCAGCACCAGGCGCTGGCACTGGAGATCGCGCTACAGCAAGGCTGCTGAGCCGTTCGCCGCCATAAAAAAACCGCCCTTCGGGGCGGTTTTTTTATGGCTTGCTGCGCGGCAGCGGCTCAGGCCGGCCCGAAACCCAATGCGGCCAACTCTGCCGCCGTGAGGTGGCGCCATTCCCCTTCGGCCAAGTCTCCCAGCGTCACCGCACCCAGCGCCAGCCGGTGCAGCTGCTCCACCCGGTTGCCGGCAGCCGCCACCATGCGCTTCACCTGGTGGTATTTGCCCTGGGTAATCGCCATGTCCAGCACGCACTCCGCTACCTGCTCCACCTGCTCCGCCGCCAGGGTTTCGTTTTCGTCGTGCAACAGCACGCCATCGCGCAGCCGCTGCAGCAGCTCCGCCGTTACCGGGTGTTTGGTGGTGACTCGGTACAGCTTGGCCACCTGTTTCTTCGGTGAAGTCATCGCGTGCACGAACTGGCCATCGCTGCTGAACAGCAGCAGGCCGGTGGTATCCACATCCAGCCGCCCCACTGCACTGACATCCAGCCGGCTGAACTGCTCCGGCAGCAAGCGGTACACGCTGGGGTGGTGCATGGGCTGATGCGATGTTTCGTAATTGGCCGGCTTGTGCAGCAGCAGGTAGAGCGGCAAACGCAGCAGCGGCCAGTCCTCGCCATCCACGGTCAGCGTGCTGATGCTTTCCACCGCTACCGGCGCCCGCCAGTCATCGATGACTTCCCCATCCACGGCCACCAGACCGTAGGAAATCAGTTGCCGGCATTCCTTGCGGCTGCCAAACCCTTGTTGTTGCAGTAGTCGATACAGTTCCATCGCGCCATTCTAGCACTGCCAGCCTGCGGCCCGACCTGCCTGCCCCGCCCGCGCCTGCTCGCACCGCGGCAAAAGCCAGAAGTTTAATTACGTAATAAATGCACGTATTCCGTAAATAAATTACGTTTTCCCCATTGGTTCGCCAGCAGCTGTACTTGATGCCTGAAAGCCACCCCGGAGAAATCAGGCTGGAAACCGGCATGTTGCGTACCGGCCCCGGGTTCACAATGCCCATCGCACACTGCACAATGGCTGCAGGGTGCTGCACTACCCACGCCCCTTGAGGCTGCCCTGCCACATGCCGCCATGCATGCGTCAGCGACTCGGCTTATCACGCTGCTCAACTTCAGGTTTCCGGGGGGCCCGCCTCGGAGCGACACGAAGCCGCTGGAGGGAGCCGGGGTGGCGCCATATGCGTTTTTCGGCAATGAAGCTGGCTGATGTTTCTTGATAGCAGCCAGATAGTGATTTTTCAGCGCAATACATTGCTGCATTCTGACCACGAGACCGACATGCTGCTGACACCGGAACAGTTGTTTGCCTTTCTTCCCGCCGCCGTACTGATCACCCTGTCACCGGGGCCGGACAATCTGATGGTGCTGAGCCTGGGCATCGCCCGTGGCCGCCGTGCCGGCATGGTGTTCGGGCTGGGCTGCGCGCTGGGTTGCCTGAGCCATACCCTGCTGGCGGCGCTGGGCATCAGCGCGTTGCTGGCCGCCACACCCTGGGCATTGCAGGGCTTGAAAATCGCCGGTGGCGGCTATCTGATCTGGTTGGGCTGGCAGGCGCTGCGCAGCAGCGGCAGCACTCTGCAACAGACAGCGGGCAGTGGCGCACCGCCATCCCTGGCACGCCTGTTCGGCAAGGGCCTGCTCGCCAATGCCATCAACCCCAAGGTGGTGCTGTTTTTCCTGGCCTTCCTGCCGCAGTTCATCCAGAGCAATGAGCACGCGCCGGCGCAGACTGCGCAGCTGGGCGTGCTGTTCACCCTGCAGGCGGCACTGCTGTTCGGCACCCTGGGCTACTTTGCCGGCCACGCCGGCCGCTGGCTGAATACCTCGCCACGGCGCGGCATGTGGCTGGACCGGCTGGCTGGCGGCGTATTTGTCGCCCTGGGCTTGCGGCTGCTGGTATCGCGTTGAGCGGAAGCCAGGGTGCCTAACGCGTAAAAGCGACAGCTTTTCGATACATTTTGCATAAACTGTAGCCACATTCTATAAATGGCCAGGCAAACCATGTGGCAAACACAGGCTTCATGCCAGAATGCATCCAGCTCAATTCATGCCTGCAGCCATGCCAGATACAGCGCCCCTGCCCAGTGTCCACGGTCAACGCCTGAAAGTGATTGCCGCCGGCATCATGATCAGCCTGTTGTTACTGGCAGGCGGCAGCATCGAACTGGTCAACTCCTACCGCGCGACCCTGGAACAGGGTTACCACCAGACACAGCTCAACAGCCTGCTGTTTGCCGCCTGGATGCAGCAGGATCTGCGCGAAGTGGAGCTGATGCAGAACATGCTGGCCGAGCAACTGGAGGAGCCGGATTTCATCATCCGCAGCGGCCCGCAGCGCAATGCGCTGGAAGCCCGGCTGGTACACGCCATGCGCGGCATCCCCCAGGCCTACGACATCATGCTGGTGGACAACCGTTGCCAGCTGGTGCTGTCGTTCAAGGTATCACCCGGCTTCGATGCCAGCGAAAGCAGCTATTGCAAAGCCATGCTGGCGCCCACCCGTGACGATCGTTTTGTCAGCAGCCGTTTCCAGAACAGCAGTGGCGAAACGGTGGTAGTGGCCACCCAGCGGGTGCGCGGCCTCAGCGGGCGTGTAATCGGCCTGATCGGCACTGTGATCCGCACCAGCCATTTCCAGCAATTGCTCGATCGCTCGCTGATCAGCGGCCGCTACGACGAAATGGGTTTCATGGACAGCCAGCTGCAGTTGCTGGCCAGGCTGCCAACCCTGACCAGCCTGCCGACACAGCCGCAGAGCGATGCACAAGCGCGCGCCATGCTGGCCCGCAGCGACAGTGAAGCCAGCTACGAACGCGTCTCGCCACTGGATGGCCGCCTGCGGCTGTACTCCACCCGCAAGATAGAACGCCTGCCGCTGCTGGTCACCGTGGGGCTGGACAAGAGCACGCTACTGGCCGGCTGGTACACCAGGGCCTGGCTGTACCTGTCGTGCTGGCTGCTGATCAGCCTGCTGCTGGCCTATTGCCTGCTGCGCTATCGGCAGGGCAGCCGGCGGCTGGAGCAACTGGCCATCCGCAGCATCGCCATGGACCACGCCGCCGAGGCGATTGCCATTGCCAATGCCGATGGCGTGGTGGAGTACGCCAACCCGGCATTCGAGCGGCTATCCGGCTACAGCAATGCCGAACTGCAGGGCAAGGCGCAGCTGGATGCCTTGTTGCTGGCCGATCACCCGGAACTGCAGGGCGACATGCTGCAGGCGCTGATCGCCGGTGACACCTGGCGCGGCGAGCTGGCCAGCAAGCATCGCGATGGCCATGAGTACTTCGAGACCGTGTCGGTGGCGCCGGTGCTGTCGCCGGAAGGCCGCGTGCAATACACCGTGGCGATCAAACACGACATCAGCGACGCCAAACAGCTGCAGGCCGAGCTGCAGCGGCTGGCCAATACCGACGAGCTGACCGGCCTGTACAACCGCCGCCAGTTCATGCAGCGCACCAGCGAGGAAATCGCCCGCAGCCAGCGCTGGGAGCGCCCGCTGACCCTGGCAATGCTGGACCTGGACCACTTCAAGCAACTGAACGACCGCTACGGCCACCCGTTTGGCGACGAGGTACTGCGCCGCTTTGCCGCCTGTTGCCAGACCACGGTGCGGCTGGAGGACGTCTGCGGCCGCCTGGGCGGCGAGGAGTTTGCCATCCTGCTGCCGGACACCGACCGCTACAGCGCCAGCCAGGTCATGGAGCGGGTACGCGATGCCGTGGCCAATCTGCAGCTGGACAACCCGCAGGGAGGCGCACCGGTGCAGTTCACTGTCAGCATCGGCATCAGTGAGCTGTACCCGGGCGATACCACCTCCACGCCGATGATGGCGCGTGCCGACGCCGCGCTGTACCTGGCCAAGCAGGAAGGCCGCAACCAGGTGCGTAGCGGCTGAGCGGTTTGCGTCAGCGCAAACGTTGGCCGCAAGCCGTGGCTGTGCCCGCCAACTGCCTGCCATCTGTGCCTGTTTGCTCTCCCGGCGACTGCCTAAGCTCGGCGGCAGTCAACACTCCGGGCGCAGATCATGGCCACCACCATTCCCATTCATTTCGTTTCCAGCAAGGTATACCCGCGGCTTACCGGCGGGCGTTTCAATAACTGGCGCATCGGCTTCGTGCTGCTCACCCAGCTGCTGTACTTCGGCCTGCCGTGGCTGAACTGGAACGGCCACCAGGCGGTGCGCTTCGACTTTGCCAGCATGCGCGGCTACCTGTTCGGCCTGACGCTGCTGCCACAGGACCTGGTGTACCTGGCCGGCAGCCTGATCATTGCCGCGCTGGGGCTGTTTCTGTGGACCATGCTGGCCGGGCGGCTGTGGTGCGGCTTTTCCTGTCCGCAAACCGTGTACAGCCAGATCATGCTGTGGCTGGAACGCTGGGTGGAAGGCCCGCCCAATGCCCGCCGCAAGCTGGATGCCGCACCGTGGGGCGTAGAAAAGGTCCTGAAGAAAAGCAGCACGCAAAGCCTGATGCTGCTGTTCTCGCTGTGGACCGGCCTGACGCTGGTGGGCTATTTCACTCCGATGCGCCAGCTGGCGGCCAACCTGCTGGCCGGCCACATCGGCCCGTGGGAAGCCATGTTCGCGCTGGGCTATGCCGGCTTTACCTGGCTGCTGGCCGGCCACCTGCGCGAGCAGGTGTGCAAGCACATGTGCCCGTATGCGCGCTTTCAGGGCGCGATGTTCGATGACCACACCCTGCTGGTGGCCTATGACAGCACCCGTGGCGAGCCGCGCGGCGCCCGGCGCAAGGATGCGGCCAACGCGGCAGCGCAGGGCGACTGCGTAGACTGCGGGCTATGCGTGCAGGTATGCCCCACCGGCATCGATATCCGCGCCGGGCTGCAGTACGAGTGCATCGGCTGCGGCCTGTGCGTGGATGCCTGCGACGAGGTAATGGACAAGCTGGCGGCACCGCGCGGGCTGATCCGCCTCACCACCCAGCACGCCATGCAGCAGGGTAGCCGCCCGCGGCTGTGGCAGCGGCCACGCGCGCTGGTCTATGCCGCGCTGATCGCCACGGTCACCATCGCCATGCTGGTGAGCCTGGCGCTGCGCCAGCCGTTCCGTGTGGATATCCTGCGCGACCGTGCGGTAATGGCGCGCGAAACGCCGGACGGCAATATCGAGAATGCCTACACCGTGCGCATCTTCAACACCCTGCCGCAGGCGCGGCAGTACCGGCTGGCGGTGAGCGGCGAGGGCGTGGTGGCCACGGCGCCGGCCGAACCGCTGCTGGTGCCGGCCGATGGCGAGCGCAGTTTCATCGTTACCGTGGCCGCCGACCCGAACGTGCTGGAGCGTGGCAGCCATGCGGTGCAGTTCACGCTGCAGGATGCGGCCAACCCTCAGCAGCGGGTGAGCGAGGAGGCGCGGCTGCTGATGCCGTGAACTGGCCTGAACTGTTCTCGCTTAGATCGTTGAATCCGCTACGCGGATGATGATTTTGGTGCCGGTTTCGCCCGGCGAACGAGGAAGGGGCCGACCGCCGGCCCCTTTCCATTCCCCGGCTCCCCGGGGCTTGCTCGAAACCCCGGGCAAAATGGCACGCCCCAGGCGACGCCGAACTCGCCCCTCGCTAACGGCTCGGGACTCAAACAAATCGGCGTCTTAAAACCTGGGGCGCACCTTTTTTCCCGGCTCGCGCCAACGGGTTCATGGCAAGCTGCCACCGTTTTAACAGCTGAGTAACGGGTGTGATTTTCAAAGAAAACCATGACAACTCAGCCGCCCCGCCGCCAGGCGCGCGCCAGCCAGTCCAGCGCCGGCTGCTGGCTGGCGGGGTCGAAATAGCTGGCATTCAGCCGCAACGCGTGGCGGCCGGCCTCGCCCGGCTGGCACAGCGTGCCTGCCGCCAGCTGGATGCCTTGCTGCTGCGCCTCGGCGGCCAGCTGTTCACAATCGGCCGGCAGGTTTTCCAGCCACACGAAATAACCGCCCTCGGCTGGCTGCAGGACAGCGCCAGCCGGCAGGGCTGGCCGCAGCGCCGCCTCCAGCGCCCGTACCCGGCTGGCCAGTTGCTGCCGCAGCCGGCGCAGGCCGGGCAGGTGGCGGCCACCGGACAACAGCTCGGCCAGTGCCAGCTGGTTGGGCAGCGGGCTGGCCAGGGTCTGTGCCAGCTTCAGGCGCCGCGCCAGCTCGGCGTAGCGACCCGGCAACAGCCAGCCCACGCGGTAGCCCGGTGCCAGCGACTTGGAAAACGTGCCGCATAGCAGCACACGGCCAGCGTGATCTTCGGCACGCAAAGGCAGCGGCATGTGATGGTCAAACCCCAGCTGGCGGTAGGCATCGTCCTCGATCAGCGCCACATCGAAGCGTGCCGCCAGCGCCAGCAGTTGTTGCCGCGTGGCTGCCGGCAGGCTGCGGCCATGCGGATGGGCGAATGCCGACATCAGCGCAATGCCCTGTACCTCGCCACGTGCCAGCGCCGCCTCCAGCTCGGCAGTGGCAACACTGCCATCCGCCGCCTGCTGCAAGGGCAGCAACCGCACATTGTGCTCGGCCAGCCAGCCCAGCAAGCCGGGAAAGGCCGGCAGCAGCACCGCCAGCGTTGGCCGCACCACGCCGTGGGTAACGGCGGCAATGGCCAGCGACAGCGCCTCCATGCCACCACAGGTAATCAGCACCTCGTCGGCATGCAGCTCCCACCCCTCCGCCGCCGCCTCGCGCGCCAGCTGACGCCGCAGCGCGGGCAGGCCGGCCAGCGCCGGCTCGGCCAGCGCATCGTGGTAATGGCGCATGGCGCCGATGAAGGCATGGCTGAGTGCGCGGGTGTCGTACAGCGCCGGGTGGGGAAACGGCGCCCCCAGCGGCGCCGCCAGGCTGTCGCCGGCAGCGCTGGCGCCGGCAGCCACCACATAACCGCGCCGTGGCTGCGCCTCGGCAAAGCCCAGCCGCTCCAGCTCGTAGTAGGCGCGCCGCGCGGTATTGAGGCTGACGGCATGCTGCTGCACCAGCTGGCGCAGCGACGGCAGGGCATCGCCACGGCGGTAGTCGCCACGCTCGATGGCATGGATGATGCCCTGCACCAGTTGCCCGTATTTGCTCACCGTCTGCCTTTCTGCCGGAAAAGGCGATTATGCCCGCTGCCGGCAGCCGGGCAAATCAGCGCTGCCGTCGCTCCAGCTCGGCATAGACTTCCTGCCGACTGCTGGCCAGCAGGTTGGCAAACTCGCCGCTGTCGCGCATTTTCTTCAGCTCGCGGTTGAAGCGCGCCAGCAGCTCCGTCGCACGCGGGTGCTTGCGCGATACGGCAATACACAGCGGCGTGCTCCAGTAGGCACGATCCTGCGGCACGATGCGCCGGGCGTCCGCCGGGCTGAGGTTGAGCAGGGTGGTGAGCATGCCGGCCTCGCTTTCCATGGGAAACAGGTCGATGCGGCCGGCGGCCAGCTTGCGCAGATTGCTGACATCATCCCCGCTGATGTCCACTTTCAGCACCCCTTTTTCCTGCAGCTGGGTAAAGGTATCGGAGTAGAAATTGCCGATGGTGATGCCGAAGCGATAGGGCGCCAGATCGGCCAGGCTTTGCCACGGATAGTTTTCGCCACGGCGCTGGAACAGCACCATGCGAAACGGCAGCACCTCGTCGCTGAACAGCAGATCGCGGCGCCGGTCGTCGTTCGGCGTCCAACCCACGCTGCCATCCACATCGCCATTGCGCGCCAGCTGGATGGCGCGGTTGTTCGGGTACCAGCTGTACCGCACGCTGACGCGGCCACGACGGAATATCTCGCTGACCAGCCGCGTCATCACGCCGCCATAGCGCAGCTTTTCGCCAATCAGCGGCGCGTATTCCGAGTTGGAAAAATGTACTGACAGCGGTGTCTCCGCCGCCATTGCCCATAGCGGCAGCACAGCCAGCCAGGCCACTGCGATCTTGCGCCACATAGCTTTCCCCTTGTCACTTCCACTTTTTTATAGGTGTTAGCCTAATCGCTCTGCAGCCTGAAAAACAAACGCCAGGCGGACAGGTAACAGCGGGCACGCAGGCAAAGTGGCCCTGGTGCAAACCGATAAACTGGCCCTATATCAGGAGCCACCTGTCGGCGATCATGGCTGCATTGCCTAGCCGGAGCCTGCCATGCCGTTCTACCAGCCCCCTTCCTTTGTTGCCGCCCCCGATGTTGGCCGCGAGCTGGCCAGCGACTTTCCGTTCGCCACCCTGATTACGCCGCAACCGGATGGCACGCCGTGGATCAGCCACCTGGTGCTGCTGCCCGATCCACAACAGCCGGACTGCCTGCTGGGCCACCTCGCCGCCGCCAACGGCCACAGCCAGGCGGTGCTGCAAGCTCCCAGCGTGGCGATCTTCCATGGCGAGCACGACTACATCTCGCCGCGCTGGTATGCCACCCCCGGCATGGTGCCTACCTGGAATTACCGCGTGGCCCACGCCCACGGCCAGGCCAGCATGGTGGACGGCGCTGAACTACCGGCCTTGCTGCGGCAGCTTGCCGCTCGCTTCGAAGGAGCGGAGGGCTGGAACATGGATACGGTGCCGGAAAAAGCGCTGGCAGCGATGCAGCGCGCCATCGTCGGCTTCCGGCTGCGGGTAGCACGCTGGGAGGTAAAGGAAAAACTCAGCCAGAACCGCACGCCGCAGGATGTGGCCGGCGCGGTGCAGGCGCTGCAGACCGGCAGCCCGGCACAGCAGCAGCTGGCCACGCGCATGCAGGCGGCGGCCAGCTCGCGACAGGCTGGCGACTGAGACAGCAGGTGCCTGCACGCGGCCGTGCGACTATACTTGCGGCCCCTGTAGCCGCCACGAAAGCCCGCCATGGCCCTGAAAGCCACCATTTACAAAGCCGATCTCGCCATTTCCGACATGGATCGCGGCTACTACGCCAGCCACAACCTGACCCTGGCGCAGCACCCGTCGGAAACCATCGAGCGCATGATGCTGCGCCTGGCGGTGTTCGCGCTGCATGCCGACGAGCGGCTGCAGTTCAGCAAGGGCATCAGCGCCGACGACGAGCCGGACCTGTGGCGCAAGAATTACGGCGACGAGGTGGAACAGTGGATCGAGCTGGGCGAGCCGGATGAAAAGCGCCTGCGCCAGGTATGCGGCCGCGCCGAGCAGGTGTGGATCTACAGCTATGGCGGTCGTGCCGCCGACGTGTGGTGGGAAGGCATGGCCGGCAAGGCCAGCCGTTTCGAGCACCTGAACATCATGAGCGTGCCGCCGGAAACGCTGGCCGAACTGGCAACACTGTGCCAGCGCAATATGCAGCTCACTGCCACGGTGCAGGACGGCGCGCTGTGGTTCAGCAGCGAACAGGGCAGTGTCACGGTTACGCCGCAACGGCTGTACGGCAGCGGCGAGCGCTAGGCAGCCCCGCCCCGCTGACCGGTAAGCAGCGCAAAACCGCGTCGCGCCAGCTGTTCCGCATTGGCGCGCCCCAGCAGTTTGCGGTCGTGATGCGCGCTCTGCACCAGGCCGAACAGCATGAAGGCCAGCAAGGCCGGATCGCTGCCGGCCGGCAGCTCGCCATTGTCGGCCGCGTCCTGCAGCATGCGCTGCAGGCTGTCGCGCAGGCGCCCCTGGCCGGCCATCAGCGCATCGCGCACCACGCCCGGCTGGTCATCGAACTCATAACATGCGGCCAACACCGGGCAGCCGCCCGGATAGCGCCCACCCTCCAGCCGGCCTACCCAGGCCTCGAACAGCGCCCGCAGGCGCGCCATGCCACGCGGCAGTTGCAGCACCGGCTGCAGGGTCTCGCTGACAAACTGTGCCTGCGCTGCCTCCACCACGGCCAGCTGCAGCGCCTCCTTGCTGCCGAAATGCGCGAACAGCCCGCTCTTGGACATGCCGCTGGCCGCCGCCAGCTCGCCGATGGTCAGCGCCGCGATGCCGGTTTCGCTGGCCAGCGCCAGAGCCTGTTGCAGGATTGCCTCCCGGGTAAGTGCTTTTTTGTTCATTGCTGTTGCCTTGCCTGCCGATACATGCAAAATAGCACGATCGTTCTTTTTTGAAAGCCCGCCGCATGAGCCTGTTCAGTAAAACCGTGGAAATCCGCTGGTCCGACATCGACGCCAACCAGCACCTGCGCCACAGCGCCTATGCCGACCTGTGCGCCCACAGCCGCATCGAATGGCTGCAGGCCGCCGGTTTCGGCCCGGAAGCCTTCAAGCGGCTGGGTTTCGGCCCGGTACTGTTCCGCGAGAGCACCGAATACCGTCGCGAAATCCACCTGGGCGAGCGTATCACCATCCAGCTGAGCCTGGCGGCAGCCAGCCCCGACAACGGCCGCTGGACCTTCCGCCACGAGCTGTACAAGCCGGACGGCCAGCTGGCCGCCATCCACGAGGTAACAGGCGCCTGGCTGAGCCTGGCCGAGCGCAAGCTGGTACCGCCGCCGGCCGAACTGCAGCCACTGCTGGCCGAGCTGGCGCACTGCAGCGACTTTGCCCAGCTGCCACAGCCGGTCTACAAGTAAACCATCTGTCCGGAGCATTGCCATGCTGCTTGCCGCCCGTATCGCCATCACCATCGTGGCGCTGATCCACATTTACATCATGCTGCTGGAAATGCTGCTGTGGACGCGCCCCGCCGGCCGTCGCGCCTTTGGTCTGAGTGCGCAGTTTGCCGCCGACAGCCGGGTGCTGGCGGCCAACCAGGGGCTGTACAACGGCTTTCTGGCCGCCGGCCTGCTGTGGAGCCTGCTGCCGGGCAGTCCGAACGGCATCGCACCGTTCTTTCTGGGCTGCGTGCTGGTCGCCGGCGTGTTCGGCGCCATCACCGCCAGCCGCAAGATACTGTTTGTGCAGGCACTACCGGCTGCCGTTGCCTTGGCACTGCAGCTAAGCTGACGAACGGGCCTAGCCCCACAACCGGGGCAGCCAGCCGCGTCGTGGAGTAGGCAGGCTGCGATAGACCGTCGCTACCAGCTCGTCGATCAACTCACTGTCCGGAACCGGCTGGCGTGCGGCAACCGGGTCACGCGTACCGGCAGGGGCCAGGGCTAGGGTCTGCCCGTGCCGCACCACCCGGTAGCCACTGGCGCAATTGGGGCAGAAGACCTGCGCACCATCCTTCTGACGCCGTGGCACGGCGATGATCGGGCCGCACATGGCACAGTGCTGCATCGGAATCCCCGGCTCGCTGTGACCGACAACGTGCGCCAGCTTGCCCGCCTCACCCAGCGCCAGGAAAGCACGCCCGGCTGACGCATCGAACTGGTTGCCCAGCTGCTCGCGGATGATCTGCAGCGCCTTTTCCACCGGCATGCCCTGCCGGTACGGACGGCTGCTGGTCATGGCATCGAAAGCATCGCATACGGCCACGATGCGGGCCGCCAGTGGTATCGCCTCGCCGGCAAGCCCCTGCGGATAACCGCCGCCATTGGGCATCTCATGGTGCATGTACACGGCTTCGTGTGCCAGGCTGGCCAGCGGGTGCCCGGCCAGCAAGTCGGCCCCGACCTGCGGGTGGGTCTTGATCACCGCATACTCTTCCTCGCTGAGGCGCTCCCGCTTGTTGAGAATGGCATCCGGTACGCCCACCTTGCCCAGATCGTGCAGAAAACCGCCCAGTTCAATGCGGGCGACCTCGCCCGGCGGCAGGTGCAGCGCCTGCGCGAGCAGACGGGAAAATTGGGAAACCCGCCACAGGTGCCCACCGGTGTAGGCATCGCGCGCCTCCACTACCATAGCCATGCTGTACAACGATTTGATCAGCTCCAGCGCGTAATTCATATCTCTCCCCGTTTGGCCACCACCGTCATCAGTCGCGGCTGGTAGCGGATTCTTACAGCTTAGCCGCCCACGATAAAGTCAACCGGGTACAATGCCGCCATCCGGCCGGAGCAGCTGCTACCGGCCGCCCTTTTTGCAGAGCGAGAAACCATGTCCACCCTGACCGAACAGCTACAGGCCGCCGACGCGCGCCGCGCCGCGCTGATTACCCGCCTGGCGGAAGAACATACCAATGCCTACCGCCTGTTCCACGGCAGCGCCGAAGGTCGCCCAGGCCTGACCATCGACCGTTACGGCGACGTGCTGCTGCTGCAGACCTTCCACCACCCGCTGAGCGACGACGAGCATGCCACCATCCTGGCGCACTACGCGCCGCTGGGCCTGCACGCGGTGTACAACGATCGCAGCGGCGCCAACTCGCGCATCGGCAACCCGCTGCCGCCGGAGGAGCTGGAGCAGGCACAACTGCCGCGCCAGATCTGCGAGCTGGGTGTGAACTACCACTTCCAGGCGCGCCACCAGGGCCAGGACCCATGGCTGTTCCTCGACCTGCGCGCCGGCCGCCGCCGCGTGATGCAGCTGGCCGCCGGCAAGAGTGTGCTCAACCTGTTCGCCTACACCGGCGGGGTGGGCGTGGCCGCGGCCAAGGCCGGCGCCAGCTTCGTGATGAACGTGGACTTTGCCGAATCCAGCCTGCAGGTGGCTCGCGCCAACGCCAAGCTGAATGCGCTGGCTACCCGCCCGCGCTGCGTGCAGAGCGACTGCTTTGCCGCCATGCGCCAACTGGCCGGCATCGGCCAGCCCAAGCTGGTACGCGGCAAGAAAATGCCCCCGTTCCCGGAGCTGGAAGCGCGCCAGTTCGACGTGGTGTTCCTCGACCCGCCGCGCTACGCCAAGAGCCCGTTCGGCGTGGTGGACCTGGTGAACGACTACCCGGCACTATTCAAGCCGGCACTGCTGAGCACCGCCCCCGGCGGCGTGCTGATCTGCTGCAACAATGTGGCGCAGGTGGATCGCGAAGCCTGGCTGGCACAGCTGCTGCGCAGCGCCGAGAAGGCCGGCCGCCCGGTACAGGGCCACGAGTGGATCGCGCCGGAAGACGATTTCCCCACCTTCGACGGCCAGCCGCCGCTGAAGATGGCGCTGCTGCACGTGTAAGCGTGCCTGCATCCCGCATGTGACAAGGCCCGGCCATGCCGGGCCTTGTGCTTTGCCGGCGCCTGTCAGCCCATTCTGTTCGATAAAACATCATCAAGCTGTTTATACAGTCAGCTTCAAGACTGCCTCGGAATTTCCTACACTGAAAATGGTTTCCGGAGGAATCGCATGCAAGCACCCGCCACGCCTGTCGGCGAGCAGGCCAGACTTGCCCTGTTGCACCGGGCGGCCCTGCTGGATACCCCTCCCGAGCCAGAGCTGGACCGCGTGGTTGCCCTGGCGGCCTCGCTGTTCGGCACCAGCAGCGCCATGCTGAGCCTGGTAGACAGCCAGCGCCAGTGGTTCAAGGCGCGCCATGGCACCAGCCTGTGCCAGACACCGCGCACGGTCTCCCTGTGCGGCCATGCCATCGCCGCTGGCGCCATGCTGGTAGTGACCGACACACTGCTGGATCCCCGCTTTGCCGACAACCCGCTGGTGCTTGAGCACGGCATCCGCTTTTATGCCGGTGCACCGCTGTGGCTGGACGGGCAGCATGCCATCGGTACGCTGTGCGTGGTGGATGGCCAGCCACGCACCTTCGGCCAACAGCAGCAGCAGCAATTGCAGCAGCTGGCCGACACGGTATGCGACCTGTTGCGTCAGCGCATGGCGCTGCGCACCGCGCAGCACCAGTGCGAGCGCCTGCTCAGCGTCAACCAGGCCCAGGCTGGCTATCTGTTGCACCGCGACATGGCACCGGCCAGCCAGACCATACTGGCACCATTGCTGGCCAGCAGCGGCAGCAAGCTGGGCTTCATCGCCAGCTGCCAGCTGGATCCGGAAGGCAATCTGTATCTGGACATTCTCGGCCTGGCGCAGGATGACCCGGTCGCCATGGACTGGCTGCTGCCCTTGCTGCAACAGCATGAGGGGCGCTACCGGCTGTATGGCTTCGACCACATCCTGGCCTCGGCGCTGAGCGAGGGCGAACCGCTGGTGATCAACCAGCCGCGGCTGTTTGCCGAGGACGACAGCCGGCTGGCACGGCTCACCTCGCTGCTGGCGATTCCCTGTTTCTGCCACGGCACGGTAAAGGGGTTGATGGTGCTGGCCGATCGTCCGGACGGCTACGAACAGGCGCTGGTGGCGCAGCTGTCCACCCTGGCAGATACCGTAGGCTCGCTGCTGCATGTGCGCGACCTGGAGCTGGCGCGGCAGGCTGCCGAGGCAGAGCTGGCGCGCCAGGCCAGCGTGGATCCGCTCACTGGCCTCGCAAACCGCCGCACCTTCCTGGAACGCTGCCAGGGCGCGCTGTTGCTGCTGCAGCGCTACCGCTGCAGCTTCAGTGTGCTGCTGCTGGACCTGGATCACTTCAAACTGGTGAACGATGGCCTGGGTCATGATGCCGGCGACTATGTGCTGTGCGAGATCGCCCAGCTGCTGCGCCAGCAGTTGCGCGACACCGACCAGCTCGCCCGCTGGGGCGGCGAGGAGTTCTGCATATTGCTGCCACAGGAAAGCAGCAGCCACGCCATGCAGCTGGCGCAGCGGCTATGCGATGCGGTGGCCAGCCTGGAGCTGAGCTGGCACGAGCAGCCAATCCGCCTTACCGCCAGTATCGGCGTGGCCAGCACGCTGTCGGCACAGGACAATGTCGATACCCTGCTGGCGCGGGCCGACCAGGCGCTGGCGGTAGCCAAACAGGCCGGACGCAACTGTTGCCGGCAGGCAGCGCCGTAAGGCCGCGCAGGCTGCTGACAAACTAGCCACTTATGGATTTCCGGACCCGGCAAAGCCGGGCCGCCCCTGCCAAGCACTTGAATCGGCAGCCTTTCTGTTTATGAAACAAAGTCCTTTCGCGAAGCGGAAGGACTTTGCCAACACGCAGAGCGGCCCAAGGCCACGCTACAATGCGCCCATGCTCCAGATCAAATACCTAGCCGGCTACCCGGAATCGCTACTGCTGCAGGTGGCCACGCTGATGGACAGCGGCCAGCTGGGCAACTGGCTGGCCAAGCGTTACCCGGAACGCCACGACATCCAGACCGACCGCGCGCTGTACGACTACGTCAGCGAACTCAAGCAGCGCTACCTGAAGAACACACCGGCGCTGGCGCGGGTGCAATACGACAACAAGCTGCACCCGGTGAAGGGCACGCTGGGCACCAATGCCTTCGTGTCACGGGTGCAGGGCGGCAAGCTCAAGAGCAAGAACGAGATCCGCATCGCCACGCTGTTTCGCGACACCCCGCCGCAGTTGCTGCGCATGATCGTGGTACACGAGCTGGCGCACCTGAAAGTGAAAGACCACGACAAGGCGTTCTACCAGCTGTGCTGCCACATGGAGCCGCACTATCACCAGCTGGAGTTTGACCTGCGCTTGTGGCTGCTGGCGCGCGAACTGGAAACCGCCACAGGAAACTGAGCCTGTAGCGGATGCGGCCAACCCGGCTCAGATGCGGAACTGGTTGACCGCTGCCCGCAGCGCCTCGGCGCGGCCGTAGATAGCCTCCACCTGCTGCACGGCGCTGTCTGCCGCCGACAACGCATCTTCCACCACCACGGCCACCTGCTCCACGCTACCGGCAATGCTGGTGCCGGCCTTGCTCTGCTCCGCCATGGCCTGCGCGACGGCATGGATGTGCTGCAGCGAAGCGTGAGCACGGTGGTTGATGCTATCCAGCGCCTGCGAGGCGGCCTGCACCTGATCGACACCACGCGCCACTGCCGGCGAAATTGCCTGTACCCGCTCAGTCACGCTACCGGTTTCCGCCACCACCGCCTGCACGATGCTGGCGATTTCGTCAGTCGCCAGCGCGGTTCGCTCCGCCAGCTTGCGCACCTCGTCCGCCACCACCGCAAACCCTCTGCCAGATTCGCCGGCACGCGCGGCCTCGATGGCCGCGTTCAGCGCCAGCAGGTTGGTCTGGTTGGCGATATCCCGGATGGTTTCGGCAATGCCGCTGATGTGGCGGGTACGCTCCGACAGCGACTCCACCAGCCCATTCACCTCCTGCACCTGGCCGGATATCTGCTGAATACTGCCCATGGCCTGACCGGTGAGGGCACTGCCATCGCTGGCTTCGGTCACGGTATGCTGCGCCCCCTGCTCGGTTTCGCGTGCACTGGCAGAAACGTGGTCGATGCTCACCGATAGCTGCTCGATGGCAGCCGCGGCTGACGATGTGGACTCGCTGGCATTGTGTGATACCGCGCGCAGGTGCGACATCTGCCCCTGCAGCAACTGGCCGGAATCGGCAATCTGATGGCTGCCATCGCGGATCTGCGAAATGATGCGGGCGAGACCTGCCTGCATGCGTTGCATACTGCCCAGCACACTGTCTTCCGGCCCACGCACGCTGATCGGCTGGGTAAGGTCCCCCTCGGCAATACGGCCCACCACCTCGGCGGCATATCCCGGGTCGCCGCCCAGGGAGCGCAGAATGCTGCGCGCCATGACTTGCGCCAGCCCGCCCACCAGCAATATCCCCAGCACCACCAGACCCAGCATGTAGCGCGCCTGGCGCCAGAACACGGTATCGATGTCATCGACAAAAAAGCCGGTGCCGATAACCCAGCCCCATGGCTGCACCCTTACCACGCCGTTGAGCTTGGGAATTTCCTGCGTGCTGCCAGGACGGGAGGCCGGCACATACACCAGCCCATAGCGTTGCTGCTGCAGCGCCTCGGCATAGACCTCCACCGAGGTGCGGCCATCCGCCATCTTGCCGCCATCGTCTACCTTGCCGACCCGCTCCGCCTTGGGGTGCAGCAGCATCACGTTTGTGCTGTCACGGGCAAAGAAGTACACATCCGCAGTACGCATCAACGCCAGCGCCTGCAGCGCCTGCCGTTTGGCATCGGCTTCCTGCAGCTTGCCGTCCGCTACCTGCTTTACCTGCTGGGCCACCACATGCTCGGCCATCTGTAGCAGATGGGTGATCTGCTGTTCCTTTTCATTCACCAGCGTGCTGCGAATGGACTGCAAGGCAAAGCCGCCCAGCAACAACAGCGCCAACAAGCTGGCTGCAATCAGCACCAGCAAACGGGTAGATAGCTTCATGTCCCGCCCCCCTTGGTTTTATGCCTGTGTTATGGCAGGCCAGCGGGAACTTGCCTAGGAAAAATCCACAGCCATCAGCTACGCCCCGTTACCGTCGGCATAGACCTCAGCAAGTAGTGCATCCAGCGACAACGTCGGCTGCAGCTGCTGCAAGAGCGCGCGGGCTTCCGTCACACTGCGCGTGAGATGGCGCTGCGACTGCCGTGCCACGCCGGCCATCATCTGGTCCAGCATATGGCGCTGCAGATTCACCATCGACACGATATTGATGCTGTGTGCCAGCTCGTGCTCCTCGCACCACTGCATCAGCTCATGCAGCGGAGGGATCACCTCCGGGCCGCCCAGCTGCCAGTCGCGGATATCGGTCACCCGGATCCATGGTCCCGGCCCCAGTGTCTGCGCCGCCGCCCGCACGGCATCGCGGTAGTCACAGGCGAACGGGTAATTGATGCCGCCGCTGACCGTAATCCACAGCACCCGCGCCATTGTGTGTATCCGATATTCACCATGTACCCGCATTGCCAGCCCGCCACCGCCTGTCGTGATATTGCTCAGTATAGCGGCCAACCCGACCCTGCCACCGCCGCCAGCCACCGCATCCTGGCAGCCCCTTTGCGGTATCATCTGCCCCTTGCCCTCCAGGAGAACCGTCATGACCGACACCAGCACCAGCCCGAAACCGTGTTTCAAGTGCGGCTCGCCCGCCGAGCTGGTTAAGGCCGGGTCCCGCCGCTTCTGGGTGCAATGCACGCGTTATGCCGGCCAGGGCAACTGCAGTGCCATCGGCCCGCAGGCCGACAACAAGAAAGAGGCCATCGCCGGCTGGAACAAGCTGCGCTGAGCGCGGTCTTTCCCCCGGCCCCCAGACAACCCCCACAGGCCGCCCTCGCGGCCTGTTCCGCAAGCGAACACAGGCATGGAGCTGTTCAAAAAGCTGCACACGCTGGGTCAGCGTGTGCGCGACACCCTGAGCATGGAACATGGCGACGGCGTGAGCGAGCCGGCGCCATCCCCCGTTGACGAGCCCGCGGCCAACCCCGGCGCCGCTGCCAAACCGCGCCGCAACCTGGTCAGCGAAGTGCTGGACGACCTGCCGGCGGCACCGGCCCTCGCGGCCGACAGTACGCCACAGCCGGAAATCATCACCCTGCCGCCACGGCCCCCCAAACCGCAGCCGGCTCCCCAGCCGGAGCCGGAAATCATCCGCGAACTGCCCAACCAGCTGCCGCAGTACAAGCAGCCACTGACGCCACCGCCTGCCGAGCCGCTGCCGGTGATCGGCCTGGCCGAGGTACAGCACAATTTGCAACGCGACCTGAAACGCCGTGGCCACCACCAGCAACCGGTAGCGCGCCAGCCCAAGCCGGCACGCGACCTGCCGCTGATCGACCCGGAAGAAGTCCGCGCCAGCCTGCAGCAACTGCATGGCAAGCGCTACCGCTCGCCGGATGCCGTACTCGGCAGCCCGGAACCGGCAACGCACTCCAGCCTGGCGGCGTATTACCCGCCGGACCCGATACCGCATTTCGAGCCGCCGCTGCCGCCGGATGAACGAGAGCGCGCCGCCAGCGCCTTGTTCGGCCCCAAGTCGCGCTTTACCAGCCGGACTGAACCCGAGGTGGCAAGCGAACCGCTGAGCGCCGCAACGCCGACTGAGCAATACGAGGCAGCCGCGTTCGACACGGCTGAGCAGATCGAGGCGGCAGCGCAGGGCAGCGACGAAGACGCCAGCGCCAGCGTGCCGCCGTCCCCGGTGTTCGCCGCAAGCCAGCCCGACAGCACGCCCGCAGCCAGCACGCAACCGGCGCCGCTGCCGCCGGCTGGCAGCAGCCCGGCACCGCGTACGCCGTGGCAGCAACGTCAGCAGGACAACTGGCGTGTCAGCGCACCCGCACAGCTTGCCCCGCGCACGCCGCCGGCCCCGCCGGAGGAGATAGCAAACGAAACGCCAGCCGAGCCGGCAATCGCGCAGCCAGCTCCCCCTACCGTACCGGCCAGCCAGTTGCCGCCGGCGATGGAACCCCGCCTGGCAGCCACGCTGCAGCCTGCGGCCGACCCGCCGGCCGAAGCTGCGGCCTCTACAGCCCCGTGGGATGACGCGCCGCGCCCGGCCAGCTGGCAACAGCAGCCATCGCGCAGCGGCGACATCGTCTGGCATGTGCTGGCAGATGAGGGCACTGTGGACGACGCCGAGCCGGAGCATGGCTCGCCAGCGCCGCACACAGCGGCCACGAACAGCCCCCTGGTGTGGCAGGTGCTGGATGACGATGCCACGCCGCATGAAGACGACAGCGAAGCTGTGCCGCCCGGCCACGACAGCAGCTGGCAAGCCGCTCCGCAGCAGCTGCCGCTGATGCCGCCGCCGCGCCACATCCCGGTGGTGTACGGCGACGTGACGCTGCCGTCGCTGGAGCTGCTGCGCCCCCCCGAGGCGCACAAGGCGGTACAGAGCGAGGATTACCTGATCGAGCGCGGCATCCTGATCGAGGAAAAGTGCGCCGAGTTCAAGGTAAAGGTGGCGGTGGTGGATGCCTACGCCGGCCCGGTGATTACCCGCTACGAAGTGGAGCCGGCAGTAGGCGTGCGCGGCAGCCAGGTAGTGAACCTCAGCAAGGACTTGTCGCGCGCACTGGGCCTGGCGTCGATCCGCGTGGTGGAAACCATCCCCGGCAAGACCTGCATGGGGCTGGAGCTGCCCAACCCGCAGCGGCAGATGATCCGCCTGTCGGAGATCTTCGGCGCCGAGGTGTTCACCCAGTCCGCCTCCAAGCTCACGCTGGCGCTGGGCCACGACATCACCGGCGCGCCGGTGGTGACCGACCTTGCCAAGGCGCCGCACCTGCTGGTGGCCGGCACCACCGGCTCCGGCAAGTCGGTGGGCGTCAACGCCATGATCCTGTCCATGCTGTACAAGGCCACGCCGGACGAAGTGCGCTTCATCATGATCGACCCCAAGATGCTGGAGCTGTCGGTGTACAACGACATCCCGCACCTCTTGGCGCCGGTGGTGACCGACATGAAGCTGGCGGCCAACGCGTTGAACTGGTGTGTGGGCGAGATGGAAAAGCGCTACCGGCTGATGAGCCACCTCGGGGTGCGCAATATCGCCGGCTACAACGACAAGGTGCGCGCCGCCGAGGCCGCTGACCTGCGGCTCACCAACCCGTTCACGCTGACTCCGGAAACCCCGGAACCGCTGACCACGCTGCCGTTCATCGTGGTGGTGGTGGATGAGTTCGCCGACCTGATGATGGTGGCCGGCAAGAAGATCGAGGAACTGATCGCCCGGCTGGCGCAGAAGGCGCGCGCCGCCGGTATCCATTTGATTCTGGCTACGCAGCGGCCGTCGGTGGACGTGATCACCGGCCTGATCAAGGCCAACATCCCCACCCGCGTGGCGTTCCAGGTATCCAGCAAGATCGACAGCCGCACCATCCTCGACCAGATGGGCGCCGAAAGCCTGCTGGGCCAGGGCGACATGCTGTTCCTGCCACCAGGCACCGGCTACCCGCAGCGCGTGCACGGCGCCTTCGTTACCGACGAGGAAGTGCACGCCATCGTGGAATACCTGAAACAGTGGGGCGAGCCGGACTACGTGGAAGGCCTGCTCACCGGCGAATCGGTGGCCGACGACGACCAGGCCGACGCCAAGGGCCGCGCCGCTGCCGGCACGGAAACCGACCCGCTGTATGACGAGGCGGTGGAGATCGTGCTGCGCACCCGCAAGGCGTCGATCTCCTCGGTGCAGCGCCAGCTGCGCATTGGCTACAACCGTGCTGCACGGCTGATCGAGGACATGGAAGCCGCCGGCATCGTGTCGGCGATGGAAAGCAACGGCAACCGCACGGTGCTGGTGCCGCAGCGGGATTATTGAGCGATCGTCCTCCCCGGATGCGCCTCTGGCGTATCCGGGGTACTGCTGGGCACCTCGAAAAATCTCATTTTCCAAAATTTCGGCGTAACGAAAACCGATAAGTTACGAAGCAATTTTTGCAAAAAGGTAGGGATTTTCGAGGCGCCAGTTGGTGTCCATAGATTGGTCTGGCTCTGTTGATGAAGAAAAAATTTCCGTGAGCAACGCAATATCTCGACGAAAGCTGGATTTACCAAGACAACCTTTCAATATTTGCCATCAGTTGGTTATTTTGAAGTAATACCAAATTCCTCGCAGCTTTATTTGTTGAAAAATTCGTCACCTTCCTGTTGCGCAGTTTATAGAATCAAATTGCTCTTTTGTTTCTGGCATGCCACCGCTTATTGAAAATTTTGGCCATTGAGATGTTTCAATTTGCATCCAGAATCTTTCGCTACCATTTGATAGCTTTCGCTCACAAACAATTACATTCCCTCCGCGGCCAGCAGGTAGATCACACCTAAATTTTATGGTAGCGCCATCAGGGTAGTCATCGTGCCACGGGGATATAGATAGAAATCGGCAAATACTATCTTATACGAGCTTTTCCAGCGCCTATCTGGAATTTCTGTAACAACATCGCAAGTCAAATTTCGGAATTCGTCAATTTTAACGTAGTCGAAATATATATAGGCCACTAGTAAAACTGGAAGTAACACAACAAACGAGACCGCTATCAGCACAAATCGCAAAAACCTATTTACCATTAAATTGTTCGTTCCAAAATTTAGGGGTCTCTCGAAAACCCGAATTTCTAAGCTAAACAATACGTGAAACACAGCATATGTTTGATATGCAAGGGGAAATTTCCCGTTAGTAACACAGTATCGCAATAAAAGCTGATGTTTTTAGATGTCACCTCAATTGTTATGCCAAATTAGGGGCAAGCTGCTGCCCAGCGGCGCCCGAAGCTCGTCGTTGAGCAGCCCCGCTTGACCGCAGTGTTAGCCACGCTGTCGCGACGCCACAGCTATGGCAACCCGCCCCCCCCTATGCAACGCAATTGCTGCGAAACCCGCGTAAGACCAGACCAAGAAACGCCTACATTCATTTGCTGCTCCGGTGCGGTGTTGAGTGCCAAACTTGCGGCCAGCCTTTGCTCTGAGCCCAACGTTTGACATGAGCAGTGGCCAACCGATGCAGTTGGTTGGGCGTTCGCTTGATGGAAGGGTTAGGCATCACTTTTGCGACCAACAGCGAAGCCATTGTCTTCGGCCCAGCGAAGAAGTGCAGCCTTCGTAGCCGCCCCCTCGAACTCATACCACTGCTCAAGAAGATGAGCACGCTCAAGAATCGCCTTGAACTTCCCGTACGCCCCCTTCTGGCGGAATACCGAATGCAATTGTGCTTCGAGTTGCGGCGCCTTTGAGCTAGCAAATTCGAATACCAACTCGCGACCGAGATCAAGGTCGTTCCTGTGCGGCATCGCGATGTAGTGCGTCCCGTCTTCAATGTCTTCAGGTAGCTCTTCCCCGAAGTCTCCATGGAGCGACTGGAAATGTAGCGAGCCAGTCAGGCGGTCAATGAACGCCTGATTTTCGAAAGGGTCACCTGCTGATGACCAGTCTAGCGCAGCCTCAAGGTCAGCCATGTTGATTAGGACAAGTGTCGCCATTGAGTAACGCCTCACGCAGAGTAAGTTATGGCCGTGCCAAAGGCTTCGGCCTTGAACGAGTTGTTAGAGCGCTGAAGCGAGTTCATGATTTGCCTACTTGAACAATGCGAACCCCAAGAGTGATTAAGGGAAAAGCGCAGGGAGTGCAACTGAGTGTCCATTTGACGCCTAACGTTGGAGGTAAGGGGCGCGCAGCCGGCTTGCCGGCGGAGCGTCCCTCTTGACCGTAGTGTTAGCCATCGGTGTCAGATATCTCTAATGCCTTCACTCGAATATTCATATCACGGGAGAGCACGTAGTAAAGCGAGACTAGACCGTCATAGGCAAGAACTTGGCCGACCGATTGGTTCGTCAATGCGCGCACCACGGGCGAACACCAATCCATTCGTTTTAGATTTTCCCGTGCGAATTGGAGAGCTTTTGTAGTTGGCTTTGACCGGGCGATTTCTTGGAACACGATGTACTGAGCAGCAAGACAAGCCTGTGTTTCGGTTTCTACGTTTGCTAGGCGCATGGGCGTCAAACCGACAAATGAGGCCACTTTATGAGTCGAAGTATGAATCAAGGACAATCTCTCTCAGCAGTGCTTGCTGCTGAGCCGTGAACTTTGGGTTGGTGAGAAACCGGACAACCTCGTCAGTAGCGTGAGTTTCGGCAATTGCTGGCAACGCCGGTAGCGCGGCCAGCAATGACAGAACCACTGCGAGAAATAGCGGCATATGGGCTCCTGATGATGGCTAACGTTGGGCGTAACGGGCGCCGGAGCGCAGCGGAAGGAGCCAAAATGCGAAGCATTTTGGCGTCCCGGTGACGGACTTGTTAGGCGAATTGTTCATTACCGATATGCGTCCAGTTCGGTCTTCAAGCCAGATGCCTCGTAGGCTTTTCCTTTGAGATAAAGCAGGCGCTCCCCTTTGCGAATGGAAAAACTTATTTCTTCTGAGTTGCCCGGATACTTTCGTAAAGAAATAGTGAGTATTTCGCCTTCTTCCTTTGCTCCGACCATGTCCCATAGGCTGCCCGTTAGATCGAGCAAGACGTTTCCCGTGGCCGTTTCCTCCACCTTTGGGGCATAAACCCAGTGAGACATACGCATTTCATGTGGAACTGCGGTAACCATTAGCAAGCCATCGAAATATGTGCTTACTTCTTCCATGATGCGCTCTACGAAGATGGGTAAATTGGCATTCGCCTAACGTTGACCGAAAGGTTACCTCTGTACTCGCAAACGAGGCGACACTTTGTTTTCAAATGAGATTCTATATTTAGCATAACCATGCTTGCAGATTATGCGACACCCGCCAGCTGTCACCTGATCTTGCAATTCGGCGGCGACATTGGCATTAGAGGCGGTTGTTGACGACTGAAAAACAAGAATCATCCTAGAAAATAAGGTGAGTTTGGCAGGGGCGGCGGTATGCGCTGGTGATACTGCGCATGTGCTGGTGATTGGCGGCTTGCGGCCACTTGATCGGGCACCTCGGCTGCCATTGCCGGCAAAAACCTGAGTGCATGTGCTGCTGTCGGCGTGATGTCCACTGCTGGCTCAGGCGAATGCCGAGCATGATCGGCAAGGTCAAACAACATCCGCGCAGCAGATACAAAAGCACCGCCAAGGTTGGCCGCACGGTGCGGCCAACCTATAATCGTTGCCCATAGTCGTCGCACACTTACGGTCACCTCGAAAAACGCCAGCTTTCGTCGCGATACTGCGTTGCTCACGCCTTGTCTCGCTTAGAAATCCGGGTTTTTCGAGGCGCCCTTACAACTTTGGGACATCCATCATGCAAGACTCGCACGCCTGGTCCGGCCGCTTCTCCGAACCGGTTTCCGAACTGGTGAAGAAATACACCGCCTCCGTAACCTTCGACAACCGCCTGGCCGAGTTCGACATCGAAGGCTCGCTGGCGCATGCCGCCATGCTCAACAAGTCCGGCGTGCTGTCCGATGCCGACCTGGCAGCGATCCGCCAGGGCATGAGTGAGATCATCGCCGACATCCGCGAAGGCCGCTTCGAATGGAGCGTGGACCTGGAAGACGTGCACATGAACGTGGAGCGCCGCCTCACCGACAAGATCGGCGACGCCGGCAAGCGCCTGCACACCGGCCGCAGCCGTAACGACCAGGTAGCCACCGACATCCGCCTGTGGCTGCGCGCCCAGATCGATGGCATCGTCGGCCTGATCGCCGAGCTGCAGACCAGCCTGCTGGACCTGGCTGAAGCCAATGCCGACACCGTGATGCCGGGCTTCACCCACCTGCAGGTGGCGCAGCCGGTAACCTTCGGCCACCACATGCTGGCCTACGTGGAAATGCTGGGCCGCGACGCCGAGCGCATGACCGACTGCCGCAAACGCGTGAATCGCCTGCCGCTGGGCGCCGCTGCGCTGGCCGGCACCACCTTCCCCATCGACCGCTTCTACACCGCGCAGCTGCTGGGCTTCGACGACGTGTGCCACAACTCGCTGGACGCGGTGTCCGACCGTGACTTCGCCATCGAATTCACCGCCGCCGCCAGCCTGGTGATGGTGCATTTGAGCCGCCTGTCGGAAGAGCTGATCCTGTGGATGAGCCCGCGCGTCGGCTTCATCGACATCGCCGACCGCTTCTGCACCGGCTCCTCCATCATGCCGCAGAAGAAAAACCCGGACGTGCCGGAGCTGGTACGCGGCAAATCCGGCCGCGTGGTGGGCCACCTGATCGCGCTGGTTACCCTGATGAAGGCGCAGCCGCTGGCCTACAACAAGGACAACCAGGAAGACAAGGAGCCGCTGTTCGATACCGCCGACACGCTGATCGACACCCTGCGTATCTACGCCGACATGATGCGCGGCATCACCGTGAAGCCGGAGGCGATGCGCGCCGCGGTACTGCAGGGTTTTGCCACTGCCACCGACCTGGCCGACTACCTGGTGAAAAAAGGCATGCCGTTCCGCGACAGCCACGAAGTGGTGGCGCTGACCGTACGCCATGCCGAATTGCAGGGTGTGGACATTGCCGACCTGAGCCTGGAAAAGCTGCGCGAGTTCAGCACGCTGATCGAGCAGGATGTGTTCACCGTGCTGACGCCGGAAGGCAGCTTGGCGCAGCGTGACCACGTGGGCGGCACCGCGCCGAACCAGGTGCGCGCGCAGATTGCCCGCCACCGCGCCCGCCTGGCCGGCTAAACCGCCGGAGCCAGCAAACAAAACGCCGCGTCCTGATCTCCAGGCGCGGCGTTTTGCATGCATGCGGCCAACTTACTGTTCGTACTCCTTGGCGCGCTGGCGATACAGCGTATCGCGGCGCTCGGCAATCTGCTGCCACATGCATTGCACGGTCTGCGGGTTGCTGGCGGCAAAGGCCAGGCTGAACGGCAGGAAGTAATCCTTGGTAACAATCGGTGGGGTCAGCGCCACGAGGTCGCTCCGATCCTGCAGGTAGGAATCCACGATAATGTTCTGCGCCGCGTAGACCTTGATGCGCCCCAGCCGCAGTTTGCCAAGATTGGCCGGCACGCCTACCGCGTTTTCCACCGCAATGCCCAGCTGCTCCAGGTCTTTCACCACCGACCAGCCCAGGTCGGTGCCCACCTTGCCGCTAAAGCCGCTCAGCACCCGCCCATCCCAGCGGATATTGCTGTCGCTGCGTACGTAAAAGCTGTAACTGAGCGTAGTCAGCCGATAGCGGCTGTCCGGCACGCCATCGCGCAGCGGGTAGTGGGCATAACCGCCACGCTCCGCGTTATAGGACAACAGCAGCGCGGCATCGGCCATGCCGGTGCGCAGGTTCTGCAGCAGACGCAAACTGGCCTGGCGGTCGATTTCCAGCCGTACTGCACAGTGTCTGGCGGCCTGTTGTACCAGCTCCATGGCAAGGCCAGGCGGGTTGGCCAGCTCGCGGCCAACCCCTGCCAGATAGGGCGGGCCCGCCTGGTCGCTCATCACCAGCCGCAGGCTGGTATCTGCCTGCGCCGGCAGCGCAGCCAACAGTAGCGTAGCAATCAACAAGCGTCGCATTTTGCCAGCCCTCATGAAACACCATTAACTTTGGATTACTAATTTCTATAGTCAAGCAGCCACACTTGCCGGAGATCAGTTGCCATAGCTGGGCCCCCGCCGCTGGTACAGTACAGCACGCCGGCCGGCAGTCTGCTGCCACATGCATTGCACCACTTGGCCGTACTGCTGGCTGAACTGCAGGCTGAATGGCAGGTAGTAATCCTTGGTGACAATCGCTGGTCGCAATGCCACCAGGCCGTGGTCGCCCTGCAGAAGCGCAGCCACCAGCACATCCTGTGCGGCATAGACATCTATCCGCCCAAGCCGCAGCTTGGCCAGGTTGGTGGCCACCCCGACGGCGTTTTCCACCGCAATACCCAGCCGGGCCAGATCGCCCGCCACTGACCAGCCCAGGTCGGTACCGACCTTGCCGCGATAGCCACTGAGCTGCTTGCCGTCCCAGCGCACCGGGCTGCCTTTGCGAACATAAAAGCTGTAAGCGAGCGTGGTGAGTCGGAAGCGTGGATCAGGCTGACCATGCCGCATGGGGTAGCTGGCATATTGCGCGCGTTCAGGGCTGTACGACAGCAGCGGCACGGCATCCGCATTACCAGTGCGCAAGCTCTGCAGCTGCCGCAGGCTGGACTGCCGCTCTACCTGCAAGCTGACATCGCAGGCCTGCGCCGCCTGTTGCACCAGCTCCACCACCAGCCCCGGCGGGTTTTCCAGCTCGGCGCCGTTGCCCAGCAGATACGGCGGGCTGCTCTGGTCATTCAGTACCAGGCGCAGCGGCACCGCGGCGCAGACACTTTGCATGGCAAGCGGTAACAGCATGAGCGACAAAACATGACGTGACAGCATCATCTTGTACGGTTTCCTCAAGCCGGTAGCGGATAGCCACTGTGACCGAGGCGGATACCCCGGTCAACCTGGGCTGGCACACGTGCATGTTTCGTTAGTTTCTTATGACTTTATTGTAAAGTTCATCGTATAAGGATTGCGCTGCCCCACCCGGCAGCGCAATATCGCCGTCATGTCCCCCGTGAAAGGAAGCACCATGCGCAAACTGTTGCTGCTGGCCATTCTGGCCGTATCCGCCTCTGGCGCCTTTGCCGCCGATGCCAGCTGTGAAGCCAAGGCTGCCGAGAAAAAACTGGCAGGCGCCGCCAAGAACAGCTTCATCCAGAAGTGTCAGAAAGACATGAAGGCTGCAACACCGGCCACGCCGGCAACACCAGCCAGCCCGGCCAGCTGCGAAGCCAAGGCCGCCGACAAGAAACTGGCCGGCGCGGCCAAGAACAGCTTCATCCAGAAGTGCCAGAAAGACATGAAGGCCCAGGCACCTGGTGCGCAGGGCGTATGCGAGAACAAGGCCGCCGAGAAGAAACTGGCCGGCGCCGCCAAGAAGAGCTTTATCCAGAAGTGCGTGAAGGACGCCGGCAGCAACTAAACCTGCTACCCGCGCCAATGACAACGCCCCGGCTTGCCGGGGCGTTTTGTTTGTACTGGGCGCCCCGAAAAGCACCCGATTTCCAGGCGAGACAAGGCGCGAATGAAAAACCCCCACGCCGCATAGGCTTGCTATGTAAGGCGGGATTTTTCGTGAGCAACGCAGTATCGCGACGAAAGCGGGCGCTTTTCGCGGTGGCCTAGCTGCCGCGCGCGCGCCGCACAGTTACGCTTTCTCCGCCGATGCCCCAGTTGTCGGTATCCACCTCGTCGATCACCACCACGGTGGTGGCCGGGTTCTTGCCCAGCACGTCCTGCAGCAGTCGGGTCACCCCGGCAATCAACTCTGCCTTCTGCTCGCTGCTGGCACCCTCACGGGTAATCTTGATGTTCACGTACGGCATGTCTGCTCCTTGTGGCAGGGGTTGCTCCAACTGTCCGGCCGGCATGCAGCCAGCGCCAGGCAACACCTTGCACCATGCCACTCTGTCCTGCAATCCACCGCCATCCACTGCACGACACCAGCCACTGCCGCAGCTGCGGCCAACCTTGCCCACGGCAGCATCAGCAACGGCAGCGGTAATGCCCGCAGCAGGGCCAGACAGTCGAAATCGTCGTGCGATCAAGGCACTAGCAAACGGTTGATGCGCATCAACATGCCTGACATGCCATGTCTATAAGATTGCATTTACATAATGTAAAGAGATTTATTCTCAATATAGTTTTATATAAATCCACCCTGCAGTACCAACCCACCACTGACCCCATGCCTACCACCACACACCACTCACTCTCCCTGGCACAGAAGCTCGGCCTGCTGCTGAGCATCGCCCTGCTGCTGGTTCTCGGCCTCGCCACCCTGCTGCTGGGCAACTGGCTGGGCGATCGCATCGAAAACCGCGCCATCGCCAACATGCAGACCACCAACCAGCAAGTAGTGGACACCATCGACGCCTATGCCCGGGTGCTGGAAAACAACGCCCGACAAAGCACCGCCTTGCTGGCCACCACGCTGCCACGGCCGCTGCGGGTGGATGCCTCCGGCGCCACCCCGGCACTGTACGCCGGCAGCCAGCAGCTGAACGACAACAACACCCTGGTGGACAACTACCAGCAGGCCACCGGCAATGTGGCCACCGTCTTCGTCAAGCAGGGTAGCGACTTCCTGCGCATCAGCTCCTCGCTGAAAAAAGAAAGCGGCCTGCGCGCCACCGGCACCACGCTGGCGCATGATCACCCTGCCTACCAGCTGCTGTCGCAGGGGCAGCCCTATACCGGCCCGGCACAGCTGTTCGGCCGCGACTACATGACACACTACCAGCCGCTCAGCGATGACACCGGCCAGGTGGTGGGCGCGCTGTTCGTCGGCATCGACAGCACCGACGGCCTGCAGGCACTGAAACAGAAAATCCTGTCGATCAAGATTGGCGACACTGGCTACGTCTACGTGGTGGACGCCAAACTGCGCCCGGGCGAGCTGCTGATCCACCCGTCGGCAGCCGGCAAGAACCTGCTGGACAAGACCGATGCCGACGGCAAGCCGTTCATCCGCAACATGCTGCAGCAGGGCAATGGCCAGGTCAGCTACCTGTGGCTGGACCCGGGCGCCAGCGAACCACGCCGCAAGCTGGCGGCATTCCAGAGCTACCCGCGCTGGGGCTGGATGGTAGCCACCGGCGCCTACCAGGACGAGCTGGTGCGCGAGCCGCATGAAATGCAGCTGAAAATGCTGCTGGGCGCACTGCTGGTGCTGGCCGCACTGCTGCTGATCGTGCACTTCGCCATGCGCTACTGGGTAAGCCAGCCGCTGGCTCGGCTGGTGGCGGTAACCGACCGCATCGCCGCCGGCGACCTGACCGCGGAAATCGAAGTGGATCGCCACGACGAAATCGGCAAGGTGCTGGCCGCCAGCAACCACATGTGCCAGGAATTGCGCCAGCTGATCAGCGAAGTGAACCAGGGGGTATCCGGTCTGGGCCGCAATGCGCAGAACGTGTCGCAGCTGGCCGATGACGTGGCGCAGAGCTCCAGCGAGCAGAGCGCGGCTGTTTCCGCCATGGCCGCCTGCGTGGAAGAGATGACCCACAGCATCAGCCAGGTCAGCCAGCATGCCGGCAGTGCGCGAGAACTGGCAGTGCAGTCCGACCAGGTATCGCGCAGTGGCGAAGTGATTGTTGGCCGCACGGTAGAGACCATGCGCGAAATCGCCGCCGCCTCCGGTGACACCGCCCAGACCGTGACCCAGCTGGGCGAACGTTCGGAGCAGATCAGCCGCGTGGTCACCGTGATCCGCGACATTGCCGACCAGACCAACCTGCTGGCGCTGAACGCCGCCATCGAGGCCGCCCGCGCCGGCGAAATGGGCCGCGGCTTCTCGGTGGTAGCCGATGAAGTGCGCCAGCTGGCCGAGCGCACCACCCAGTCCACGCAGGAGATCACCGGCATTGTCAGCCGCATCCAGAGCGAGGCGCAGCTGGCGGTGGAAAGCATGAACTGCGCGGCACTGCAGGTGGAAAGCGGCGTGAAAGCCGCCAGCGAAGCCGGCGACAGCCTGCAGGACATCCGCGACGGTGCGCGCCAGGTGGAGCAGGCGGTAGTGGGCATCTCCGATGCGCTGCGTGAGCAGAGCACCGCCAGCATGGATATCGCCCACAACGTGGAGCGGGTGGCGCAGCAGGCCGACCAGAACCACCACAAGGCCCGCGACGCCTCGCTGGCCGCCTGCGAGATGACCGCACTGGCACAGCAACTGCGCCAGGCAGTGGCGCGCTTCACGGTGTAAGCAGACCTTGGCCGCATCACCCCGTAGCCCGGATAAGTGCAGCGCATCCGGGGAGATGCGGCAGGCGCTCCCGGATGCGCTGCGCTTATCCGGGCTACATGTGCACCATCAGCCTCAGCCTTCCTTCATCCCCAATCGTTCCAGCCGGTAGCGCAGCGAGCGGAAGCTCACCCCCAGCAGCTTGGCCGCCTGGGTGCGGTTGCCGCCGCTTTGCGTCAGCGCCGCCTCGATGGCGCTGCGCTCCACCCGGTCCAGATAGTCCTGCAGGGTTTCACTGGCGGACGGCACGCTGCCAGCCGCCTGGGCCGGCTCCACCGCGCGCAGTTGCAGGTCTACCGGCTCGATCATGCCATCGCTGCACAACGCCACGGCCCGTTCCAGGATGTTCTCCAGCTCGCGGAAATTGCCGGGGTAGTGATAGCCCAGCAGCGCCTGTACCGCCTCCGGGCTCAACCGCGGCCGCTCGCTGCCGGCAAAACGCTCCAGCAGGGCACCGATGAAGCGCGGCAGGTCTTCGCGCAGTTCGCGCAGCGCCGGCATGGCCAGGCTGATCACGTTCAGCCGATAGTACAAGTCCTGGCGGAAAGCGCCATCGGCCACCAGTTGCGCCAGGTTCTTGTGGCTGGCAGACAGGATGCGCACATCCACCGCTTCTTCCTGCGCCGCGCCCAGCCGGCGCACGGTTTTTTCCTGGATCGCCCGCAGCAGCTTTACCTGCATCGCCAGCGGCAGGTCGGCCACTTCATCCAGGAACAGCGTGCCGCCATGCGCCTGCTGGAAGAAGCCTTCGCGGTCGGCGTCGGCGCCGGTGAAGGCGCCCTTCTTGCTGCCGAAGAATTCGCTTTCCACCAGCGTTTCCGGTATCGCACCGCAGTTCACCGCCACGAACGGCTTGTCGGCACGCGGCCCCAGTTCGTGGATGCTGCGCGCCGCCTGTTCCTTGCCGGTGCCGGATTCCCCGCTGATGCATACCGCCGCCTGGCTGCGCGCTAGCTTGGCGATCAGGCGTTGCACCTCCTGCATTGCCGGCGATTCTCCCTGCAGGCGGGCCCCCGGCAGCGGGGTGGCCGCGCTGGCCTCGTGCACCCCCAGCGCCGATTTCACCAGCGAGCGCAGGGAGGCAAGGCTCAGCGGTTTGGCCAGGTAATCGAAGGCGCCGGCCTTCATCGCCGCCACCGCGTTCTCGGTGCTGCCGTAGGCGGTAATCACCGCCACCGGCACGTCCAGCCCGCTTTCGGCGATGTACTGCACCACCTGGATGCCCTCGCCGTCCGGCAGCCGCATATCGGTAAGCGCCAGATCGTAATGGCTGGCCGCCAGCCGGCTTCTGGCATCGGCCACCGTGCCGACGGTATCCACGCTCAAGCCCATCTTGCCCAGCGTCAGCGCCAGCAGCTCGCGGATATCCGGCTCGTCATCAACAATCAGTACTCGGCTCATGGCTTGCTTTCTGGCTGCGGCCGGTATCAGGCCTGTTTGGGCAGGGTCAGCACGAAACAGCCACCCGGCCCCTGGTAATTGAGTTCGGCACCGTTGGCCTCGGCCAGCTCGCGGGCGATGTACAGCCCGAGGCCGGTGCCGGTGCTTTCGGTAGTGTAGAACGGTTCGAACAGCCGGCTCTGCGCCTGCTCGTCCACGCCGGGACCGTCGTCACGCACGCGAATGGATTCGGCATCCACCTCGATGCTGACCGCACCCGGCGCCTGGCTACTGTAACGCCAGCCGTTGCTGACCAGATTGGTGAGAATCTGCTGCAAATGGCCGCGATCAAAGCGGACAGGCAGGTCCTGCGGGATGCGGGTGGCGATGCCGCCGACAGCCGACGGGTTGGCCAGCAGGAAGTTGTCCACCAGTGCCAGCAGGAACGGGCGCAGCGCGATCTGCTCCGGCTTGACCCTGTCGCGGCGGTTCAGTTGCAGCACCTCTTCCACCAGGTGGTTGATGCGCCGGCTGTTGGCATGCACCATCGCCGCCAGCCGGCGGCTACCTTCGTCCGCCGCATCTTCGCCCAGCAGTTCGGCCGCCTGGCTGATGGCGGCCAGCGGGTTGCGGATTTCATGGGCGATATTGGCGGTAAGCCGGCCCAGCGCGGTGAGCTTGATACGCTGCGCCTCGGCAGCCAGATCGGCCACGTTCTGCAGAAAGATCACCACCAGCCGCACCTCGCCCACCGCCAGCGGCAGCATGCGACCCAGCAGCTGTTGGCCGCGCACGTTCATGTCCAGCGTCTGCGCATGTGCAGGGCAGCCCTGCTGCCGCCAGCGGCGCAGCACCGGCTCCAGCTCCGGCAGGGTGGCGGCGCGCTGTACGCGGCCGAACACGCGCTCGGCACGGCTGTTGAAGTGCTGTACCTGCCCGCTTTCATCCAGCACTACCACCGCCTCGCGCAGTGCCTGCAGCACCAGCGCATTCAGCCGGTTGAGGCTGGCCAGCTCGCTGCTGCGCGCTGCGGCCAGTTGTTCGGAGGCTCGTGCCTTGCTACCCAGCAGCGAGGTCACCGCGGCGGTGACGAAGCCGGCGGTGGCCAGCATGGCGGCCTGGAACAATTCGCGCGCCGGCAACACGCCACCAGCAGACCACAGCACACTGCCGAATACCGCCAGCGTCGCCAGTGCGGCATAGAAGGCGGCGATGCGCGGCGACACCAGCATGCCGGCCACGGCCAGGAACGGCAGCAGCAGCATGCCGAAGCCGCTCTGCACCCCGCCGTAGTGCTGCATGAAGGTCACCAGCAGCAGGATGTCGCCGCACAGCGTCAGCGTCAGCGCCCAGGTAAGCGGCAGACGCAAGCGTGGCAGCAGCACGGCAAAGGTGATCAGCCCGGCATACAGCCATACCCAGCCGCCCAGCCCGCGGCTTGGCACCAGCATCGGCGATGCCCACTGCGTCATGATCAGCAGCACCGCCACGCTCACCAGCCGGAACAGGTTGAAATAATGCAGCACCCGGGTGGTGGACAACGGCGGCGCTACCGGCGTTTGCATGGTTTATTCCAGATCGCGGATGGCGGTAATGGTCCACTTCTTCGGCAGCAGCTTGCCCTTGCGGCCGCGCTTGCCGTCGAACTCGGCCAGCGGCAGTTTCTCGTCCGCCAGCTTGCCGCGCACCGAGGTAGTGGCCAGCAGCGCGCGCTCGCCGGCCACCAGGCCGAAGGCGGTTACCGCCTCGCCGTCGTCCAGCGCCAGCAGCATCAGGCCGCGGCCCTTGGCCAGCTCCTTCAGCTCGCTGGCCGGGAAGGCCAGCAGGCGGCCGCCGTCGCTGGCTACCACCAGCCGCAGGCCGTCAAGCTTGGCCGCTGCCTTCACCGGCGCCAGCACCGCTTCGCCATCGTCCAGGGTGAGGAAGGCCTTGCCGGCCTTCACCCGCCCGGCCATGTCGGCAATCTTGGCGATGAAGCCGTAGCCGCCGCTACCACCGACGATGAAGCGCTCCTCATCCTTGCCGGAGATCATCTGCGCCGGCTTGGCGCCGTCCTGCAGCTCCACCAGGCTGGCCACCGGCACGCCGTCGCCACGGCCGGTAGGCACGTCGGCCGGGTCGATGGTGTAGGCGCGGCCCTTGCTGTCCAGCACGATCAGCGACCACACGGTGCGGGTTTCCACCACCGTGTGCAGCGCATCGCCATCCTTGAAGCTCAAGGCGGACAGGTCCAGGTTGTGGCCGACGCGGGCGCGGATCCAGCCCTTCTGCGACAGGATCACCGTCACCGGCTCATCGGCCACGGTCTGGGTGAGCACCGCGCGCTCGGCCGGTTTCATCTCGCTGCGGCGCGCATCGCCGTACTTGGCCGCATCCTCGCGGATTTCCTCGGCCATCTTGCCGCGCAACGCGGCCTCGCTGGCCAGCAGGTAGCGCAGGCGGTCGCGCTCTTCGCGCAGCTCGGACAGCTCCTTCTCCAGCTTGAAGCCTTCCAGCCGCGCCAGTTGCCGCAGGCGGATTTCCAGGATGTCCTCGGCCTGGATCTCGGTGAGGCCGAAGGCCTTCATCAGCTCCGGCTTGGGCTCGTCCGACTCGCGGATCACGCGGATCACTTCATCGATATGGATGAAGGCGATCATGCGCCCTTCCAGGATGTGGATGCGCTTGTCCACCTGGCCCAGGCGGTAGTTCAACCGGCGGGTGATGGTGTGCTGGCGGAACTGCAGCCACTCGGCAAGGATGCTCTTCAGCCCCTTCTGCGCCGGACGGCCGTCCATGCCTATCATCACCAGGTTGAGCGAGGCATTGCCTTCCAGGCTGGTCTGCGCCAGCAGGATGTTCATGAACTCGTCCGGGTCCTGGCGGCTGGATTTGGGTTCGAACACCAGCCGCACCGGCTGCTCGCTGTCGGATTCGTCGCGCACGCGGTCCAGGAGCGACAGCATCAGGCTCTTCAGGTTCTGTTGCTCCTGGGTCAGCGCCTTCTTGCCGGATTTCACCTTCGGGTTGGTGGCCTCCTCGATCTCGGCCAGCACCTTCTGCGCGCTGGAGCCGGGCGGCAGCTCGGACACGATCACCCGCCACTGGCCGCGCGCCAGCTTTTCCACTTCCCACTTGGCGCGCACGCGCACGCTGCCGCGGCCAAGCTCATAGGCAGCCTGGATGTCCTCGGCCGGGGTGATGATCTGGCCGCCACCGGGGAAATCCGGCCCCGGCACATGCTGCATCAGCTCGGCAGTGGTGAGATCCGGATTGGCCAGCAGCGCCAGCGCGGCGGAGGCCACTTCCTTCAGGTTGTGCGGCGGAATCTCGGTGGCCATGCCCACGGCAATGCCGGAGGCGCCGTTGAGCAGCACCATCGGCAGGCGTGCCGGCAGCAGTGCCGGCTCGTCGAAGGCGCCGTCGTAGTTGGGCACGAAGTCAACGGTGCCCATGTCGATCTCGGACAGCAGCAGCTCGGCAATCGGGGTCAGCCGCGCTTCGGTGTAACGCATCGCCGCCGCACCGTCGCCATCGCGGCTGCCGAAGTTGCCCTGACCGTCGATCAGCGGGTAGCGCAGGGTGAAATCCTGCGCCATGCGCACCAGCGCCTCGTAGGCCGAGCTGTCACCGTGCGGGTGGTATTTACCCAGGATCTCGCCCACCACGCGGGCGGATTTCACCGGCTTGGCGCCGTGGGTCAGGCCCATGTCGCGCATGGCGTACAGGATGCGGCGCTGCACCGGCTTCTGGCCGTCGGCCACCTCCGGCAGCGCGCGGCCCTTCACCACGCTCATCGCGTACTCGAGGTAGGCGCGCTCGGCGTACAGGTCGAGCGGAATGCTGCCGTCGTCCACGGCAAGGTTGGCCGCGGGCGGGGCCGGCGGCGGCGGCTCGGATACGTCGGGCACGTCAAACAGGTCGTTGTGGCTCATATGCAGGGAAGTCGCGGCCGGCATGCAGGGCGCACGCCGTGGTATGTTCGGATCACGAAATGTGAGAGTTCGAGGATTGTACTATGGCAATTCAAGTACGGTGGCAATGCCACGGTTTTGGCGATTTCACCGCACAGGCGCTGTATGAAGTGCTGCAACTGCGCGACCGGGTGTTCGTACTGGAGCAGCAATCGCTATACGGCGATATCGACGGTGTGGACCTGGACTGCTGGCACCTGTCCGGCCGCGACGCGCAGGGCCAGCTGCTGGCCTACGCCCGGCTGATCGCCCCCGGCGTGAAATACCCGGATGCCAGCGCCATCGGCCGGGTGGTGATTCCGCAACCGCTGCGCGGCAGCGGTCTGGCCAAGCCGCTGCTGCAACAGGCGGTAAGCCAGTGCCAGATGCTGTTCCCAGGCCGCGCCATCATGCTGTCGGCACAGGCCGATCGCCAGGGTTTCTACGAAAGCTTCGGCTTCCGCCCGGTATCGGCGCCCTACGACGACGGCGGCATCCCGCACCTGGACATGCGCCGCGATTAAGCAGCGACGGTTGGCCGCAAGCCGGCAGCCATCAAGGGCGGGCCGGCTCTGAGGCCACGCCGGCACCTGCGCGCTTCCGGTCGCGATAATCCCCCGGCATCCAGTCCCACATCTCATAGCGGGTAACCAGCTCACGGTAGGCATTGCCCTTGCGCCAGTTCACGAAGGCCGCAGCGAATTCACTGGCCTGACGCGGGCCCTCTCCCTGGTTGCGGAAGGCAATGTATACTGGGCTGCCGTCAAACCGCGCGCCCTCCAGCCGCACGATCTGGCGCAGCAATGCCGGCTCTTCCGGCGCCGACATTTGCAGTGAGCGGATGCCACCTATTGCCACATCAATGCGGTTTATCACCAGCATCCGCAACAGCTGGGTTGTCGTTTTGGCAGTCCGGTCGACTGAGACACCGCTACGCAGCGCGTCGTCGAGCTCCTCGCCCAGGAAATAGTCGGCAGGCGCACCAAAGCGCCAGGCCTGCATCATGGTCGTTACCGGCGGTTGATAGCGGATACGCTTCGCATCCTTGATGCGGACAAACAAGGCCATGTGCTGCACCGTCAGCAGGTTGTCCTCCAGAAACAACGCATATTGCTGCCGCTCCGGGGTTTTGCCCATATAGGTCACTGCATCAACGTCGCCATTGGCCAGCATCGCCTGCACCCGCTTCCACGGTAGCCGCACGAATCTGACCTCCCAGCCCAGCTGCTTGCATACCGCCCGCACAATGTCGGTATGGAAACCGATGAGGCTGCCATCTTCGGCCAGGTATTCGAATGGCCGGTTGTCGGCATCCTCCTGTGCCACCAGCAAGGTTTCTGCTGCCGCCAGCTGATACAGCATCAGCCAGCCAAAGCACAAAAACAGTAGGCGCTTGTGCATGTTCACCCCTTCCAGGCCACTGGCCTGGTTCATGCCAAGCCCGAACCGCTATCGACACCAGGCAAAAACAGCGAGGCGGTATCTCACCAGTGTAGTTGGCACGGCAGCGCCTGCCCGGATAGTGGCAGCCAAGCACGGAGCCACCGGCGAACACCGGCCACCCAGGCCTTCAGCGCTGCGGCAGCCCGTCGCCGAACACATCCTGCCAGGCGGTGTAGACGGTAACGAACATCACCGGCAGCCACAGCAGCAGGCCCAGCCCGGCCGGCAGCAGGGCGATGAACAGCAGCACCGCCAGCACCACGCCGCACAGCAGCACCGCCTGCCAGTTGAGCAGGCCGCCGGCCAGACTGCGGCGCATGGCGCGCAGCGGGTCGAAACCGGCCAGCACCACGGCCGCCGGCGCAAACCAGTACAGCAGCGAGGCCACGAACAGGCCGCCCCCCATCAGCAACATGCCCACCAGCTGCTTGCCCAGCGGCAGTGCCTGCATTTTTTCCGGATCGTGCATGCCACCCAGCATCGCCATCAATGCCAGCATCAGCAGCAGCATGGTCAGCACCAGCAGGCCGAAATAGCTCAGCCCCAGCCCGATCAGCGGGCGGGCGAATTCCTGAAAGCCGGCCAGCACATCACCGGGGCGCAAGGTATCGCCGCGGTCGGCGCGCTGTGCCGCTAGCACGAAACTACCGGCAAACACCGGCGCCAGCATGATGGCCAGCAGCTGGCCGATGGCCGGCAGCATGCCCAGCACGATGTGCAGCAGCAGGTAGCTGCTGGCGAACAGTACCCAGGTCAGCGGCTGCTCGCGCACCAGGCGAAAGGCCTGCAGCACCCATTGCCAGCCATGGGCAAGGGGAACGCGGCGCGGGGCAAAGGCATGGGAAGGCGGGGCTGGAATCACGCAAATACTCCGTTTCGGTACTGCCGCAACGACATGTGGCGGCAAGGTAATTTTATTACGCCGCAAAGCCAGTAGCGGCGCGGGTTAGCCAGGTTGCCGCGCTGCGGCAAAATCAGCGATAATTCCATGATTTCGCAACGGTTAGGTCGTCGTCACCAGCGACAGGTCGCCGTTGTTCCGGTTCCCTACAAATTGAGGTTTTCCCCGAATGGTCACCCGAACCGAGCTAGCCAATGCCGTGCGTTTCCTGTCCATGGACGCCGTGGAAAAGGCAAAATCCGGTCACCCCGGCGCCCCGATGGGCATGGCGGATATCGCTGAAGTATTGTGGCGCGATCATCTGAAACACAACCCCGCCCATCCGGACTGGGCCAACCGCGACCGCTTCGTGCTGTCCAACGGCCATGGCTCGATGCTGCTGTACAGCCTGCTGCACCTCACCGGCTACGACCTGTCGATCGAAGACCTCAAGAACTTCCGCCAGCTGCACAGCAAGACCCCGGGTCACCCGGAATACGGCTACGCACCGGGCGTGGAAACCACCACCGGCCCGCTGGGCCAGGGCATCACCAATGCGGTAGGCATGGCGCTGGCAGAAAAGATCCTGGCCGCCGAGTTCAACCGTGACGGCTTCCCGGTAGTGGATCACTACACCTACGCCTTCATGGGCGATGGCTGTCTGATGGAAGGCATCAGCCACGAAGCCTGCTCGCTGGCCGGCACCTGGGGCCTATCCAAGCTGATCGCGTTCTACGACGATAACGGCATCTCCATCGACGGCGATGTGGACGGCTGGTTCACCGACGATACCCCGGCGCGCTTCGAAGCCTACGGCTGGCAGGTAATCCGCAACGTGGACGGCCACGACGCGGAAGAAATCCAGACCGCCATCGACACCGCCAAGAAGAGCAGCGACCGCCCGACCCTGATCTGCTGCAAGACCGTGATCGGCAAGGGTGCGCCGAACAAGCAGGGCGGCCACGATGTACACGGCGCACCGCTGGGCAGCGCCGAAATCGCCGCCGCGCGCGCCAACCTGCAATGGGCCTACGAGCCGTTCGTGGTGCCGCAGCACATCCAGGAAGCCTGGGACTGCCGCGCCAAGGGCGCCGGTCTGCAAGCCGCCTGGGACAAGCTGTTCGCCGACTACGCCGCCGCCTACCCGGAACTGGCTGCCGAGTTCACCCGCCGCATGGCAGGCGAATTGCCGGCCGGCTGGGATGCGCACGTAGCCGCCAAGATCGCTGCGGCCAACGACAAGGGTGAAACCATCGCCACCCGCAAGGCTTCGCAGAACGCCATCGCCGCCTTTGCCGAGGTACTGCCGGAACTGCTGGGCGGCTCCGCCGACCTCACCCCGTCCAACCTCACCAACTGGCCGGGTTCGGTAGCGGTTACCCCGGAAGCCGGCGGTAACTACGTGCACTACGGCGTGCGCGAATTCGGCATGGCCGCCATCATCAACGGCCTGGCGCTGCATGGCGGCGTGAAGCCGTTCGGCGCCACCTTCCTGATGTTCAGCGAATACGCGCGCAATGCCCTGCGCATGGCGGCGCTGATGAAGATCAACCCGATCTTCGTGTTCACCCACGACTCCATCGGTCTGGGCGAAGACGGCCCCACCCACCAGCCGGTGGAGCAGATCGCCACCCTGCGCCTGATCCCCAACATGGCAGTATGGCGCCCGTGCGACACCGTGGAATCCATGGTGGCCTGGGCCGAGGCGCTGGCCGCCAAGGATCACCCGTCCTGCCTGATCTTCAGCCGCCAGAACCTGCCGTTCGTCAGCCGTGACGCCGCGCAGATCGAAGGCGTGAAGAAGGGTGGTTACGTACTGCGCGATGCGGAGGGCCCGCAGGCGGTGCTGATCGCCACCGGCTCGGAAGTGGAACTGGCACTGAAAGCGCAGGAAGCGCTGGCTGCCGAAGGCATCGCCGTACGCGTGGTGTCCATGCCTTGCACCCGCGCCTTCGACCAGCAGGACAAGGCCTACATCGCCTCCGTGCTGCCGGCAGGCGTGCCGCGCGTGGCGATCGAAGCCGGCGTGACCGATGGCTGGCGCAAGTATGTGGGTCTGGAAGGCGACGTGGTCGGCATCGACCACTTCGGCGAATCCGCCCCGGCCGGCGTGCTGTTCAAGGAATTCGGCTTTACCGTGGAAAACGTGGTTGCCAAGACCAAGGGCGTGATCCGCGCATAACACCCAGGCCGCCCCCGTACGCGATGGGCGGCCGCTTCATTTCTATGTGCCACCAGATCGGCTATAGCCGGCAGACATGGGCACTTTCCAGCTTCAGACATTTTTCTTGGGAGAGAAAACATGACCATCCGTATCGCGATCAACGGCTACGGCCGTATCGGCCGCCAGGCACTGCGTTCCATCTACGAATACAAGCTGGGCAACGATTTCCAGATCGTGGCAGTGAACGCCTCCGGCGACCTGGCCACCAATGCGCACCTGACCAAGTTCGACACCGTGCACGGCCGTTTCGACGCCGACGTGAGCCACGACGAGCACAACCTGATCGTCAACGGCGACGTGATTCCGTTCTTCTCCACCCGCAACCCGGCCGAACTGCCGTGGGACAAGCTGCAGGTGGACCTGGTGCTGGAATGTACCGGCTCGTTCACCACCAAGGAAAAGTGCCAGGCGCACCTGAACGCCGGCGCCAAGAAGGTGCTGATCTCCGCTCCGGGTGGTGACGATGTTGACGCCACCATCGTGTACGGCGTGAACCACGACGTGCTGCGCGCCGACATGACCGTGGTGTCCAACGCATCCTGCACCACCAACTGCCTGGCCCCGGTGGCCAAGGCGCTGAACGACGCCATCGGCATCAAGAAGGGCCTGATGACCACCATTCACGCCTTCACCAACGACCAGGTGCTGACCGACGTGCGTCACAAGGACCTGCGCCGCGCCCGTTCCGCCACCGACAACCTGATCCCGACCAAGACCGGCGCCGCCAAGGCGGTGGGCCTGGTGCTGCCGGAGCTGAAGGGCCGTCTGGATGGCTTCTCGGTACGCGTGCCGACCATCAACGTATCGCTGGTAGACCTCACCTTCACCGCCATGCGCGACACCACCAAGGACGAGATCAACGAGATCGTGCTGAAGGCGTCCGAAGGCAGCATGAAGGGCACCCTGGGCTACAACACCCTGCCGCTGGTATCCAGCGACTTCAACCACAGCACCGAAGGCTCCATCTTCGACGCCACCCTGACCAAGGTCACCGGCGGCAATATGGTGAAGGTGCTGGCCTGGTACGACAACGAGTGGGGCTTCTGCCAGCAGATGCTGAAAACCGCCAAGGCAATGTTCGAGGCGAAGTAAACCGGGACTGATGCGGCCAACCTGCGGGTTGGCGCCAGCCTGGTAGGGTGGGCCGCTTGCGGCCCACGCCAATTACCCATTTGCCGCTGTCCGGCTTGCCGGCAGCGGCACAATGACTATGGCGGGCCCAAGCCCGCCCTGCCCAGCTGAGGAGAAAACATGCAATTCAAGAAACTCACCGACCTGGCCCTGGCCGGCAAGCGCGTACTGATCCGTGTGGACATGAACGTGCCGGTAAAAAATGGCGTGATCGGCGACGACACCCGCATCCGTGCCAGCCTGCCGTCCATCGAGCACTGCCTCAAGGCCGGCGCCAGCGTGATCCTGATGACCCACCTGGGCCGCCCCACCGAAGGCGAGCCGAAGCCGGAAGACAGCCTGGCACCGGTTGCCGCCCGCCTGTCCGAGCTGCTGGGCAAGGCCGTTACCGTGTCCGACAACTGGCAGGCTGGCCTGCAGTTGGCCGCAGGTGACGTGGTGATGCTGGAAAACGTGCGCCTGAACAAGGGCGAGAAAAAGAACAACGAAGAGCTGGGCCGTGCCTACGCCAGCCTGTGCGACATCTTCGTCAACGATGCTTTCGGCACCGCGCACCGCGCCGAAGCTTCCACCCATGCCGTGGCCAAGTTCGCCCCGGTAGCCTGCGCCGGCGTGCTGCTGGCTGCCGAGCTGGAAGCGCTGGGCAAGGCGCTGCAGGCACCGGCCCGCCCGCTGGTGGCGATTGTTGCCGGCTCCAAGGTGTCCACCAAGCTCACCATCCTGGAGGCGCTGGCCGACAAGGTGGATCAGCTGATCGTGGGCGGCGGTATCGCCAACACCTTCCTGCTGGCTGAAGGCAAGACCATCGGCAAATCGCTGGCCGAGGCCGACCTGGTGGAAGAGGCGAAGAAAGTCATCGCCAAGATCCGCGCCCGTGGTGGCAATGTGCCGCTGCCGAGCGACGTGGTGTGTGCCGGCGAGTTCGCCGAAACCGCCGCCGCCACGCTGAAGAACGTGGCCGAGGTGACCGCCAACGACATGATCCTGGACATCGGCCCGCAATCCGCCGCCGAGCTGGCCCAGATCGTGGCCAAGGCCGGCACCGTGGTGTGGAACGGCCCGGTGGGCGTGTTCGAGTTCGCGCAGTTCAGCGACGGCACTCGCGTGCTGGGCGAAGCCATCGCCAAGTCGCCGGCGTTCTCGATTGCCGGCGGTGGCGACACCCTGGCGGCCATCGCCAAGTTCGGCCTCACCGACGACATCAGCTACATCTCCACCGGTGGTGGTGCTTTCCTGGAGTTCCTGGAAGGCAAGGAGCTGCCGGCGGTGGCGATTCTGGCCGAGCGCGCCTGAGCGTAACCCTGATGCTTGCGGCCAACCCTGGCCGCAAGCTGGCGGTATCAACCGCGTGTAACTTGCCGGGTACAGGCCCTGAGCCTAGACTCGGCAAGACAGTTTTCAAGGAGCTGCGAGCATGGCATTCAATACCTGGCTGATCTTCGTGGTGACGGTGTTTTTCGTGTCCGCCACCCCCGGCCCCAACATGCTGCTGGCGATGAGCCACGGCATCCGCTTCGGCCTGCGTGGCGCGCTGCCGACCATGGCCGGGCTGCTGCTGGCGCTGGGCTTGATCATGGCGGGCTCCGCCGCCGGCCTGGGCGCGTTGCTGGCAGCCTCCGAACTGCTGTTTTCCATCGTCAAGTACGCCGGCGCCGGCTACCTGGTGTGGCTGGGCTACCAGGCCTGGCGCGCGCCGGTAAACGAGCGCATGGGCAGCGATGACGACAGCGCAGCCGGCGTCAGTGCCTGGCAGCGCTTTCGCAGCGGTTTCCTGGTGGCGATGAGCAACCCGAAGGCCTTCGTATTCTTTGCCGCGCTGTTCCCGCAGTTCATGCGTGCCGATGCGCCGCAGCTGCCGCAGCTGCTGGTGCTGGCCAGCACCTTCTACGTGATCGAAAGCAGCTGGCAAGTGGTGTACGCCTTCGGCGGCGCCAAGCTCAAGCACTGGATCACCAGCCCGCTGCGCCAGCGCCTGATGAACCGTTTTGCCGGCGGCTCCTTCATGGCGGCCGGCGTGGCGCTGAGCACCGTCAGCCACGCCTGAGCCTGGTCTGAACGGCCCGCGGCCAACCCCTTTTCCCGCGCCAGCCACGGCTGGCGCGACAGCATTCAACTACTGGAGACACACACCATGGCACTCGTTTCGATGCGTCAGCTGCTGGATCATGCAGCAGAATTCAGCTACGGCCTGCCGGCCTTCAACGTGAACAACCTGGAGCAGATGCGCGCCATCATGGAAGCCGCCGACAAGGTGGATGCTCCGGTGATCGTGCAAGCTTCCGCCGGCGCCCGCAAATACGCCGGCGCGCCGTTCCTGCGCCACCTGATCCTGGCGGCGGTGGAAGAATTTCCGCATATCCCGGTGGTGATGCACCAGGATCACGGCACCAGCCCGGACGTGTGCCAGCGCTCCATCCAGCTGGGCTTCTCCTCGGTGATGATGGACGGCTCGCTGAAGAGCGACGGCAAGACCCCGGCCGACTACGACTACAACGTGGACGTTACCCGCACCGTGGTGAACTTCGCCCACGCCTGCGGCGTGTCGGTGGAAGGCGAGATCGGCTGCCTGGGTAGCCTGGAAACCGGCATGGCCGGCGAGGAAGACGGCGTGGGTGCCGAAGGCGTGCTGGATCACAGCCAGCTGCTGACCGACCCGGAAGAAGCCGCCCGCTTCGTGAAAGACACCGGCGTGGACGCGCTGGCCATCGCCATCGGCACCAGCCACGGCGCTTACAAGTTCACCAAGAAGCCCACCGGCGACGTGCTGCGTATCGACCGCATCAAGGAAATCCACGCCCGCATCCCCAACACCCACCTGGTGATGCACGGCTCCTCCAGCGTGCCGCAGGAATGGCTGCAGATCATCAACGAATTCGGCGGCGACCTGGGCGAGACCTACGGCGTGCCGGTGGAAGAGATCGTGGAAGGCATCAAGCACGGCGTGCGCAAGGTGAACATCGACACCGACCTGCGCCTGGCCTCCACCGGCGCCATCCGCCGCTTCCTGGCGCAGAACCCGAAAGAATTCGACCCGCGCAAATACCTGAAGGTATCTACCGACGCGATGCGCGACATCGTGCTGGCGCGTTACGAAGCCTTCGGCGCCGCCGGCATGGCCAGCAAGATCAAGCCGGTAAGCCTGGATGCCATGGCCAATCTGTACATGAAAGGCCAGCTGGCACAGATCGTGAAGTAATCACGACTTGCCAATGCAAAACGCCACTCCGCGGAGTGGCGTTTTTTGTTGCCTGCGGCCAACGTTGGCCACATGGTTCGGCGCCATGAGGGGTAGGGCGGAAGGCCGCAAAGCGGGCGTTCCGCCATTATGTAAACACGCGCTGGCGGAACGCCCGGTGGCGCCGGGCTTCCGCCCTAGCGGGCATCCCCGCCATGCAGCCGGTCGCGGAACAGCGCGGCGATCAGGTCTGACTGGCTGATCATGCCGACCAGCGTGCCATCGGTGGCCAGCACTGGCACATGGTGCAGGCCGCGTTCGGCGAACAGCGGCACCAGTTCCACCAGATGCAGGTCTTCCCGCACGCTGATCGCCGGGCTGCTCATGATCGCCGCTACGCGGTTGCCGGCGCCACGGCCACCCAGCAGCCGCGCCAGGCGCTCGCGCAGACCTTCCGGCGTGCCGTCCAGCCGCTTGAGGAAGTCCACCAGCGACACCATGCCCAGCACCTGGCCGAATTCACCCACCACTGGCAGCGCACGTACCTTGTGACGGCGCAGCAGACGCCAGGCGTCCTGCAGGCTGGCATCCGGCGCCAGACTCACCACATCGCGGGTCATGAAGTCACGGCAGCGCACATCGCCCAGCCGGCGACGGTAGGCGTGCATCTCGGCCAGGGTCAGCACCTGCTCCAGGTCATCGCGGCTGATGTCCAGCAGGTGGTCGAAACCAGCCAACGCAGCGTTGACGTCATCATCACGGATGCCCATGCGTGCCAGCGGTGTCGGGTCGCTGACCAGGTGGCGATTCGGTGCCGGCAACGGGCGCGGATAGGGGCGGCGCAGCAGGTAGCGATTCAGGCCCAACGCCAGCAGCAGCATCAGCAGGGCGTTGCAGCTCACCAGCCAGACAAAGCCAAAGCCCATGGCGTGCACCGCCGGCCCGCCGATCACCGCATTTAGCGCAATGGCGCCGCCCGGTGGATGCAGGCAGCGCAGCACGATCATGGCAAAGATCGCCAGCCCCACCGCCAGGCCGGCAGCCAGTGCCGGCTGCGCCACAAAGTGCGCACACAGCACGCCGACACTGGCCGATACCAGGTGGCCGCCCACCAGCGGCCATGGCTGTGCCAGCGGGCTGCTGGGCAGCGCATACAGCAGCACCGCCGCTGCGCCCATCGACGCCACCAGCATGGGCTCCGGGCCCAAGAGCGCATGAGTGAACAGCCCGGTAACGGCAATGGCCAGCAATGATGCCAGCGCCACCAGCATGCGTTCGCGGCGGCTGATCAGCAGCGGCTCCGGCCACCAGCGCTGTAGTTGGCCGCGCAGGGCGGCAGGAAGGAATGGCAGATGGTTTTGCATCGAAACATTGTAGGGAAGATGTATTTCATTTGTCACTTACAGGGAGATAACGATCGGCTTGGCCCTGTTGTCTGGCTTGCGTACACTGCCGACATGAGCGAACTGTTTACTCCCCTGGAATGGGTGTTTGTCATCATCCTGGCGCTGGTGCCGCTTGCCGGCATCGTGCTGCACCTGTGGATCATGCTGCTGCGACCGCCGAAAACACCGCCGGATGACGACAAGGCCGGCTCCTGAGCCGACTCCCTCCGCCCGCGATGGCGCGCGACAACCCGTACTGCACTGAAAGGAAGCTGCAATGGCAATGGATGTGATCGACTACGAAATCCACGGCGACGACATGCAATACGTGGAGGTGGAACTGGACCCGGGCGAGGCCGCGGTGGGCGAGGCCGGCGCCATGTACTACATGGAAGACGGCGTGAGCATGGACACGGTGTTCGGTGACGGCTCCGCCAGCGAAGGCGGGCTGTTCGGCAAGCTGCTGGGCGCCGGCAAACGGCTGATCACCGGCGAATCGCTGTTCACCACGGTGTTCCTTAACCAGAGCAGCCAGAAACGCAAGGTGGCGTTTGCCGCCAGCTATCCGGGCAAGATCGTGCCGGTGCACCTGCTGGAGCTGGGCGGCATGCTGTATGCGCAGAAGGACAGTTTTCTGGCTGGCGCCAAGGGCGTGAGCCTGGGGCTGGCATTCCAGAAGAAAATCGGCGCCGGCCTGTTCGGCGGCGAAGGCTTCATCATGCAGAAGCTGGAGGGCGACGGCTATGTGTTCCTGCATGCCGGCGGCACGCTGACCAGCCGCCAGCTGCAGCCGGGCGAAACGCTGCGGGTGGATACCGGCTGCGTGGTGGCCTACCAGCCCAGCGTGGATTTCGACATCGAATACGTGGGCAAGGTGAAAACCGCGCTGTTCAGCGGCGAGGGGGTGTTTTTTGCCCGCCTAACCGGCCCAGGCCGGGTGTGGCTGCAGTCGCTGCCGCTATCGCGCCTGGCAGACCGCATCGTGGCCGCCAGCCCGCGCGCCGGAGGCGGCAGCAGCGAGCAGGGCTCGGTACTGGGAGGGCTGGGCAATCTGCTGGACGGCAAGGACTGAATCACCGATCCGGTTGGCCGCAAATGCTCACGTGCGGCTAGCCGGGATGCAAATAAAACAGCCCGCGCAAATGCGCGGGCTGTTTTACTGTTACCGCTCCTGGCTTACTTGCCGGCAGTGCCGAACTTGCTGCGACGCGCCTTCACCGCGTCAGCCAGGGTAACCAGCAGCGACTCGGTATCGTCCCAGCCGATGCAGGCATCGGTGATGCTCTGGCCGTAGGTCAGCGCGCAGCCCGGTTTCAGGTCCTGGCGGCCTTCCACCAGGTGGCTTTCCACCATCACGCCGAAGATATGGGTATCGCCGGCAGCCATCTGACTGGCTACGTCCTGACACACTTCCATCTGGCGCTTGTAGTCCTTGCGGCTGTTGGCGTGGCTGAAGTCCACCATCAGCTTCTGCGCCAGGCCGACGGCGGCCAGTTCACCAGCGGCGGCCTTCACGAAGCGCTCTTCGTAGTTCGGCTCCTTGCCACCACGCAGGATCACGTGGCAGTCCGGGTTGCCACCGGTTTCCACGATGGCGGAGTGGCCGGTCTTGGTCACCGACAGGAAATGGTGCGATACGCTGGCGGAGCGGATGGCGTCCACGGCGATCTTCAGGTTGCCGTCGGTGCCGTTCTTGAAGCCCACCGGGCAGGACAGGCCGGATGCCAGCTCGCGGTGCACCTGCGATTCGGTGGTACGCGCGCCGATGGCACCCCAGCTGATCAGGTCGGCCAGGTACTGCGGGGTAATCATGTCGAGGAATTCGGTAGCGGCCGGCATGCCCATGCTGTTCAGGTTCAGCAGCAGGCGACGACCGATGCGCAGACCGGCATTGATGTCGTAGGACTCGTCCAGGTGCGGATCGTTGATCAGACCCTTCCAGCCCACGGTGGTACGCGGCTTTTCAAAGTACACGCGCATTACCACTTCCAGCTCGCCGGCGTATTTTTCGCGCAGCGGCAGCAGGCGGCGGGCGTACTCCTCGGCAGCAGCCGGGTCATGAATGGAACAGGGGCCGATCACCACCAGCAGACGGTCGTCTTCGCTGCGCAGCAGGCGCGCGATGTTGCGGCGGGTGTGGTAGATCAGTTCGGCGGCCTGCTCGTTGATCGGCAGCTCGTACAGGTGGGCGATCGGCGGCAGCAGTTCCTTGATATCGCGGATTCGTACGTCATCGGTCTGGCGGTGCATGATTTGTTTTCCTTGCCTGTCTGGCTATCTCTTTGCATAGCAACATTACCTGCTTGAGCCCGCTGTGCCAAGCGTTTGACGGCAAACAAAAGGCCACCCCGCGGGGTGGCCAGGCTGCAGACCGGCAACTGGTGCTGGTGCTACCGGCCCCGGTCTGGTGACCGAATCGGCAGCCTTCATGTGTTACAGCACAAAGCCCTTCCTGGATGCGGAAGAGCTTTGTCGATAAAAACAGGGCACCCCGCGGGGTGCCCTGGATGGCAGACAAGCTTGCAGCTTAGTCGGCGTACTGACGCTTCATGCGTTCGCGGCGCTCCTGAGCCTCCACCGACAGGGTAGCGGTCGGGCGGGCCAGCAGACGCTTGAGGCCGATCGGTTCGCCGGTGTCTTCGCAGTAGCCGTAGGAACCGTCATCGATCAGACGCAGGGTGGACTGGATTTTCTGCAGCAGCTTGCGCTCGCGGTCGCGGGTGCGCAGTTCCAGAGCGTACTCTTCTTCCAGCGTGGCGCGGTCAGCCGGATCCGGCGTGGCCTCCTGCTCTTGCAGATGGCTGGCCGTGGCATTGGCGTTGCCCAACAGCTCTTGCTGCATCTGCAGCAGGCGCTCCTTGAAGAACTCAAGGTGGTCGGCGTTCATGTAGTCGTCGCCGGACCAGTTGAGGATGTCTTGTTCAGTCAGCTTGGCCATGATTTGAGCTTCCAGCTATTAAGAGTTTTGGCAAACAGGCGTGGAAGATTACCGACGGCATAGGGAAAGTGCAACAGCGGTAACGGTTACTGAGGGAATCATCTATTTGTATAGTGCGATTCCGCATAAAGCTCAAGCCAGCCTGGCGAGGCGCAGACCATGCGACAAGGCATGTCATGGCTGCGCCGGCTGGGGTGGCAGCGCCAGTATCCACTTTACCAGCGCCCGCAGGTCGGCATCTCCCACTTGCGGGTTCGGCGGCATCGGCAGCTTGCCCCACGCGCCGCTGCCACCGTTGCGCACTTTCTGTATCAGGCGCGCTTCCGCGCCCTGCTTGCCGGCATAGGTTCTGGCAACCGTGCGGAAGGGTGGCCCGACCAGCGGCTTGTCCAGGGCATGGCAGGCCATGCAGCTGTGTTTTTGCGCCAGCGCCAGGCTGGCGGCTGCCGGCAGCGGCAGCAGGGCGCCCAGCAGGGCAACAATCAGCATCCTGTTCATGATATGGCCTCCACCCCGGCTTATACCGCCAGCTGCAACTGGGTCAGGAACAGTTGTTCCAGCAGCCGCAGCGGCAACATCTGGATCACCTGGATGATCAGCAGCACGATCAGCGGCGACAGGTCCACCCCGGCAATGTTGGCCGCACGGAACGGTTTCAGGAACGGGCGGGTAAGCGCATCCAGCATCGGTGTCAGCGCGTTGTACGGGCTTACCCAGCTAAGCACGGCCTGCACGATGATGGCGCCGGTCAGCAGGTTCAGCGACTGGCGGAACAGCTCCAGCACCGCCAGCAGCAGCAGGCCGAACCAGGTTTGCGGGCTGGCAAAGTTGTAGGGCAGCAGCGGGTTGAGCAGCAGCACCAGTGCCAGCAGCAGCAACTGCACCAGCAGCGCCGACAGCAGCGAGGCGCTGTCGTAGCCATGCCAGGCTGGGATCCGTCGCCGCAATGGCAGCACCATGAAATTGGTGACCGCCATCACGAACTGGTTGAACGGGTGCTTGTGCGGCGCCCGCGCCAGCTGCAGGTAGAAACGCAGCAGCAGCACCAGCACGAACAGCCCGCCCACAGTGCGGATAAGAAACGTCAGGGTTTCCAGAAACAGCATGCATCAGTCCTTGGAAAGTTCTTCGCCCATTTCCACCGAGCGGGCGCGGCAATCCATCGCGCCGGCGATGATGGCCTGTTTAACACCTTCCGCCTCGAAGCGGAAGATGGCGCGCTCGGTGGTACCGCCCTTGGACATCACGTTCTGGCGCAAGGTTGCCACCGGTAGCGGGCTCTGGCGGGCCAGCTCCACCGCGCCATCGAAGGTGGCCAGCACCAGGCGGCGCGCTTCTTCAGGGCTGAAGCCGGACTGCTCTGCAGCCTCGATCATGCTTTCGATGAAATAGAACACGTAGGCCGGGCCGCTGCCGGACACGCAGGTGATATCGTCGATACCGCTTTCCTGCGCGAGCCAGGTAGTGGTACCCACCGCCTGCATGATGCTGGTGGCGGCGGCACGGTCGGCCTCACCCACGTTGGCCGCGGCATACAGGCCGGACACGCCCTTGCCGACCATGGCTGGGGTGTTGGGCATCACGCGCACGATACGTTCGCTGCCCAGCCAGCGCGCCAGCGCATCGGCACGGATGCCGGCGGCGATCGATACCACCAGCGCGCCACCCAGCTTCGGCGCCAGCGCCAGGCAAACCTCGCGCAGTGCCTGCGGTTTCACCGCCAGCACGATCACATCGTTGGCCGCAAACTGTGCCGGCAGCTCCGCCAGCGGCTGTACGCCAAACTGCTGCTGCAGCTGCGTGCGCTTCTCTTCGTGCAGCTCCACCACGCGAATGTGATGTTCGCCGCTGCTCGCCAGGCCGCCGATGATGGCCGCTGCCATATTGCCGCCGCCGATGAAGGTAATCTGCATTTTTATCCCCTTTGTAGATTGTATACAGCTATTGATCTGTCGATGATAGCTCAGGCCGGATAGTGGCGGGAGCCAAAAATAGCGGTTCCCACCCGCACCATGGTGCTACCGGCAGCCACTGCCTGCGGCATGTCGGCCGACATGCCCATGGACAGCGTATCCAGCTGCATGCCCTCGGCTGCCATCTGCTGTTGCAGCTGGCGTAATACGCCGAAGCGCGCGGCCAACAGCGCGGCATCCGGCGTGGGTTCCGGAATGCACATCAGCCCACGCAGGCGCAGATTGGGCAGTGCGGCCACGGCGCGCAGCAACGCCGGCGCCTCCTCCAGTGCACAGCCGCTCTTGCTGTCCTCGCCGGAGACATTCACCTGCACACAGACATTCAGCGGCGGCATGCCTGCTGGACGCTGCGCCGACAGCCGCTCGGCCACTTTCAGGCGATCTATCGAATGCACCCAGTGCGCCACTTCGGCCACCTGGCGGGTCTTGTTGGATTGCAAGGGGCCGATGAAATGCCATTCAATAGCCAGGTCGGCCAGCTCCGCCGCCTTGCCCGCCAGTTCCTGCACGTAGTTCTCGCCGAATGCCCGCTGGCCAGCTGCGTATACTGCGCGGATGGCGTCAGCCGGAAAGGTCTTGCTGACGGCAAGCAGGGTTACCTCGGCCGGTTGGCGGCCAGCGGCCTGTGCCGCAGCGGCCAGGCTGTCGCGTACGGAATGCAGGGCTTGTGCGAGTTGGGTCATGATGGTTGTGCTTGTTCGTTAGATTCTGGTAACAGGTAACTGCGTTACATTGTCATGCTGCCGTGGCGGCGGCATGGTAGCGTCTGCCCAGCACCCGCAAGCGCGGCGCGCCACAGGCAAAGCAGCAGCTGGCTGCCTAGAATGCCATGTAGACCGACTGGCTGCGTCATCGGCATGACATTGTCTGCCGGCGAACCGGAAAGGGGCGATGTTTCCCGGCCTGCCGGACATGAAAAACGGTGCCACCGGCACCCTGGAGAATTATATGGAAATTTCAGACCTGCTGGCCTTCACGGTCAAGAACAAGGCTTCCGACCTGCACCTGTCCGCCGGGCTGCCGCCGCTGATCCGGGTGCACGGCGACATTCGCCGCATCAACCTGCCGGCCATGGAGCACCGTGACGTGCACGACATGGTGTACGACATCATGAACGACTTCCAGCGCAAGATCTTCGAAGACACGCTGGAGTGTGACTTCTCGTTCGAAGTGCCCAACCTGGCGCGTTTCCGGGTGAACACCTTCATGCAGAACCGCGGCATGGGCGCAGTGTTCCGCGTGATTCCTTCCAAGGTGCTGTCGCTGGAAGACCTCAACGCCCCGAAAATCTTCCGCGACATTTCCGAATACCCGCGCGGCATCGTGCTGGTCACCGGGCCGACCGGCTCCGGCAAGTCCACCACGCTGGCGGCGATGATCGACTACATCAACAGCAACTTCTACTCGCACATCCTCACCGCCGAAGATCCGATCGAATTCGTGCACGAGAGCAAGAAGGCGCTGATCAACCAGCGCGAACTGGGCACCCAGACCCGCAGCTTTGCCAATGCGCTGAAAAGCGCGCTGCGCGAGGACCCGGACGTGATCCTGGTGGGTGAAATGCGCGACCTGGAAACCATCCGCCTGGCACTGACCGCGGCGGAAACCGGCCACCTGGTGTTCGGCACCCTGCACACCAGCAGTGCCGCCAAGACCATCGACCGTATCGTGGACGTGTTCCCGGCGGCGGAAAAGGACATGGTGCGCGCCATGCTGTCGGAAAGCCTGCGCGCGGTGATTTCGCAGGCGCTGCTGAAAACCAAGGATGGCGGCGGCCGGGTAGCGGCGCACGAGATCATGATCGGCACCCCGGCGGTGCGCAACCTGATCCGCGAGAACAAGCTGGCGCAGATCAACTCCATGATCCAGACCGGCCAGCAGTACGGCATGCAGACCCTGGACCAGTGCCTGACCGACCTGGTGCGGCGCAATATCGTGTCCGACGAGGAAGCCCGCGCCAAGGCCACCAACAAGGACAACTTCCAATAAGCGGAGCCAGTGATGGAAAAGGAACAGGCATCAAAATTCATTCACGATCTCTTGCGCCACGCCATCAGCAAGAACGCCTCCGATATCTTCATTGCCGCCGAGTTTCCGCCGGCGATGAAGATCGACGGCAAGATCACCCCGGTATCGCCGCAGCCACTGTCTGGCCAGCACACCAAGGAGCTGGTGCGCGCGGTGATGAACGACCGCCAGACCGAGGAGTTCGAGGCCAACAAGGAGGCCAACTTCGCAATCAGCCCGCCGGGCATCGGCCGCTTCCGCGTCAGCGCCTACATCCAGCAGGGCAAGGCCGGCATGGTGCTGCGCAAGATCAACACCGAGATTCCCACCTTCGAGCAGCTGCAGCTGCCGGAGGTGCTGAAGGATATCGCCATGATCAAGCGCGGGCTGGTGATCTTCGTCGGCGGCACCGGCTCGGGTAAGTCCACCTCACTGGCGGCGCTGGTAGATTTCCGCAACAGCAACAGTGCCGATCACATCATCACCATCGAAGACCCGGTGGAGTACGTGCACCCGCACAAGAAGAGCATCGTTACCCAGCGCGAGATCGGCGTGGATACCGACAGCTGGGAGATCGCGCTGAAGAACACGCTGCGCCAGGCGCCGGACGTGATTCTGATGGGTGAGATCCGCGACCGCGAAACCATGATGTACGGCCTGCAGTTCGCCGAAACCGGCCACCTGTGCCTGGCCACGCTGCACGCCAACAACGCCAACCAGGCGCTGGACCGCATCCTGAACTTCTTCCCGGAGGAGCGTCACCAGCAGGTGCTGATGGACATGTCGCTGAATATGAAGGCCATCATCTCGCAGCGGCTGGTGCCGCTGAAGACCGGCAAGGGCCGTACTGCCGCCATCGAGATCCTGATCAACAGCCCGCTGATCGCCGACCTGATCTTCAAGGGCGAGGTGTCCAGCATCAAGGAAGTGATGGGGCGCTCGCGCGAATCCGGCATGCAGACTTTCGACCAGGCGCTGTTCGACCTGTTCGAAGCCGGCAAGATCAGTTACGAGGATGCGCTGCGCAATGCCGACTCGGTGAACGACCTGCGACTGCAGATCAAGCTGCACAGCGAAACCGCCAAGCACATGGGGCTGGAGCAGGGCGGCATCGACCACCTGGATATCATCTAGCCGGCTCCAGCCCAGGGTTGGCCGCAATGCACCAGGCCGGTCGCGTGACCGGCCTTTGCTTATCTGCCAGCGCTGGCATCAGTGTGGCAGGTTGTCCTGCCACAGTTGCTTCACCCATTCCAGCGCCCCCAGCTGCAGGCGGTTGAAACGCTCGGCATCCACGCTGGGCAGCGGGTTCTCGCTCTGGCGACATTCCACCAGCTCCACCTGCTGCAACAACTCGCCCAGCACGCCACGGCGATGCAGCAAGGCATCCTCCACCGGCGGGTGCAGCGCCAGGCTGCCCACCAGGTCGCTCATCGGCGTGGCCAGCAGGCTGTCGGCCAGCGACAGGATGCCGGCCATGAAGGCATCGTCGCTGTCGTGGCCCAGCTCGTTCGCCAGCAGCTCCATCATGCGGCCGCGCACCGCCGCCATTTCCAGCAGCGGATTGGGCCCCAGCGTCGGGCTGCAATCGGCGGCAAACAGCAGGATCAGCGCCCAGCGCTTCAGCCGGGCGCTGCCCAGCAACATCAGCGCCTCGCGGATGGACGACACCGGCCGCCGGTAGTTTTCGGCGGCGTTCACCAGCCGCAGCAGGCCCAGTACCAGGTCGGGCGCCGCCTTGAATACCTCTTCCAGCTTGCCGATATCCGCTTCCTGCAGCACCAGGCCCAGCAGGCGCAGGGTCAGCGCGCGGTTGGGGTGGGCGCGGTTGTGGCTCAGCACCGTTGGCCGCGCAAAGAAATAGCCCTGGAACAACGAGATGCCCAGTGCCTTGCAGGCTTCGAACTCCTCGATGGAATCCACCTTCTCCGCCAGTAACCGCCCCTGGAAGCCCTGCAAGCGCGCCACCACCTCCGGCAGGGTGGCCAGCGGAATCTCGCGCAGATCGAACTTGATGTAATCCACCAGCGGCAGCATGCCCAGCACATCCGGCGTGATGGCCACCACATCGTCCAGCGCAAAGTGGTAGCCCATCGCCCTGAGCTCGCTGCAACGCGCACGCACCGAGTCGTCCAGTGGCACGTTTTCCAGGATTTCCAGAATGATGTTTTCCGGCGGCATCAGCTCGATCAGCGGGCTCTTGAGCAGTGTCTCGTTGACATTGATGAAGCCTGGGCAGCCTTCCAGCACCCGCGACAGCCCCAGGTCGATGAAGGTGTGACGGATCACCGCCGCAGTGGCATTGATGTCGTCCTGGAACAGGGCACGATTTTCCGGGCTGGAACGAAACAGCAGCTCATACGCCACGCGCTGCTGCTGCAGGTCGACAATCGGCTGCCGGCCAAGATAGATGGTGGAGTGCATGTTCACGGGGCCAGGCTGAGACAGTTCGATAGTAGCCGAAAGCGCTACCGTGGGCAGCAGCCATTACCGCGGCCGAGCGCTGCCGCAGGCGGCTTGCAACAAAATTGCAACTAGCATGCCGCTGTTTCATGTGAAACCAGCGCCAGCAGCGGCCGGGAGTACAAAACAAAGGCCTTTCGCATGGCGAAAGGCCTTTGTCAGTGCACTTGCAGCTGGCCTTGCAGCCAACTGCTGGCTTAATGCTGCAGGATCTTGGACAGGAACTGCTTGGCACGCTCGGAACGGGCGTCCGGATTACCGAAGAACTCCTCCTTGGCGCAGTCTTCCACGATATGGCCGCGATCCATGAAGATCACACGGTTCGCCACCTTGCGCGCGAAGCCCATTTCGTGGGTCACGCACATCATGGTCATGCCTTCGTGCGCCAGCTCCACCATCACATCCAGCACTTCGTTCACCATTTCCGGGTCCAGCGCCGAGGTCGGCTCGTCGAACAGCATGGCGATCGGGTCCATGGCCAGCGCACGGGCAATCGCCACGCGCTGCTGCTGGCCACCGGACAGCTGCCCCGGAAACTTGTGCGCATGCGCCTTCAGGCCCACGCGGTCCAGGTAGTGCATGCCTTTCTGCATTGCCTCTTCCTGGCTGCGCCCCAGCACACGCTGTTGTGCGATGGTGAGGTTCTCGGTAATCGACAGGTGCGGGAACAGTTCGAAGTTCTGGAACACCATGCCGATGCGGGCGCGCAGCTTGGGCAGATCGGTCTTCGGATCGCCCACCGAGATGCCATCGACAATGATCTCGCCTTTCTGGAACGGCTCCAGCGCGTTGACCGTCTTGATCAGCGTGGATTTACCGGAGCCGGACGGGCCGCACACCACCACCACTTCACCTTTGTTCACGTCGGTCGTGCAGTCGGTAAGCACCTGGAACTCGCCATACCATTTGCTGACGTTCTTGATGGAAATCATGCTCATACTGCCAACCTCTTTTGCAGGCGCTTCACCAGGGTGGAGGCGCCGAAACTGATCACAAAGTACACCGCACCGGCAAAAATCAGGAACTCATGCGGCAGACCGACGATATCGCCCTTCGAGCGAGCCATGTTGAGGAAGTCCATCAGGCCCACGGCATACACCAGCGAGGTGTCCTGGAACAGGATGATGGACTGCTGCAGCAGCAGCGGCATCATCTTGCGGAACGCCTGCGGCAGGATGATCAGCCGCATGGCCTGGCCGTAGGTCATGCCCAGCGCGTAGGCAGCGTTCAGCTGGCCACTGGAAATGGACTGGATACCGGCACGCACGATCTCGCAGTAGTAGGCGGCCTCGAACATCATGAAGGCCACCAGGCAGGAGGTGAAGGCGCCGACGGCGACAAACTCGCCGGTAATCCAGTTCAGCAGCATCGGCACCGCCAGGTAGAACCAGGTGATCACCAGCAGCAGCGGAATGGAACGGAAGTAATTGACATAGGCCTTGGCCGCACCGGACAGCAGCGGGCTACTGGACAGGCGCATCAGCGCCAGCACGGTACCCAGAGCCACCCCGCCGACCACGGCCAGCAGCAGCAGCTTGAGGGTCAGCAGCATGCCATCCAGCAGCGCTGGCAACGATGGAACAATCTGGCTGAAATCCATTATTTGGCACCTCCCATCATGCCCGGCACGCGCACCTTGCGCTCCACCCAGCCCATCAGGCCCATCAGGCTCATGTTCAGCACGAAGTAGATCACCGTGGCCAGGGTAAAGGCTTCAAACATGTTGGCGGTGAATTCCGCGGTCTGCTTGGTCTGTGCCAGCAGTTCCATCAAGCCGATCAGCGAGGCTACCGACGAGTTCTTGAAGATGTTGAGAAACTCGCTGGTAAGCGGCGGGATGATGATGCGGAACGCCTGCGGCAGCAGTACGTGGCGGTACATCTGCGCCTGGTTGAAGCCCACTGCCATGGCGGCGGCACTCTGCCCCTTGGGCAATGCCTGGATGCCGGTACGTACCTGCTCGCAGACACGGGCGGCAGTAAACAGTGCCAGGCATACCACTACCGAGATATAAGCCGAAGTGGTGGGCGCCAGCTCCTGCTTGAACCAGATCTGGGTGCTTTCCGGCAGCAGGTCCGGCACCAGGAAGTACCATACGAACAACTGCACCAGCAGCGGCACGTTACGGAACAGCTCGACATAGGCGGTGGCAATGCCGGCTGCAGCCTTGTTCGGCAGCGTGCGCATCACCCCCAGAATGGAACCGATGAGCAGCGCCACCGTCCAGGCCACCAGCGCCACGGCAATGGTCCAGCCCAGGCCGGAGATGAACCAGTCAAGGTAGATCTCGCTGCCGATACCGGTGGACTTGAAGAATACATTCCAGTCCCAGTTGTAATTCATTGATGTCTCCAAAGAAAAAGGGGCGCAAGCCGCGCCCCTTCGCAAGCGGGTGGGGGAACTCCCCCAGCCCGGTCACGTTGGCCGCAAGCCGAACTCACCCGCTTGTATGAGCATGTCGCCTTACATCTGCTCCGCAGACTTGTCAGTCGGTTTGGCGATCAGGTCCTTCAGCTCGTCGGACATCGGGAAGTTCAGGTTCAGGCCCTTCGGCGGTACCGGGTTCATGAACCACTTGCTGTAGATCTTGTTGATTTCGCCGGACTTGAACGTGGCCTTGATCGCATCGTCCACCACTTTCTTGAAGGCCGGATCATCCTTGCGCACCATGCAGCCATAGATTTCGAACGACTGCGGCTTGCCGGTCACTACCCAGTTGGCCGGGTTCTTGGCCTTGGCCAGTTCGCCGTACAGCAGGGCGTCGTCCATCATGAAGGCTACGGCACGGCCCGATTCCAGCATCAGGAACGATTCGCCGTGATCCTTGGCGGAGATGATGTTCATGCCCATCTGCTTCTCGGCGTTCATTGCCTTGATCAGGCGCTCGGAAGTGGTACCGGCGGTGGTCACCACGTTCTTGCCCTTCAGATCCGGGAAGTCCTTCACGCCGGAAGTCTTGGCGGTCAGCAGGCGGGTACCGATTTCAAAGATGCCCACCGAGAACGCCACCTGTTTCTGGCGCTCCAGGTTGTTGGTGGTGGAGCCACATTCCAGGTCCACGGTACCGTTCTGTACCAGCGGGATACGGGTCTGCGAGGTTACCAGGGTGTAACGGGTTTGCAGGTTCGGCAGCTTCAGCTGCTTTTTCACAGCCTCCACCACTTTCAGCTGCAGGTCATGCGAATAGCCCACCGGGCTCTGGCCATCAGCCAGGTAAGAGAACGGGATCGAAGCATCGCGGTGGCCCAGCACAATCACGCCGGATTGCTTGATCTTGTCCAGAGTGCCTTCGGCCATGGCCGGTGCGGCAACAGCAGAAGCGATGACAGCAGTAGTCAGCAGTCGGGTAGTAAAACGCATGAGTTTCTCCATTTTTTCTCGGGTTTTTGCTGCTTGTCCTGACCGCGCCCGGTCACTGCGCGGCCATGAAATTATTATCAGTTCATCGGGGTCAGCAACTGGCGCAGGAACTGCTTGGCGCGGTCGTGCTGCGGGTTGGTAAAGAAGTCTTCCGGATGTGCCTGCTCGATGATCTCGCCGTGGTCGACAAACACCACGCGGTCGGCCACTTCACGGGCAAAGCCCATTTCGTGGGTCACCACCATCATGGTCATGCCGGATTCGGCCAGGTCTTTCATCACTTTCAGCACTTCGCCGATCATTTCCGGGTCCAGCGCCGAGGTCGGTTCATCGAACAGCATTACGCGCGGCTCCATGGCCAGGCCACGGGCAATGGCCACGCGCTGCTGCTGGCCGCCGGACAGCTGCGACGGGAAGGCATCCTTCTTGTGCGACAGCCCGACCTTTTCCAGCAGGCTGACTGCCAGCTTTTCCGCCGCCGCCTTGTCCATGCCTTTTACCTTGATAGGCGATAGCGTGATGTTTTCCAGTACCGAAAGATGCGGGTACAGGTTGAAGTGCTGGAATACGAAGCCCACTTCGGCACGCAGGGCGTTGAGATTGGTCTTCGGGTCGGTGACATTGATGCCGTCCACCCAGATCTCGCCCTCGTTGATGGACTCCAGCTGATTGACGGTGCGGATCAGCGTGGACTTGCCCGAACCGGACGGGCCGCATACCACCACCACCTCGCCCTGCTTCACCTCCAGGCTGACGCCCTTGAGCACATGCAGATCCTTGAACCACTTGTGCACATTGTTGAATCGGATCATGACTTCCCTTTTCCCACCGTATGTAGAAGATTCCCGTCGTCGCTGCCGCGATCTTTTATGACGGAACATGCAAAGCGCCGATTGTGCGCGGCGACAGGCTTGCTAACAAGCCGCAGTGCAACAAACGCCTCAGCCAGCCAGGGCGTTGGCAATTGCCACGTACTGCTCCACGCTCAGGTTTTCCGCACGCAGGCCGGCATCGATACCCAATGCGGCCAACGCTTCATCGCTGATGACACCTTTCAGGTTGTTGCGCAGCGTCTTGCGGCGCTGGGCAAAGGCCTTGGTTACCAACTCTTCCAACAGCGCCTCGTCACGGGCTATGCCACAACGCCCGGGCACGGGAATCATCCGCACCACCGCCGAGTCCACCTTCGGCGGCGGGTAGAACGAACCGGGCGGTACCAGCAAGATCTGTTCCATGTCGTAACGGTACTGCAACATCACCGTCAACCGACCGTAATCGGGGGTGCCTGGCACCGCCACCATGCGGTCCACCACCTCTTTTTGCAGCATGAAATGCATGTCGATCACCCGCTCGCCGTAGCTGGCCAGGTGGAACAGCAGCGGGGTGGAAATGTTGTACGGCAGGTTGCCCACCAGCTTGAATTTACCGTCGGTAACGGTACCGAAATCGAACGCCAGCGCATCGCCTTCGTGAATGGTAAGCCGTTCTGGCGGGTATTCCTTCTTCAGCCGGGCAATGATGTCGCGGTCTATCTCCGCCACATGCAAATGGTCTAAACGCTGCAGCAGCGGCTTGGTCAGCGCCCCCAGGCCCGGGCCGATCTCCACCACCACGTCGCTGCGCTGCGCGCCCACGGCGTTGACAATGTCCTCGATCACTTTCTGGTCCTGCAGAAAGTTCTGGCCGAATCGCTTGCGCGGAATGTGTTTGCTCATGAAATGTCCGGGTAGCTGATAACGCGTACAGCCGGCACCACTTAACGCCGGCTGCGGTCGGAAAAAACGGGGCACCGTTGCACTGCGGCTGTCGCCGGCAACGCTGCTGCCATCAAATAAACAACAAGGGCGCGCCTTAGTGGCAACGCGCACGGAAAACCGAACAACTGTTCAGTCGGCATTCGCTCCGCCGAATGCCACAAGCACTAGCGGGCACCGCCCAGCCACAGCATGCCGGCCACCAGTACCGCGTAACGGGCAAATTTACCCACCGCGATCCAGGCGGCACAGGCCAGCCACGGCAGGCGCAGCCAGCCAGCGGCCAGCGGCAGCGCATCGCCCAGCAGCGGCACCCAGCTGAGCAGCAAGGCCGCCGGCCCGAAGCGGGCAAACCAGTTGGCCGCACGCGGCGGCAACGGCCGTGGCGGCACGCGTCTGCCAAGCCAGAAGCTGGTGAGACTGCCGGCACTATTGGCCACGGTGGCAATCAGCAAGGCCGGCAACCACAGCTGTGGCGCCGCCAGCAGCACGCCGCCCAGCGCCAGCTCCGAGCTGCCGGGCAGCACGGTGGCGGACAGGAAGGCGGAACCGGCCAGGCCTGCCAGCAGCAGCGTGCTGTCCACCGCTTATACGCTGAACTGGAAGGTTTCGCCGGCGGCAGCGCTCACCACCTGCGACAACGTGGCGCCGAACTCGGCGCCGTCGCGGGCGGCAATCCACTGGCCGTCACGGCGGGCAAAATGGAAGCCGCCACTTTTGGCGGCAATCCACAGCTCCTGGTTGGGCACATGGCGGTTCACCACTACCTTGGCGCCATCGTCGAACTCGATCTCCAGCACATTGCCGCTGATGACGCAGTCCACATCCAGCCCGGCGTCGTCCAGCGCGTTTTCGATGCGGCGGAAGATGTCGTCACTGATGCTCAGGAATTCGGTTTCGCTCATTGCTTGTCCTGTCCAAAAGGGCGGCCGCGGTGCTTGGGAGTGGCTACCGCGGCCTGTTAGACTGCCATTTTGCCATAGCTGACCACTGGAATCCTTATGCGTACCGTCCTGGTAGTTGCCCTGCTGTCACTCACCGTTGCCGCCTGCGGCTACAAAGGCCCGCTATACCTGCCTGCGCCGCCTGCCGGGCAGCTGGATGCGAGTGCTGCAAAATGAGTGCGCTGCGGGTTCGTGCGGCCAGGCTGGCCGACCCTGCCGAGCGCGAACTGCTGGTACGGCTGACCGATGGCTACGCCCGTGACCCGATGGGCGGCGGCGACGGACTATCCAGCCATGCCCGCCAGCAGCTGGCCGATGCGCTGGGCCGGCACCCCGGCCTGTTCGCGGTCATTGCCGAGCTGGATGGCGAGCCGGTAGGCCATGCGCTGTGCGTGCTGGGCTTTTCCAGCTTCTACGCGGCGCCGGTGTGCAATCTGCACGACCTGTCGGTACTGGCCGCTGGCCGTGGCAAGGGGCTGGGCCGGCTGCTGATGCAGGCCGTGGAGGCCGCCGCGCGCGAACGCGGCTGCGCCAAGGTGACGCTGGAAGTCCGCGAGGACAACCATGTCGGACTCGGGCTGTACCAGAGCGAAGGCTTTGCCAATTCCGGGCTGGGCGGCACCCGCTACCTGATGATGGAGAAGCCGCTGTAAATCCCTGTGCTAGCTGCTGCCGGACAGCTGCAAGCGGTTGCGGCCGTTGCGCTTGGCGGTATACAGCGCCAGGTCGGCGGCGCGCAGTGCCTGCTCCCAGGTCTGCGGCACCTCGCACCAGTGCACGCCAAAGCTGGCGGTAACATGCAGCAGCGGGTGCACGTCCTGCCAGCTGTAATCCATGATCGCCAGCCGCAGCCGCTCGCAACAGGCCAGCGTGCTTTCCACCACATCCTCCTGCAGCAGCAGCACGAACTCCTCGCCGCCAAAGCGCGCCACCAGGTCGCTGCTGCGGGTGCGCAGGGTAATCAGCTGCGCCACTTTTTTCAGCGCCTCGTCACCCACGGCATGGCCAAAGCGGTCGTTGATGCTCTTGAAGTGATCCAGGTCCACTACCACCACCGCCAGACCACCGGTTTCGGTACCCAGCCGCGCCAAGCGGGCAGGGCCTTCCAGATCCAGCGAGCGGCGATTGGCCACCCCGGTCAACGGGTCATACAGCGCCGCCTGCTCCAGCTCGTTCATGCGGGCATCGGCCAGCGCCTTTTCCGCCTCCAGCCGCGCGGCGCGCAGCCGCTCGCGCTCGGCCTGCAAGCGCTCGCGCTCGGCGGTAAGCTGGGCGCTGGTGATCTCCAGCTCCTTGCGTATCGCCCAGCCCTGGGTACTGCTGCGCTGGTTGGCCAGCTCTTTCTCGATGCGCCGCAGTTGCTCCAGCTCGGCCAGCGCCAGCTGAAACTGGCCGGCATCCTTGTACAAGCGGTACAGGCCCTCATGCGCCAGCACCACCATGTCGAACTCCAGCAGCTCGCCCTGTGCCAGCAGGCTGCGTAGCGCCTGCGCCGCCGCCTCGTGCTGCCCGGAGTGATGCAGCAGCGCCGCCTCGGCCAGCTCGGTATTGCGCAGGATATGGGTGAAATGCCCCTGCACCGACAACTCGCGGGAGCGTTGCAGCGCCGTGGTTGCCGCCGCCAGGTCACCCAGATTGGTATGAATCTCGGCCAGATTGATCTGACTGGTCGCCAGTGAATGCAGGTTGTCCCCCTGCCTGGCCAATGCCTCGGCCTGTTCGAACTGCTGCCGCGCCAGCAGGAACAGCCGCTGCGCCTCCTCTGGATTGCCCAGCACTTCCTGCTGCATGCCGGCCGCGCGGTAATTGACCCCCAGATTGGTCAAGGCGCTGAAACTGGCGATGGTATCTCCCACCTGGCTGGCTTGCAGCTGCGCCTGCTGCAGCAGGCTGACACTTTGTTCCAGGTCGCCCAGCGCGGAAAAAGTTGCCAGCCCGGCCCGGTTCAGCGCCCACGACAACAGCAGGGGGTCGCCATCGATACGGGCGGAACTGAGTGCTTCCAGCGCATATTTCAGCGCATCCTGCCCCAGGCCCATTTCATTGCAGGCCATGGCCACCGTGCACAATACATCGGCGCGCGCACCGGCCTGGGCCACGAAATCCAGCCCAGCCGCCGCCTCCAGCCCGTACTGCACCGCCTCGGTCAGCTGCCCCAGCCGCAACAGATGCAGCGCCAGCAGCACCAGCGCCTCATTGCGCTGCCGCTGTTGCTGCGGCTGGCTGCACAGCGCCAGCGCATTGGCCGCAGCCTGACGGCCTAGATGATGCTGGCCGCTCTGCCGCGCCTGCCGCGCATCACGCAGATACCTGGCCAGCATGCGACCCGATGCCGGGCTGGCTGCAGGGGTAACAGGGGAGGGGTTGGAGTCGGTGCTCACGCGGGAAGGCATGTCTTAGTGGCTGAAACGCTGCAGTTAAAAGCAATAAACATAAAAATGACACGGCTTTCGTTTCCATCTTTTATATATAGTTTTTCTCGGCCACAACAGTAGTTGTAGAAGTGATAGCCGGCTTTTTTCGTTTTTGCTGCAACTCCACCCACTAGCGTGGCGCCACTTAAACAGGACCACTGGTAATGGTGAGATTTTATGACGATATGGCTTGATAAACCGGACCGGGCCATGTTGCTGTCTTGCCACGTTGCCAATGCGCCATCCGCCCCTGCTGACTGCAGGCTGTCAGTAGGGTGGGAAGATACTGGCGGCTCCCGACACGCATCACAAGGAGCCAAGCATGTCCGCATTTGTTCACTGGTTCGAAATCCCCGTTAGCGACTTTGATCGCGCCGTTGCCTTCTACCAGCAGGTGTTCGCCATGACCTTGCGGCAGGAAGACATGATGGGCGAACGCAACGCCGTGTTTACCCTGCCGGACGGCAGCAGCCACGGCAGCCTGCTGCACAGCCCGCGGCTGCAACCGGCGGCACAGGGCTGCCGGCTGTACCTGGATGGCAGCCCGGATGTCGCCACCCTGCTGCAACGGGTGCGCGCAGCCGGCGGCGAAGTGGTACTGGAGAAGATGGCGCTGCCGGACGGCATGGGCCACATCGGCCAGTTTGCCGACCCGGATGGCAACATCATCGGCATCCACACCGAGTCATGAGCCGCTACTGGATAGGCGTAGCCAGCCGCGACCACGTTGGCCGCGGCCTGGCAGGCGGCTTCGCCCAGCTATGCCACGGCAAGGCCGGGGCGCTGGCGCGCATGCAGCCGGGCGATGGCCTGGTGTACTACTCGCCGCGCGAGCAGTTCGACGGCAACACCCCGTGCCAGTGCTTTACCGCCATCGGCATCGTGCTGCCGCGCCCGCCGTATCAGGTATCGATGGCGCCGGATTTCACCCCCTGGCGGCGCGATATCGCCTTTGTCGCCGCCAACCCGGCGCCAGTCCGGCCGCTGCTGACACAGCTGGCCTGCATCCCCGACCCGCAACACTGGGGCCAGGCCTTCCGCTTTGGCGTGCTGCAGATCAGCGGCGGTGATTTTGCCTTGATCGCCAGCGCCATGGGCGCGACACTGCCGCCGGACATGTCAATGGAGTGAGCACCATGCGCCGAGCTGACCGGCTGCTACAAATCCTGCTGCTGCTGCGCGGGCGGCGCCGTACCACGGCCGCCCAGTTGGCCGCATGGCTGGAGGTGTCGCCACGCACCGTGTACCGCGACATGGCTGATTTGCTGACCAGCGGCGCACCGCTCAATGGCGAGGCCGGCGAGGGCTACTGGCTGGAGGCGGGCTTCACCCCGCCGCCGATCAGCTTTGCCAGCGAGGAGCTGGCGGCGCTGGAAGCCGGCGCGCGCATGCTGGCCGGCTGTGCCGACAGCGATACCGCCGCGGCCGCCAGCAGCGCGCTGCACAAGATCCACGCCGTGCTGGGCAGCAGCGGGCTGACACCATCCCCGCTGTTCGTGCCGCCACTGCGCAGCCCGGCGCCGACGGTGCTGGCCGAGCTGCGCCGCGCCTGTGAGCAACAGCAATGCCTGCGGCTGCAGTACCAGGACGAAGCCGGCCGGCAAAGTGCGCGGGAAGTGGCGCCACTGGGGCTATTCTTCTGGGGCGAACACTGGACGCTGGCAGCGTGGTGCCTGCTACGCGGCGACTACCGCCACTTCCGCAGCGACCGCATCCAGGCACTGCATGCGGCCAACCTTGCCTGGCCGGACGGCATCTCGCTGGATGCCTTCCTGCAGCAGGCCGGCGCCGGCACGGCCAGCCGCCAGCGCCTGCAGCAACAGACCAGCCAGCCGTGGCACAAGCGTTGACGTGCCACCTTATACACGAGGAGCAGCAAGATGGAAGCACGACTGAGTTTCATCACCCTGGGCGTGGCCGACCTGGCGCGCGCCACCGCCTTCTACCGCGACGTACTGGCACTGCCGCAGATCGCCATGCCGGAAGGTGCCGGCGTGGCGTTTTTCGAACTGGGCAAGACCTGGCTGTCGCTGTTCCCGCGCAGCGAGCTGGCCAAGGATGCAGGCGTGCCGGACAGCCCGCCGGCAGCGTTTCCCGGCTTTTCGCTGGCGCACAATGTGCGCGAACGGCTACAAGTGGATGCGTTGCTGGCCGAGGTGTCCAGCCGTGGCGGCGAGATCGTCAAAGCGGCGGAAGACGCGTTCTGGGGTGGGCGCAGCGGCTACTTCCGCGACCCGGACGGTTTCCTGTGGGAAGTGGCGTGGAACCCGCAGTTTCCGCATGTCTGAGCCGCCGGCAGGCGGCCGCACCATTCCGCTGGCGGCAATAATCAATTGCCGGAAACAGGCGTTCATTTCTCCAGCCTGCCAGGGCACAGTGGCGGCATCCGCATCTGCACAGATGCACCACTTGCCCGGAGACCATCATGACCCGCCTGCCCGTCAAACTGTATACCTTCCCGCTGTCCGGCCACGCGCATCGCGTGCGGCTGGCGCTGTCCCTGCTGCAGGTACCAACCGAGCTGATCGAGGTTGACCTGCGCGCCGGGGCGCACAAGCAGGCCGACTTCATTGCGCTGAATGCGTTTGGCCAGGTGCCGGTAATCGACGACAACGGCACCATCATTGCCGACTCGAACGCCATCCTGGTGTACCTGGCGCGGCGCTATGGCAACGGCGACTGGTTGCCAGGCGATGCCGTGGGCGAGGCCGCCGTGCAACGCTGGCTGTCGGTTGCCGCCGGCCTGCTGGCATTCGGCCCAGCCGCCGCGCGGCTGATCACGGTATTTGGCGCCTGCTTTCGTGCCGAGGAAGTCATCCCGCGTGCCCACAAGCTGTTCGCGGTAATGGATGGCGAGCTGGCGAAGCAGCCCTTTCTCACCGGCGACAAACCCAGCATTGCCGACATCGCCAACTACACCTATACCGCGCATGCACCGGAAGGCCATGTCTCGCTGGCTGACTATCCACATGTGCGTGCCTGGCTGGCGCGCATCGAGGCCCTGCCCGGTTTTGTCGGCATGCAGCACACCGCCGTAGCCCCGGCGGTCGATGCCTGATAACGAGGAAACATCATGTCCAGCTCCTCTCCCTGGCACCGTGGCGAACAACTGCTGCAGGAACGCCTTGGCGTCGCGGAACAGATGCTGGCCGTCGGCCAGCGCGTGATTCGCGACTACATGCCGGAGCAGCACCGGCAGTTTTACGCCCAGCTCCCCTTCCTGCTGGTGGGAGGCGTGGATGCGGCAGGTTGGCCGTGGGCCGGCGTGCTGGAAGGCAGCCCCGGCTTCGTGCAGTCTCCCGATGCCCGGCTACTGACGATTGCCGCCCAGCCGGGGCAGGACGACCCCTTGCACGCCTGCCTGCATCCGGGCGCCCCGCTCGGCTTGCTGGGCATCGAGCTGCCAACCCGCCGCCGCAACCGCGTGAATGGCGAACTGCAAACCATGTCAGATGCCGGTCTGAGAGTGGCGGTAACGCAATCATTCGGCAATTGCCCCAAGTACATCCAGCAGCGCGATATCCGCATTGCGCCCGCGGCCGCCAGCCAGGCCATGCCGGCGGAACGGCAACCGCAACTGGATGCCGCCGCCCGGCAACTGATACGCGCTGCCGATACGCTGTTTGTCGCCAGCTGCTTTCCCGGCGATGCCAGCCAGCCGGCGGCATCGGTGGATGTCTCGCATCGCGGCGGCAAGCCGGGCTTTGTCAGGGTCGAAGGCAACCGGCTGACGATTCCGGATTTTTCCGGCAACCGCTTTTTCAACACGCTCGGCAACCTGCTGCTCAACCCCAGGGCCGGGCTGCTGTTCATCGACTTTGCCAGCGGCGATGTGCTGCAGCTGACCGGGCGCACGGAGATCGTCTGGCAGGACGACACGCTGGCCGCATTCGCGGGCTGCGAGCGCGCCTGGCATTTCACGGTCGAACAGATGTGGCGGCGGCGTGGCGCGCTGGCCCTGCGCGGGGAGGCGGCGCAACTGTCGCCCTTCCTGCTGCAAACCGGCGACTGGCCGGCTTAGCGGGCAGAGCGCATCAGGCGAGGTGCATGTCCGCGCGCAAGCGCTCCACCAGCAGGTCGATGAAGCTGCGCACCCTGGCGGCGCCGTACTTGCTTTCCCGATGCACGATGTGAATCGGCAACGGGGCGCTCTCGTACGCCGGCAGCACCAGCTGCAGCTCGCCGGACTGCACCAGCCCGGCTACCTGGTAGGACAGCAGCCGGGTAATGCCCAGCCCGCCCCTGGCCGCCTCGATGGCGCTGTCGTTGCTGGTGACCAGCAATCGCGGCTGTAACCTGACTGCCTCGGCGCCATCCGCCGCCTCGAACTTCCACTCCACGCTCGGCGACACGTTGGTAGCGGCAATGATGGTATGCGCCTGCAGATCAGCAGGCTGGGCCGGTATGCCATGCGCGGCCAGATAGCCCGGTGACGCACACAGCACCCGCCGCACTTCCCCCACCTTGATCGCCCGCATGCTGGAATCCGGCAGCGGGCCGATGCGCACCGCCACATCCACGCCTTCCTCCAGCATGTTCACCACCCGGTCGAGAAACAGCGCCGACACCGTCACCTGCGGATAACGCTGCAGATAGGCCACGATGCCCGGCATCACGAACAGCTTGCCGAACAGTACCGGCGCGGTAACGGTGAGCTGGCCGCGCGGCGCGGCATTGATGCCGGCTACCGCTTCGTCGGCCTCGTCTACCTCCGCCACAATGCGCCGCGCATCATCCAGGTAACGCTGGCCGGCATCCGTTACCCGCACATGGCGGGTAGTGCGCTGCAGCAGCTTGACCCCCAACCGGGCTTCCAGGCTGGCAATGGCACGCGTCACCGCTGGCGGCGACATGCCCAGCCGGCGGGCGGCGCCGGCAAAGCTGCCTTCGTCCCCCACCGCCACAAACACCGTCATCAGGTGCAGTCTGTCCATGCTTCATTCCCCAAAGTGGAATAATCAATTGCATTGTATGGCTATTCTTCTGGCTGGTGAGGTCTGTCACAGTGCAATCACTGGCACCGCACAAGGCGATGCGCAGCAACATCCCTCACCAGACAAGGACCGCGCCATGAACCGCATCAGCATCCCGACCGTAGAACAATCCCACGCCGCCAGCCAGCCGCTGTTGGCCGCAGTGCAGCAGCAACTGGGCGTGGTGCCCAACCTGATGAAAGTCATCGGCCACAGCCCGGCCGCACTGGAAGGCTACCTGTCGCTGAATGGCGCGCTGAACAAGGGCAAGCTGCCGGCAGCCCTGCGCGAACGCATCGCGCTGGCGGTGGCGGAATACAATGGCTGCGATTACTGCCTGTCGGCACACAGCTACCTTGGCCAGCATGTCGCCAAACTCTCCGCCGCCGAAATCAGCGCCGCCCGCGACCACCACAGTGCCGATGCGCGTAGCGCCGCCGCACTGCAGTTCGCTTTCCTGGTAGCCAGCAAGCGCGGCCAGATCAGCGATGCCGAGCTGGCCGCATTGCGTGCCGCCGGTTTCGACGAAGCAGAAACCATCGAGCTGGTGCTGCTGGTGGCGCTGAACGTGCTGACCAACTATGTCAACAATGTGGTCCGCACCAGCATCGACTTCCCGGTGGTGACTGCCGGCCAACACCACGCAGCGTAAGCTGTGTGCCCCGGGTGCTGGCGCAAGCGCTGGTACCCGGGCCTTGTTTTTTAACCTGGAAGGCTGCCGATTCACGCACTTAGCTGCAGCGCCTCCCTTTGCCAGGAACAGCCATGACCCCGACACCTGAAGCAAGCCGCCCGCCGTTGCCACCGTTCACACTGGATACCGCCATCCAGAAAGTGCGCGCCGCCGAAGATGGCTGGAACAACCGCAACCCGCAGAAAGTGGCACTGGCGTATACCCCCGACAGCCGATGGCGTAATCGCAGTGAATTTCTGAACGGACGGGCGGAAATCGAAGCCTTCCTGACCCGCAAATGGCAGCGGGAACAGGAATATCGGCTGATCAAGGAAATCTGGGCATACAGCGAGAACCGCATTGCGGTGCGCTTTGCCTATGAATGGCACGACGAGCAGGGGCAGTGGTACCGCTCCTACGGCAACGAGAACTGGGAATTCGACGCCAATGGCCTGATGGCGGTGCGCCATGCCAGCATCAATGACCTGCCGATACGGGAGGAGGAACGGCTGTTCCACTGGCCGCAGGGCCGCCGCCCGGACGAGCACCCGGGATTATCCGCCCTGGGGCTGTAATCCACCCCGCGAGCCGCCGGCCAGGCACGCCTGCCAGATCAGCCAACCGGCAAGGGCAAGCGCATCAGGTACTGGTACAGCGGCTCACGGCTGGCGCCCAATGCCAGCAAGGCATCGCCGCCGACATGCGCCGCCTGCAGTTGCGGTACGTCCCATGGCAGCCCCGGGTGTGCCGCGCGCAGCGCCAGCAACAGCGCCCGCGCCGCCTGTTGCGCCGGCTGCCTGTCCACCAGGCTCAGGATCTGCACGCCATCGTCCTGCACCACGAATACCAGCTGGGCACTGCCTGACTGCCAGGCCTGCCACGCCAGTGGCGATGCCGCCAGCACCGGTGCGGTGACCTGCAGCGGCAGCTCCAGACCAGCGGCCTCGGCAGCATCCAGCCAGCCCAGTGCCGCCTCGCGGCCAACGTCGCACGGCTGGATAGCGGCCGCCGGCAACGACACATCGCCTGCCAGGGCGTAACCATGCAGCGCCATCCGCTCGCCAAAGCCACGGCTGCGGTACAGGCGAACGGCACGTTCGTTCTGCGCGAACACTTCCAGCTCCAGCGCGTCCAGCCCATGCGCGGTGGCGCGGGCGATCAGCTCGTCCAGCAGCGCCGGTGCCGCCCCGCTGCCACGCGCCAGCGGCACCGCGCCCATGGTGGCCAGCCGCCAGCGTTGGCCGCGTGGCGCCACCAGTGCCAAAGCCAGAATTTCATCGCCAAGCAATGCCACCCGGCTACGCGACAGCGACACTGCCTGACGGGCAAGAAACCCCGGCCATTGCGACAATGCTTGGGTGAACGGGCCGATCAGGTAATCGGCAAAGGCGGTACGGAATGCCGTGTGCAATTGTGCCGGCGGCACGACATTGGCTGGTACCAGGCGGAAAGCGGACATGGCGTGGCTCCATGACAGAACCACGCCATTCTAGAAAGGCTGCCGACAGGGCACAGCCCGTCGGAAGGACAGCCAACTTGTACTTAGCGCCTGTTCACGATCTAGCGAGCTAGATCGAGACAAGGCAAAAACGTGAGGGGCGCGGAGTTTACATAGAGTAAATGCGCATTCCGAAGCCGTTTTTAACGCCGTATCGCCGACGCGCAACAGATCGTGAACAGGCGCCTACAGCTCGCCCTTGAGCAGCGCCAGCAATGCCTCGGTATCCAGCTTGGCGCTGGCGTCGCCGCCTTCCAGCAGGCTGTCGGCCAGGTCGCGCTTCACGCCATGCAGCGCCACGATCTGCTCCTCGATGGTGTGCTCGGCCACCAGCCGGTAGATGGTCACCGGCCGCTGCTGGCCCATGCGGTAGGCGCGGTCGGAGGCCTGGTCTTCCACCGCCGGATTCCACCACGGGTCGAGGTGGATCACGAAATCGGCGGCGGTGAGGTTAAGGCCGGTGCCGCCGGCTTTCAGGCTGATCAGGAACACATCGCCCTCGCCGCGCTGGAAGGCATCCACCCGCGCCTTGCGCTCCCTGGCCGGAGTGCTGCCGTCCAGGTACTGGTAGGCGATGCCCTGTTCGTCCAGCCACTGCCGCACCAGCTTGAGGTGGTCAACGAACTGGCTGAACACCAGCGCCTTGTGGCCGTTTTCCAGCAGCTCTTCGGCAATCTCGGTGAATGCGGCCAGCTTGCTGCCGGCAATGGCGCTATCCGGCAGCACCAGTTGCGGGTGGCAGCAGAAGCGGCGCAGCTTGGTGATTTCCGCCAGCACCTGCATCTGTTTGCCGTCGGTGCCCTGCAGCTGGTCCAGCTTGTCCACCGCCTGCTGGCGCATGGCTTCGTACAGATGCAGTTCTTCCGCCGACAGCGGCACCTTGCGGGTGATCTCGGTGCGCGGCGGCAGCTCGTGCAGCACCTGGCTCTTGGTGCGGCGCAGGATGAAGGGCTGGATCAGCGCCTTCAGCGCCGCACGGGCGTTCTTGTCGCCACGCTCGATCGGGTTGGAGAAGCGTTGCTGGAAGCGCTCCTGGCTGCCCAGCAGGCCGGGGTTGAGGAAGCGGAACAGGTTCCACAGCTCGCCCAGGTGGTTTTCCACCGGCGTGCCGGAGGCCGCCAGGCGGAAGCCGGCATTCAGCGACATCACCGCCTGCGAGCGCTTGGTGCCGGCGTTCTTGATCGCCTGCGCCTCGTCCAGCACCACCGAGCGCCAGTCCACCGCGGCAAAGGCGTCGGCATCCAGCTGCAGCAGGCCGTAGCTCACCACCACCAGGTCGAACGGCCCCAGGTCCACCAGTGAGCGGAACTGCTGATACGGCCGCACGCGCAGGGTGGGGGCGAAGCGGGCGGCTTCCGACAGCCAGTTCAACGCCACCGAAGTGGGCGCCACCACCAGCTGCGGGCCGCCGGGAGCGCGCTCCAGCAGCAGCGCCAGCGTCTGTACCGTCTTGCCCAGGCCCATATCGTCGGCCAGGCAGGCGCCCACGCCCCAGTGCGCCAGGCGCGCCATCCAGTTGTAGCCTTCGCGCTGGTAGTCGCGCAGCTCGGCCTGCAGCGTGGACGGCAGCTGCGGCTGGTAGTTGCGCAGGCTGTCCAGCGTGGCCAGCTGCTGTTGCCAGGCGGCATCGGCATCGAATTCGCCCACTTCGTCGGCCAGCTCGGCCAGCATCGGCGCCGCCAGCTGGCTGTAATGCACGCCGTCGCGGCCAACGTGGTCGGCCAGGCGCGCCAGCTCTTCCAGCCGCTGCTTCATGCTGTCGGTCAGCGCCAGCCAGTCGTCCTCGCCCAGTGCAATGAAGCGGCCCTGCTGCTGTGCGGCCAGCTCCAGCAGCTCTTTCAGCTGCAGCACGCGGCCATCGTCCAGTTTCAGCTGGCCACCCAGCACGAACCACTCGCCGTGGCGCTGCACCGTCAGCTGCAGCTGCGGCAGGCCGCGGCGCGACTTGATGCGCAGCCGCTCGCCCTCCGGCCACACGCAGGCCAGCAGTGCGCCATCCAGCTGCTGCAGTTCGGACAGCACTTCCAGCGCCTGCTGCGGCGCCGGCAGCTGCCATTCCTGGCCGTCGTTGTCGGCGGCGGCCAGCGTGGGGCAGGCAGCCAGCACCTGCTGCAGCGCGGCGCGCTCGGCAGCCAGGTTACGGCGGGTCTGCACGGTGCGGCCGTCCACCTCGCCGACGATGCTTTCCATGCCGCTGCCCGGCTTGCACCAGTTGGCTGCAGCCAGCGGCCGCACCAAGAGTTGCAGGCGCAGGCCCTGCGCCAGCGGCAGCAGGTGGGCGTAGATGCGACCATCGGCCGGAATGCTGTCCAGGTTGCTGGCCAGCTCCGGCAGGTCGGAGTGAATCGGCACCAGCGGTGCCACGCTGGTCACCGCGTCGATCAGCTGCGCCTTGGCCGCCAGCGGCACGGTGAGTTCGCGGCCGATGATGGCGGCGATCTGCCGTACCTCGCGGCCAACCTGGTACACCGCCAGCCGGGTGGGAGTGTCCTTCTCCCACACCACGTCGCTGTCGGCGGCAATCTTGTTGGGGTTGAGGCGCACGCGGATCTCGCGCGCATCCTCGGTAAGCTGCAGCGATACCTGGCCGGCCACCACGTCCACGCGCACATCCGGCGCATCGGCCCAGTACACCGCGCCGTGGCCCACCAGTGCCGGCAGCGATTTCTCGGCGTCCAGCGCGTAGGCGCTGCCACCGCCGTAGTAGCTGTCGTGCGCGGATTTGATATGGCGCAGGATGCGGCGATCCGGCTCGCCCAGGTAGTCGAATTCGTCCGGCGTCTCCAGCAGGCGGCGCAGCGCCACGGCGCGGCCGCGGCTCCATTGCCCGCGGGCGCCCAGTTTCTGTTCACGCGGCTCCATCAGTACGCCATGCGGCGCCACGGTGATGAGCCAGGCCAGGCGGGTGTCCTTGCTGTCCACGGTAAGCGGGGTCTCCTTGCCGGCGCCCAGCAGCTTGAGCGCGTTGAGTGCGTGCTGCCAGGCTTCCTGGCGGCGGTAGATGTCCACCAGCGGGGTGAGCTGGCGCTGGGCATGCCACTGCGGCTGCTGCCGCTGCACGCCGAACTGGCGCCACAGCAGCGCGGCAAGCTCTTCAGCTGCCCAGACATAGCCTTCGTCCTGCAGCTGCTGGCCGAACTGCGTCAGCGCCGCCTGCCACGCCGGGGTGCGCGCCTGCTTCACATCCAGCCACCAGGCAGCCACCGCCAGCAGCAGGCCATCGAGGCCGTTCAGGGCGGAGACATCCGGCAGCTGCAGGCTGGCGGCCACTGCCGCGCTTTCCTGCACCGTGAGCAGATGCTGCAGCACGTAGTAGCAATGGCCGTGGCGCTGGCGCACGCCGGCGGCAATGGCCTGCTTCAGCTCGGCCTGACGTTTGTCGTCACGGCTGCCGATCAGCGCCAGACAGTAGAAGGCGTTGAACACCGCCGGCAGCTCCAGCGTGCGCTTGCCGGTTTCGCGGCGGATGTCGGCCAGCCAGTCGGCCACCACCTCCAGCGCCTCGGCATAGCGGCCCTGCATCACCGGCAGCAGCAGCCGGCGCGCCACCGGCAGGCCGTCGCCTTCGGCACCCGGCTGGGTGACCTGCTCGAAATCGGCGCGCCACAACGCCTGCTGCAGCAGCTGCGCGGTGAGCTCGTCCCAGTCGCGATAGCCGTCCTCCAGCCGTGCCAGCGCGTAGCGGTAGCCTTCGGCAAAGTGATCCAGCCGCCAGTTGGCATCCGGCAGGTAATCCATCAGCAGCAGTACCTGGATGTCGTCGTCCAGCCGGTCGAACAATGCGCGGCCGGCGGCGGTGTGGAACAGGCGCTTGAACGGCGGCTGCGGCGCCACGCCACTGCTGCCTTGCACCAGCTGCTGGTACAGCGCCAGCCACTGGCCGGTAGGCTCGGCGCGGCCCTGCAGAATCGCCAGCCACAGCCGCAGCTGCACCGCCGGCGCACTGGGCGCCACCCGTGGCAGCGGCAGGTGGTCGCACAACAGCTCGCCCCAGGCGGCCAGCTCGGCCTGCTCGTCCATGAGCTGCAGCAGCACCGCGTTGCGCGCCTGCGGCGCGATGCGGTAAGGCAAGCCGGTGGTGCGCACGATGGCGTCGCGGTGTTCCAGATCGCCCAGCACCGCGCCCAGCGTCTCGTTGTTCAGCGCCTTGCCCTGCGCATCGCGGATCAGGTTCATGCTGAGCAACATCAGCAGGTTGGGCTTGTTTTCCCCGTTGGGCAGGAGCGCAAGTGCACGCAATACCGCCAGGTGGGGGGCAGACAGCTGGTCAAGCGGTAGCTGGAGTTCAGAGGTGGTCATGGGCAACGGGCAATCGGGTTGGCCGCGGCAGCATGTGTGCGGCGGTAAAGCGAAACGAACCCGAAAGTGTACGCCAAGGCGGCGGTGGCGGCCATTGGCGGCGCGAGAAAACGTGCAGGAAGTTGCTGCTCGTAGCCCGGATAAGCGCAGCGCATCCGGGGACTCAGCGCAACGTTGGCCGCATCTCCCCGGATGCGCCTGCGGCTTATCCGGGCTACGGGCTACCGATCCCGCAAATGAAAACACCCCGCCAAATTGCTCGGCGGGGTGTGTCGCATGCGGCCAGAGTTGGCCGCTAACCTCAGATACGTGCCAGAGCGCGGCGGGCCGCGGCGATGGTCTGGTCGATCAGCGCTTCCGTGTGGGCGCTGGAGGTGAACCCGGCTTCGTAGGCCGATGGCGCCAGGTACACGCCTTCGTCCAGCATGGCGTGGAAGAAGGCCTTGAAGCGCGGGATATCGCACTGGGTGGCCTCGGCGTAGCTGGCCGGTACCTTGCTGCTGAAGTAGAAGCCGAACATGCCGCCCACGCTATCGGTGGTCATCGGCACACCGGCTTCACGTGCGGCATCCGCCAGGCCTGCGGCCAGGCGGGCGCTGAGGCGGCCCAGATTGTCGTGGAAGCCAGGCTGCTGGATCAGGCGCAGGGTGGTGAGGCCGGCGGCTACCGCCAGTGGGTTACCGGACAGGGTGCCGGCCTGGTAGACGTTACCCAGCGGCGCGATCTTGGCCATGATGTCGGCGCGACCGCCGAACGCTGCCAGCGGCATGCCGCCGCCCACCACCTTGCCCAGCGTGGTGAGGTCCGGGGTGATGCCGTGCAGGCCCTGTGCGCAGTTCAGCGCCACGCGGAAGCCGGTCATCACCTCGTCGTAGATCAGCACCGCGCCGTACTGCTCGGTGAGTGCGCGCAACGCCTGCACGAACTCGGCGGACGGCTTGATCAGGTTCATGTTGCCGGCGATCGGCTCCAGGATCACGCAGGCGATCTTGTCGCCCAGTTCCTTGAAGGTGTCGGCCAGTTGCTGCACGTCGTTGTACTGCAGCACCAGGGTGTGCTTGGTGGTATCCGCCGGCACGCCGCCGGAGGACGGGTTGCCGAAGGTGAGCAGGCCGGAACCGGCTTTTACCAGCAGGCTGTCGGAGTGGCCGTGGTAGCAGCCCTCGAATTTCACGATCAGGTCACGGCCGGTAAAGCCACGCGCTAGGCGAATGGCGGACATGGTGGCCTCGGTGCCGGAGCTCACCAGGCGCAGCTGCTGCACCGACGGCAGCAGCTTGCAGATTTCCTCGGCGATCTCGACTTCGCCTTCGGTAGGCGCGCCGAAAGACAGGCCACCGGCCGCGGCGTCCTGCACCGCCTTGATCACCTCCGGGTGGGCGTGGCCGAGGATGGCCGGGCCCCAGGAGCCGACGTAGTCCAGGTACTGCTTGTCATCGGCATCCCAGAAGTAGGCGCCCGCGGCGCGCTTCACAAAGCGCGGCGTGCCGCCCACCTGGCCAAAGGCGCGCACCGGTGAGTTCACACCACCGGGGATCACCTGTTTGCCACGTTCGAACAGTTCGAGATTGCGGGACATTGCTTTTCCTTTCTGGCAGCCATGCCGGCTGCGCTTCACATTGGGTGCGGCGCCGGCTGCAAGCGGCAGCCGGGCGGGAATGTCTGTCGGCAACGCTACCGCTTTATTACCGAAGCAGCGTTGACCTGTGTCCAGTGGCGGCGCCTTCTGCGGGCGTCGTGAAATCAAGTGCCGGATTGTCCGGCAAATCGCCGCCCCCGGCTAGCCGACGGCGGGAATGCGGTGTTCTGCCTGCGGCCAACCTGGCGTCAGGGCGTCGCAGGCCGCGTGGACAGCAGGTCCGTCACTTCGGCTTCGGTCAGCGGTCGCACCACGCGGCCCAGCTCCACGCCTTGCTGCAGCAGGATCAGCGTCGGCCAAAGCTTGACGCGGAAGCTGCGCCCCAGCCGCCGCCCGGCACCGTCCTCCACCTTGATGTGGCGCAGTGCCGGGAAGGCCGCCAGCGCCTGTGCGATGGCCGACTGCGCGTTCTGACAATGCGGGCACCAGTCCACGCCGAATTCCAGCAGCACGGGCTCGCTGGCGGCGTCGAGGGCAGCCCGCTCGGGGGCCGCGGGCGAATAGGCGGCAACATAGCTCACGACGTTTCCTTCCGGCGCTACCAGCGGCTGTACGGGTTTTTGGACAGATACGCGTTGGTGTAGCGACCGTCGAAGGTGACTTCCTCGCCGATCCATTCCGGCTTGTCGAAGGCGGTTTCCTCCGATGGCAACTCGATCTCAGCCAGCACCAGGCCGGCGTTTTCGCCGAAGAACTCGTCCACTTCCCAGATGAAGCCGCCGAATGCAATGCGGTAGCGCAGCTTATCCACCACCATCGGGCACATGGCATCCATGATGGTCTGCGCCTCGGCCACCGGAATGGCGTATTCGAACTCGTGGCGGCTAATGTCGCTGATCTGGCCCTTGAGCGTGAGCCAGGCCTGCTCGCCCACCACGCGCACGCGCACGGTGCGTTCCTTTTCCACCGACAGGTAACCCTGACGGTAACGCACGCCCTCGGCCAGGCCGCGCCAGCTGTCACCGTTTACCTTGAAGCGGCGTTCAATTTCCACTGCCATGCGATTCTTCTTTCTTGATCAGGCGGGCCGGGGCCTTCAGGCGCCAGTCGGCTTCGCGGTAGGGGTAGACATCCTGCGGCCAACGGGCATCCAGCCGGTACACGTACCAGGGCTGGCCGGGCTGCAGACGGTTGCCTTTCAGCGCGTCGCTGTAGTCGCTGCGCGCGGCTAGCGCGCTGCAATAGGCCCTGGTGCCGGGGAAGTGACCATCGGATGCCGGTTGCAGTCCGGCAGGCAGTTGGCCGGCGGGCAGGCGGCCCGGCATCGGCGCCACGTTGGCCGCAGGCACATCGCCAAAATCCTGGCCGCTGAGCACGAACACACCATCGGTACAGTCATCGCGCTGGCAGCCAGCCAGCGCGGCAGTCAGCAGCAGGGGAAGAATGAGATTTTTCATCAGAACGGTTTGACCACCACCAGAATCACCACCGCCAGCAGCACCAGCACCGGCAGCTCGTTGAACACGCGGAACCATACATGGCTGCGCCGGTTGCTGCCGGCGCGAAAATCGCCCAGCAGCCGGAAACAATAGCCGTGGTAAGCGGCGAGGCCGGCCACCAGGGTGAGCTTGGCATGCAGCCAGCCGCCACCGATGCCGTAGCCGAACATCAGCCACAGGCCGAACACCATCGCCAGCACGCCCAGCGGCGTCATGAAACGCAGCAGCTTGTGCGCCATCAGCAGCAAGCGGTCGTATTCCGCCCCCGGCTTGGCCATGGCGAGGTTGACGAAGATGCGCGGCAAGTAGAACAGGCCGGCGAACCACGACACCACGAAGAAGATGTGAAACGCCTTGAGATAGAGATATGCCATGTCAGAGTCCGTACGCGGCGCGTACTGTTTTTGGGAGCTTGCCCGCCACCAACCGCCAGGATGCGGCCAACCCTTGCTGCAGCTGCGCCATGTCCAGCGCGGCGGTACTGCTCACACTGATCCAACGCGAGCGGGACAGGTAGGGCGCAGGCCGCACGCCGGGCAGGCCGGACAGGGCGAGGAAATCCTCGTCCGCCACCTTGTAAGCCAGCGTGTCGCCGTGAAAGGTGGCGAACATCTTGCCCGCCACCTTCAGCACCTGCACGCCGCCCCACAGCACTTCCAGCTGCGCGCCGGGCTGGGCCAGAGCGTGCTGCAGCAGGGCATCCAGCTGGGCAGAAGTCAGTTTCACGTGAAACCGCTTACTTCTTCGGCGCCGCCTGGTACAGCGGCATCACCTTGGGAATCAGCCGCTGCAGGGTGGCGATGCGATCCTCGCCCGCCGGGTGGGTGGACAGGAAAGCCGGGCCGCCACCGCCGCCTGCCTTCAGCATCTTCTGCCACAGGGTGATGGAGGCCTGCGGGTTGTAGCCGGCACGCGCCATCAGCTCCAGGCCGATGGTGTCGGCCTCGCTTTCCATGCCGCGGCTGTGCGGCTTGGTCAGCGCCACATCGGTGGCCAGCGCCGCCAGCTCCATCGAGCCCTGCGACAAGCCGGCCAGCTGGCCGACAATGCTCAGCCCGGCCTGCTTGGCATATTCCTGGCTCATGCTTTCGCGGCTGTGCTCGCGCAGCGCGTGGGCGATCTCGTGGCCGATCACGGTGGCCAGCTCGTCATCCGTGAGCGCCAGCTTTTCAGCCAGCCCGCTGTACACCATGATCTTGCCGCCGGCCATGCAGTAGGCGTTCAGCTCCGGCGAGTTGGCCACGTTGACCTCCCACTTCCAGCTGCGCGCATCCTGGCGGAACACCGGCGTCTGGCGGATCAGCCGCTCGGAAATGGCACGCACGCGGCGGGTGAGCGCGGCGTTGGTGTTCAGCGCGCCGGCAGCCTGGGTCTTGCGCACTTCCTGCGCATAGGCCTGCGCCGACATGCTGTCCACTTCCTGCTGCGACAGCAGGATGAACTGTTTGCGCTGCACGCCCACCTCGCCACTGGAGGTGGTATTGACACAGCCAGCCAGCGCAGCAGACAGCAGCAGCGCGGCGCCACAACGTTGCAAGGTGGTATTCATCGTCTAGGCATCCCGTTGGTGATGGCTCAGAATGCCATCATTTCAAAATCGTCCTTGCGTGCCCCGCAGTCCGGGCACGTCCAGTTCATCGGCACGTCTTCCCACTTGGTGCCAGGGGCAATACCGTCTTCCGGGCGGCCGGCAGCCTCGTCGTAAATAAAGCCGCAGATCAGGCACATCCAGGTTTGCATGGTTTTGGTTTCCAAACGGTTAAAATGCACATTGTAATTGCTCCCGCACAAAGAGGATAAACCTTGAGCCAAGACATCGAGCTGCCGCCCATCGTGCTGACGCTGGCCGGCTCCGACCCCACCGGCGGCGCCGGAATCCAGGCCGACATCCTGACCCTGGCCAGCATGGGCTGCCACCCGCTGTCGGTGATCACCGCCATTACCGTGCAGGACACCCGCGGCGTACAGGATTTCATGACCCTGGACGGCGAGTGGGTGCTGGATCAGGCGCGTGCGGTGTTAGAGGACATGCCGGTGGCAGCGTTCAAAGTGGGGATGATAGGCAGCGTGGACAATGTGGCCGCCATCGCCGAGCTGGCCGCCGATTATCCGGATATCCCGCTGATCTACGACCCGGTGCTGGCCAGCGGCCGTGGCGACGAACTGTCGCGCGACGAGCTGGTTCACGTGCTGCGCGAATTGCTGTTGCCGCAGGTAACTGTGCTTACCCCCAACAGCATGGAAGCACGCCGCCTGGCGGCCAACGACGAAGACGACGAAGACAGCATCTCCCTGGCCGACTGCGCCAAGCGCCTCACCCGGCTGGGTTGCGACTACGTGTTCATCACCGGCACCCACGAAGCCACCCGCGACGTGGAAAACCGCCTGTATGACCGCAGCGGCGAAGTGCGCGTGGACACCTGGCCACGGCTGAACGGCAGCTTCCACGGCTCCGGCTGCACGCTGGCCTCGGCAGTGGCCGGGCTGATCGCCCGTGGCCTGGCAGTACCCGAGGCCGTGAAGGAAGCCCAGGACTACACCTGGCAGGCGCTGCGCTACGGCTTCCGCCCCGGCATGGGGCAATACATCCCGGACCGCCTGTTCTGGGCCAACGACACCCCCGAAGACGAACAGGCCCCGGCCGGCAAGGATCACGATGCACTCCGTTAACGGCCTGTACGCCATCACCCCCGACACCGAAGACAGCGAACGGCTGATCGAGCAGGTCAGCGCCGCGCTGGACGGCGGCGCCCGCGTGCTGCAGTACCGCAACAAGGGCAGCGACCCGGTGCGCCGGCTGTGGCAAGCCAGCATTCTGGCCAGCCTGGCACGCAGCCGCGATGCGCTGTTCATCGTCAACGACGACATCGCACTGGCGCGGGCAGTGCAGGCCGACGGGGTGCATGTTGGCCGCGACGATGCCGCCATCGCCAGCGCCCGTGCAGCGCTGGGCCCGGCGGCCATCGTTGGTGCCAGCTGCTACAACAGCATTGAGCTGGCCCGCGCTGCCGTGGCCGCCGGTGCCAGCTACGTGGCCTTCGGTGCGGTGTTTCCGTCCGGCACCAAGCCCGGCGCAGTGGCTGCGCCGCTGCAGCTGTTCGCGCAAAGCGCCGATCTGGGCGTGCCGCGCGTGGCCATCGGCGGCATCACCGCCGCCAATGCCGCACAGGTAGTGGCTGCCGGCGCCGATGCCATCGCGGTGATCGGCGGCCTGTTCGACGGCGATGATGTCGCCGAACGCGCGGCCACGCTGGCAGCGTTGTTCCACAACTAGCCCAGCAGGCAAACCCGGCCGCCATAACAAGCTCCTGCGGCCACCCCCGACGCCCCCCGTCACCACAAGGAAACCGTATGCAACGCTTTGCAGGACGCACCGTGCTGGTTACCGGGGGCACCTCCGGCATCGGCCTCGCCACCGTGCGCGAACTGGCGCGTGAGGGCGCGCAGGTATTGTTTACCGGCCGCCGCGCCGAGCTGGGGCAGCAGATCGCCGCCGACATCTGCGCACAGGGCCAGCTGGCCGAGTTCTGGCCGCTGGATCAGCTGCAGCCGGAAGCCACCCCGGCACTGGTGGAAGCCATCATTGCCCGCCATGGCAATATCCACGGCCTGTTCAACAATGCCGGCGTGGTGCTGGGCGGCACCGCGGAACACACCAGCGAAGCGGACTGGGCCACGGTGCTGGCGCTCAATGTCACCGCGGTGTGGCGCATGTGCAAGGCGGTGCTGCCGCATATGCGCGTCAGCGGTGGCGGCAGCATCGTCAACAATGCCTCCGACTGGGGGTTGGTAGCCGGCGAGTCCGCGGTGGCCTACTGCGCCAGCAAGGGCGCCGTGGTGCAGATGACACGCGCCATGGCGCTGGATCACGCCCGCGACCGCATTCGCGTCAACGCCATCTGCCCCGGCGACACCGAGGTGGAACGCTGGGCGGCGGAGCGTGCGGCCAACCCCGACGCACCATCGCTGACCGTGGCCGGCGGCGTGCCACTGGGGCGCTATGGCCAGCCAGCGGAAATCGCTCGCGCGGTGTGCTTTTTACTGTCGGACGATGCCAGCTTCGTCACCGGCACCACACTGGCGGTGGATGGCGGCAATACCGCACGCTGAGCACTTGTGTTATCAATGGCAATGCTAGTAACGTATCAAAACGATACGTTACTAGGTGCCACGCCATGCACAACCGCTTCGACCAATTCCGCCTTACCGCACTGGGCCAGCAACTGGAAGTGCTGATCGACAGCCCGCAGCGCTACACCGAATACGCGGCGCTATCGCGTGCTGACATCCCTGCGGTTACCGCGATCGTGCATGATCTGCAGGCGCGCTTCCCGGAGGTAGATAGCGACCAGACGGCACGCCAGTTCTGTGGCGCCATGGTGGGCGACGTGATGCGCCGCCATGGCCACGAGCTGCTGCGCCCGCGCGGCCGCGTGCCCGGCGGCTACTTCAGCTACGGCGCCGTGTGGTCGCCGGTGCCGCTGCAACGCAGCTTTGCCGAGCTGCTGCAACAGCTAGCAGCCATGCCACAGCAGGTGCTGCAGCGCCTGGCTACCGTGTCGCCAGGCCAGCGCACGCAACGCCCGGCCGGCACCGCCTTCTCGGCACTGGAACACCTGTGCCACCTGCGCGACCTGGACCGCGATGCCTTCCTGCCACGCGTGCAAGCCATGCTGCAGCAGCAACAGGCCGCACTACACGGCGTGAATGGCAGCGCATGGGCACAGAAACGGGATTACCAGGCGCAGGACTGGCAGCAGGCGGTGGATGGCTTTACCGCCGCACGCCAGGCACTGCTGGCGCTGCTGCAGGGTTGCGACCAAGCGGCACAGGCACGCATCGCGGTATGGGAAGGCAAGCGTCGGCTGACGCTGACGGAGCTGGTGGTCGACATGGCGGCGCACGATGCCACCCACCTGCTGGAAATCGACGAACTGCTGGCGGCGCTGGCGGGCGAAGAGGTGTGAGCAGCGACGTCAATCGGCATACTCCCCTGGAATGCAGCAACAGGTTTAACACTGCGCAGTAAACGTTGGGCCTGGCCATACGGGACTCAACAACCTGCGCTCCCATTTCTCTCAACGCAAAAGGGATGCCATTCGGCATCCCTGGTTCATAACGAGATAGCAACGCTTAGAAGCGCTTGCTGTCACCCTTGTAGCGATGATCCACCCAGGCGCCACCACTTGGCGTGGAGGAAGGAGCCACAGTTGCCGGCCCGGCTGCCGTCGGCTGTCGCTGCATGATGTTCTCCACGTCCATCATCTGTGATGAGCACAGACTCATGCGCTGCCGGCAGCGGTACTCGCCGCTATCGCCACTCTGTGCATATGCCATACCGGCGAGCAGGGTGCCGGCCAGGGCCACGGCCCATATTCGTGCGTTCATGACTACCTCCGTCAGCCCGGGAAGGGCTGTGCTGCTTGTACTTGCCAAGTATTCGTCATTACCGGCTATAAAAAAGCGGGAAATCTTGGGCAAAACCCGCTAGAAATTCGATAGGAAGCATGCCACTTGCCTGCGCTGCGGCGGCGGGCAGCCACGGCATGCATGCCGATGTATCGAACGATTCGATCAGTCTTCGCGCCGCCCGAAATGCATACCGCCCATGGCACATCAGTTTCCCCGCACCACGCTGGAACAATGGCGCGTGCTGCAAGCCATTGTCGAATACGGCAGCTACGCACAGGCAGCCAAGGCACTGTTTCGCAGCCAGTCATCGGTAAGCTACGCCGTGGCCAGGCTGCAGGAGGAACTCGGGGTTACCCTGCTTAGCCCCTGCGGTCGCAAAATGTGCCTGACGCCCTGCGGCGAGGCATTGCTGCATGATGCGTTGCTGTTGCTGGAAGATTCGCTCTACCTGGAACAGCGGGCGCAATCGCCTGCCGGCCTGTGGGAGGCCCAGGTCAACCTGCTGGTGGACATGTTGCTGCCCAGAGCGGTCCTGCAAACCGCGCTGCGCAGCTTCTGCAGCCAATGTCCGTACAGCAGCCTGCAGTTACAGGAGGAATTCAATGGCAACAGCCTGTCGCTGGTGGAGCGCGGCCAGGTGGACGTTGCCGTGCTTGCCCGAGTGCCCAATGGCCACAGCGGCCAACCCTTGATGCACAGCGACAGCGTGGCGGTGGCGGCCAGCAGCCATCCCTTGTGTCAGAACATTCACGCGCTCGGCTCGCACGAGCTGAAAAAATATCCGCAAATCACCCTGAACCATATGGCGTCACTGGCGCGCCCACGCGGCCATGCACCGCTACCGGGCAATCTGTCGGTCAGCACCCTGGGCAGCGCGGTGGAGCTGGTCAGCCAGGGCCTGGGTTATGCCTGGCTGCCGGAGCACGCCGTAGCCGACGCCCTGGCCAAAGGCACTATGCGCTTGCTGGCGCTGAAAAGCGGGCAACGCCGCAGCATGGAGCTATATCTGCTGCTGCCGGCCGGCGAGCGCAGCGGGCCTGCCAGCCGGGTACTGGCCCAGGCGCTGCAGGCGGCGGTCTGACCACATCACAGCAGCTCACGCACCGCCAGCAGCGCCGGACGCCCCAGGTGGTAGCCCTGGTACAGCTCCAGCCCCAGCGCCTGCATGGCGGCGAACTGCTCGGTAGTTTCCACGCCACACACCACGCTACGACAGCCTATCTGCCAGGCCAGCTGCAGTTCGCTGGCCAGCCTGCCACCGTCGCCCAGCTGCTGGTCCAGCAGCATGCTGCGGTCGAACTTGATGATGTCCGGGTTCAGCGCCCGGGTGCGGCCGTGGCTGGAAGCGGTGGCGCCAAAATCGTCGATGGCGATACCGAAGCCGGCCTCGGAAAAACGGCGCAGGCTGCCGGCCAGCTGCAGCGGGCTGTGCTCCAGCTCGTATTCCAGCACTTCCAGCACCACGCCGTCGGCCGCCAGACCCAATGCCGGCAGCAGTTGCTGCAGCAGCGGCAGCAGGCCGTCCTGCAGCAGCGAGGCCGCCTGCACGTTCAGCGACAGGCAGCCTTCGCAGCGCGCCTGGGCAAAGTTGTGCAGATGCATTACCAGTGCCAGGCTGTCCAGCTGCCGGGCGTCGGCCTCGTCCAGGCTGGCAAACAGCAGGTCTGGCCGCAGCGGCTTGTCATCGGCAGCCGTAACTCGCAGCAGCGCCTCGTGGCCGAACACGCTGCCGCTGCGGTAGTACAGCGGCTGGAACACGCTGTGCAGGCGGTAGCCGGCGAATGCCGCGCAGTAACGTCCGGCCTCGTCGCGCAGCAGGGCCGGCAGCAGGGAATGCAGGGAAGGGGACGGGCGCATTGCGGTTTCCGGCTGGGCAGATGTGTGCAGCATAGTCTGCCTGCCGGCCGGCTGTCGCGCCGGCATGTGACAACCATGTGCTGCCATGGCAATAAATCGCTACAAACTGCTTACCAACTGGCAGCGCTGGCGCTACACCCGGGTGCTTGAATCGCGGCATCCCTTTGCCGCGCGAGCCCTGCCATGTCTACCCTGCGCCTGATCTGCCCCCTGCTGCTGCTGACCGGCTGCACCACCCAGTCGGTAGTGCAGCTGCCCACCAGCAGCTATCCGCAACTGCGGCCGGTGCTGGCCACCCAGGCCGATGGCGGCATCTTCAATCCGTCATCGGCACGGTTGTTTTTTGAAACCAGCCTCGCCAGCCGCATCGGCGACGCCATTACCATCACCATCGACGAAGACCTGAGCAGCAGCAGCTCGCAGGCGCTGAGCGACAAGTCCAGCGGCAGCAACAAGGTCAACGGCCCGGCAGCGCTGAATACCGTGCCGGGGGTGGTGAAGCAGCTGTTCGATGTCAACGTGGATTCCGACTATGCCTTGCAGGATCAGCTGGACCACTCGCGCAAGAACAGCAGCAAGGTCAGCGGCAGCATGATGGTGTCGGTAATCGATGTGCTGCCCAATGGCTACCTGGTGGTGGGCGGCGACAAGATGCTGCTGATCAACGGCAAGCAGAGCGTGCTGCGCCTGTCCGGGGTGATCAACCCGGCCAATCTGCAGGCCGCCAACAGTATCTCCTCGCGCCAGCTGGTGAATGCACGGCTGGACCAGGTCACCCAGGACATGCCGCTGGATGCCGGCGTGCTGGCCTGGATGCAGTTTCTGTTCGGCGTGGCGCTGACGGTGTACTGAACGGCTCAGCTGTTGGCCGCAGCCGGCTGCAGGCCAAACAGCAGCTGGTCCAGCAGGAACACCAGCTTGGCCTCGGTGCTGGCCCAGCGGTCCATCACCCGGGGTTCGTACACCACCCGCGCCAGCACGCGGCCATCCTGCTGCAGCGCCATGGTGGCGTAGCTCAGGTAGGCCGCATCCTGTTCCCACACCCTGGTAGCGGCATACTGCAGGGTCACGCAGCCGGCAGGCACACTACCTGCCGGGTACACCTGGGTAGCCACGCCACGGCGCTGCATGCCGTCTTCCATCACCCGCACCATATCCGGCACCGTTACCGCCTGGTTCCACTGGATGCAGATACGCTTGTACGGCGCCTGGCGGCGCTCGGCACGCTGGCGCGCCTTTTCCGCGAATGCCTGCAGCTCGTTGGCGGTGGAAAAGGTAAAGGTGAACACATCGCGCGCCGGGCTGGGTAGCGACTGTACGGTGATGCAGCCGGACAGCAGCAGGGCGGCGGCAACGGAAAAAGCTCGGGTCATGGGTAGGGCGGCCGGTTAACGGGCCGCGACAGACAGGCGGCCTTCGGCGACAAGTCTAGCGGCAGCGGTGTTGCCGGCGATTGGCTGCTTTGTAGAAAAGCGCTTACAAACGGCACACACGGTGCCGGCACGGGGCCGCTACCCTGAGCCTCTTTTGCGGCCAACCCCACGCCACCCCACACCATGCTGCAAGCCATCTACCCCCCACCCACCAGCACCAGCGACACCGGCACCGTACAGGTGCTGGTAGTGGACGACGACGAGGACATCCGCGAGCTGATCTGCCAGTACCTGGGCAATTACGCCATCCGTTCGCTGGGCGTGGCCAATGGCGAGGCGATGCAGGCGGCGCTGGCCGAGCAGCACTTCGACGCCATCGTGCTGGACCTGATGCTGCCGGGCGAAAACGGCCTGACGCTGTGCAAGCGGCTACGCGGCCATTCCACCGTGCCGATCCTGATGATCAGCGCGCATGGCGACCCTACCGAGCGCATCATCAGCCTGGAAGTGGGCGCAGATGATTTCCTGACCAAGCCGTTCGATATCCGCGAGCTGGTGGCGCGCATCCATTCGGTGCTGCGCCGCACCCGGCAACCGCCGGCAGGCGGTCGGGTGCCGGCCACGGCGCCGGAGCGGCTGGGCTTTGGCGACTGGCAGCTGCACCTGACATTGCGCCAGCTGCACGATCGCGACGGCACCGTGGTGCCGCTGTCCAATGCCGAATTCCGCCTGCTGTCGGTAATGCTGCAGCGGCCGCGCACGGTGCTGGACCGCGACCTGCTGCTGGACCTGACCCGCGGCAGCACGGTGGAGGTGTTCGACCGCAGCATCGATATCCTGATCTCGCGGCTGCGCGGCAAGCTGCGCGACGACCCGCGCAACCCGCGGCTGATCCGTACCGTGCGTGGCGAGGGCTATATGCTGGATGTGCAGATCCGCCAGCTGTAGCTGGCCTTGCGGCCAATGCTGGCGGCAGCGGCAAAATGAAAAACGATTCTTTGCCACGAAATCCACAGAAACCACGGAAGACAACAACAGCCCGCAAGGTTATGACCCTGCCACTTTTTCTGTGTATTCCGTGGGTTCTGTGGCAAAGAAAACTATCGGCCACGCAAGGCGTAGCGTGGTCACGAGGGGGGGGGATGAACGGCTACCTCGAACGAAAAAAGGCCACCCGACACCGGGTGGCCAAGCCCATCTCACCACTCACCGCAGGATTACTTGATGTTGCCCAGCTGTTTGTTCAGCGACAGTGCATCGTAGAAATCGCCCTGGTACACGATGCGGTTGTGCTTCACCTTGATCAGGCTGACGCCCTCGAAGCTGATCGGCTTGCCGGTGGGCTTGCCACCGTCCACCGTGGCATCGATGTTCGGGCCGCTGTTGGTGCCGGAAAAGCGCCAGCGGAAGGCGATCTGCTCCTTGCCCTGCACCGGTTCGCCCAGCATTTCCCACTTCAGGTCGGGAAAGCTGTTGATGAAGAAGCGGATCACGTTGTCGCGCGCCACCATCACCCCGTACTGCGACTCACCCACCGTCACGTCGTAGTACTCCACCTCCGGATCCAGCGCCATGGCCGCCTGGTTGGCGTCGTGGGCGTTCCAGCCCGCCATGTATTGCTGCACCACCTGCAGCGGCGTGGCCGCCCAGCTGGCCGCGGACAACATCAGACCACCCACTACCGTAGCCAGGGCAAGCCGCCGGCTGATTGCTGTGTACATGTGTCTCTCCCCTGGTGAACAAGGCTGGCCGCAAGCTTGCGGCCAACCGGATGCCGCGTAGTACATATTCACGATCTCGCGAGCGAGAGCGAGACAAGGCGAAAACGGCTGAGGAAGCGGAATTTACAAGTTGTAAATGCGCATTACTGAGTCGAATTCAACGCCGTATCGCCGACGCGCAGCAGATCGTGATCCGACTGTTACTGCTTGATCATCACGTGACGCACACAGCTGTAATCCTCCAGCGCGTACATCGACATGTCCTTGCCGTAGCCGGAACGCTTCATGCCACCGTGCGGCATTTCGTTCACCAGCATGAAGTGGGTATTCACCCAGGTGCAGCCGTACTGCAGTTCGGCGGATACCTTCATCGCGCGGCCAACGTCCTGGGTCCACACCGAGCTGGCCAGGCCGTAGTCGGAATCGTTGGCCCAGCCAATCACCTGCTCGGTGTCGTCGAACGGGGTGATGGACACCACCGGGCCGAACACTTCACGGCGCACGATCTCGTCGTCCTGGCGCGCACCGGCAATCACCGTCGGCTGGTAGAAGAAGCCGGGGCCGCTGCCCATGGCGCCGCCGGTTACCACTTCGATATGCGGCTGCTGCTCGGCGCGCTCCACGAAGCTGGCCACGCGGCTGCGCTGGCGTTCGGAAATCAGCGGGCCCATCTCCACGCCTTCCAGGTGCTGGTGGCCGTACTTGATAGTGGATACCGCGCCGGCCAGATCGGCGACAAAGCGTTCGTACACGCCCTTCTGCACATACAGGCGGCAGGCGGCGGTGCAGTCCTGGCCGGCGTTGTAGTAGCCGAAGGTGCGGATGCCTTCCACCGCGGCGGCGATGTCGGCATCGTCAAACACGATGACCGGCGCCTTGCCGCCCAGCTCCAGGTGGGTGCGTTTGAGCGAGCGCGAGGCGGTTTCCAGCACGCGCTGGCCGGTGGACACGTCGCCGGTGATGGAGATCATGCGCACTTCCGGCTGCGAGATCAGTGGGCTGCCCACGGTTTCGCCACGGCCCAGCACCAGGTTGAACACCCCCGGCGGCAGGATGCCGGCCACCAGTTCGGCCAGCTTCAGGGTGGACAGCGGGGTCTGCTCGGATGGCTTGAGCACCACGGTATTGCCTGCGGCCAACGCCGGCGCCATCTTCCACGCCGCCATCATCAGCGGGTAGTTCCACGGCGCGATGGAGGCCACCACGCCCAGCGGGTCGCGGCGGATCAGGCTGGTATGGCCGGGCAGGTATTCGCCGGCCAGCGCGCCGGTCTGGGCGCGCACCGCACCGGCAAAGAAGCGGAACACGTCCACCACCGCCGGAATCTCGTCACCCAGTGCCAGGTGATAGGGCTTGCCGCAGTTCAGCGATTCCAGGCGGGCGAATTCCGGGCCGCGCGCCTCGATGGCCTCGGCCAGCGCCAGCAGCTTCTCGCTGCGTTCACGCGGGGTGGTGCGTGCCCAGCTGCCGAACGCGCTCTGGGCGGCGGCCACTGCCGCCTGCACCTGCTCGGCGCTGGCTTCGGCGATTTCCACGATCAGCTCGCCTGTTGCCGGGTTGACGATGCGCTCGCGCTCGCCCTGGCCTTCCACAAACTCGCCACCAATCAGCAAACGGGTATTCAGCGTCTTTTCCATAGGAACCTCGGTCATTTACCGCTGCCGGCGATGTCTTCCGTGCCGCGGGTCAGGTAGTACGCGCCCAGGATAGGCAGCGCGGTAATCAGCATCACGGTCATGGCCACCACGTTGGTGATGGGCACATCGCGTGGGCGGGTAAGCTGGTTCAGCATCCAGATCGGCAGCGTGACTTCGTTGCCGGCGGTGAAGGTGGTAACGATGATCTCGTCAAAGCTCAGCGCGAAGGCCAGCATGCCGCCGGCCAAGAGCGCAGTGGCGATCTGCGGCAGCACCACGTAACGGAAGGTCTGGAACATGTCGGCGCCAAGGTCCTGCGAGGCTTCCACCAGGCTGTAGCTCATGCGGCGGAAGCGGGCGATCACGTTGTTGTAGATCACCACCACGCAGAAGGTGGCGTGGCCGATGGCGATGGTCCAGAAGCCGGACGGGATCTCCGCCAGCCGGAACGCCGACAGCAGCGCGATGCCGGTAATGATGCCGGGCAGGGCAATCGGCAGGATCAGCATCATGGTGATGGCGTTCTTGCCGAAGAAGTCGCGGCGGTACATGGCTGCCGCCGCCAGCGTGCCCAGCAGCACCGCCAGCACGGTGGCCAATGCGGCCAACTGCAGCGACAGGCCGATGGCCTGCATCACGTCGTTGCGGGCAAAGGCGGCGCCGAACCAGCTCAGGGTGAAGCCCTTGGGCGGAAAGCTGTAGCCGGCGCTTTCGGCGTTGAAGGCGTAGATGATGATGACGGCGATCGGCAGGAACAGGAAGCCGATGCCACCGTAGGCCAGCAGGCGCAGCCACAGGGGTGCGCGGTCTTGATCAGAGTGCATCGAACGCTCCCAGTTTGCGTGCGCCGGTCAGGTATAGCGCGATGATCACCACCGGTACCACGGTGAAGGCGGCGGCCAGCGGCATGTTGCCGATGGAGCCCTGCATGGTGTAGACCATGGAGCCGATGAACAGGCCGGACGGGCCGATGATCTGCGGGATGATGTAATCGCCCAGCGTCAGCGAGAAGGTGAAGATGGAGCCGGCCACCACCCCGGGAAACGCCAGCGGCAGGATCACGTGGCGGAAGGTCTGCGCACCGCTGGCGCCCAGGTCGCTGCTGGCCTGCATCAGGCCCAGCGGCACCCGCTCCAGCGCGGCCTGGATCGGCAGGATCATGAACGGCAGCCAGATATAGGTGAACACGGCAAAGCGGCCCAGGTGCGAGGTAGTCAGCGAGTTGCCGCCCAGCAGCGGGATGGTCATCAGCCAGTCCACCACACTGCCCAGCCCCAGGTGCTGGTAGGCCCAGTACACGATGCCATCCTTGGCCAGCAGCACCGTCCAGGCGTACACCTTCACGATGTAGCTGGCCCACATCGGCAGCATCACCGCCACGTAGAAGAAGCCCTTTTTCCAGCCACGGGCGTAACGCACCATGTAGTAGGCCAGCGGAAAGGCCAGTACCGCCGAGGCCAGCGTTACCGCGCTGGCCATGCTCAGCGTGCGCAGCACCACGTCGAAGTTGGCCGGCTGCAGCAGCTGCTGGTAGTTGGCCAGCGTCAGCTCGCGGCTGACCTCCATGGTGAAATCGTCGAAGGTGAAGAAGCTCTGCGCCAGCAGGGTGGCCAGCGAGCCGATATACACCACCAGGAACCACAGCAGCGGCAGGCCCAGCAGCAGCGCCAGCTGCAGGCCGGGGCGACGGTACAGCGCCACGCCCAGTCGCTGCAGCAGGCCAAGCGGCGGCACGGCAGGGGTGGCGGACAGGGAAGCAGTCATCATGTTTCCCCCTCAACCGGCCAGCGGCAGCATGGCCTGACGCGGCCAGGCCAGGGTGATGGCGGCGCCGATGGCGGCCTGCGGCTCGGCATTGCCGTGCTCGTTGGGCAGTACCATGCTCACCACCTTCTGACCGAACACTTCCACCTCGTAGCGGCTTACCGCGCCCAGGTACTGGATATCCAGCAGCTTGCCCGGTACCCGCACCACGTCGGCATCGGCCAGCTGGCCGGCCGGGCGAATGCGCTCCGGCCGCACGGCGAATGCCTGCGCATGGCCGATCAGCGTGCCGGCCAGATCGCCGTCGAATACGTTGGCCGCACCGACGAAATCCGCCACAAAGGCGGTAGCCGGCTGGTTGTACAGCACTTGCGGCGCCGCCACCTGCTCGATGCGGCCCTTGTTGAACACTGCCACGCGGTCGGACATCGACATCGCCTCGCCCTGGTCGTGGGTCACATAGATGAAGGTGATGCCGAGGCGGCGTTGCAGCGCTTTCAGTTCGGTCTGCATCGCTTCGCGCAGCTTGAGGTCGAGCGCGCCCAGCGGCTCGTCCAGCAGCAGCACGCGCGGCTGCAGGATCAGCGCGCGGGCCAGGGCCACACGCTGGCGCTGGCCGCCGGACAGCGCTGCCGGGCGGCGGGTGCCGTACTGGCCGAGCTTGACCATCTCCAGCATTTCCTCGGCGCGGCGGTAGCGCTCGTCCTTGCCCACGCCCTTGAGCATCAGGCCGTAGGCCACGTTGTCCAGCACGTTCATGTGCGGAAACAGCGCGTAATCCTGGAACACGGTATTCACCGCACGCAGATTGGGCGGCAGCCCGGCGGCTTCCTGCCCGAAGATGCGGATGGAGCCCTGGCTGGGCTGCTCGAAGCCGGCGATCAGGCGCAGGCTGGTAGTCTTGCCGGAGCCGGACGGGCCCAGCATGGAGAAGAATTCGCCCTCGGCAATGTCGAGGTTGATGTCGTCAACGGCGCGCACGCTGTCGTAGTGGCGGCTGACATTCTGGAACTGGACGGCGATGGACATGATGTACTCCAAATGCACGGCAAGGCGTGCAAGGCGGCGGCCCGAACGGGCAGCCGTACTACCGGGTGAGCAACCGCCACGCCCCGCCCCCCCAGGAAGGACATGGCGGCGCTCGGTTGAAACGTAGTACCGGGTTGGCCGCAACTGGCGGCCAACCACGGCAGCGGGATTACCGACCGCCCATGATGGCGATGTAGTCGGAAGTCCAGCGGCTGTACGGCACGCAGGTTCCCTGGGTCTTGCAGGTGGCGATCGGGGTTTTCCAGAAGCGGATCTGCGCAAAGCGGTCAAAGCCGTTGCTCTTGCAGAAGTCGCTGCCGCCCGGTGCCTTGGTCTTGCAGGCGTCCGGCACCACCGGGTTGGAACCGAACCATTCAGCCAGGCTGGACTGCAGGTTCTTGTTCAGCGACCACTCCATCCACTTGTAGGCACACACCGGGTGCTGTGCCTTGGCATGCAGCATGGTGGTATCCGCCCAGCCGGTGGCGCCTTCCTTCGGAATCACGCCTTCCACCGGGAAGTTTTCCGCCTGCAGGGTGTTGATGGTGTAGCCCCAGGCACTGGATGCCGCCACGCCTTCTTTCTTGAAGTCGTTCATCTGCACGGTTACGTCGTGCCAGTAGCGGTGGGTGAGCTGCTTTTGCTGGCGCAGCAGCTTCAGCACTTCCTGGTACTGCGCTTCGTTCAGCTCGTACGGGTCCTTGATGCCCAGCTTGGGGTTCTTGCTCATCAGGTACAGCGCGGCATCGGCAATGTAGATGGCGCCGTCGTAAGCCTGCACCTTGCCCTTGTTGGCCTGGCCATTGGCCAGCTTGCCCGGCTCGAATACCGCCGCCCAGCTGGTGGGCGCGCTCGGGTAGAGCTTGGTGTTGTACATCAGGAAGTTGGCGCCCCACTGGTACGGCGTGCCGTACACCTTGCCGCCCACGGTGTACCAGCCACCGTTCTTCACGCGCGGATCCAGCGTGCTCCAGCTGGGAATCAGGTTGGGGTTGATCTCCTGCACCTTCTTGCCGTAGATCAGGCGCAGCGAGGCATCGCCGGAGGCGGTTACCAGGTCGTAGTTGGGCGAGTTCATCAGCGACACCATCTCGTCCGAGGTGGCAGCGGTTTTCACGCTTACCTGGCAGCCGGTGTTCTTTTCGAACTGGGTTACCCAGTCGTAGTTCTTGTCGGTCTCGCCGCGCTCGATATAGCCGGGCCACGCGATGATGTTGAGTTTGCCTTCCGGCTTGCCCAGCGAGGTCGGCGGTGCCGCCATCAGCGGGGTGGCGACCATGCTGCTACAGACGGCCGCCCAGGCCAGGGCATGCAGGCGATGCTTCATCACAGTTCTCCTTTGCAGATCGGCGCATTGATTGCGTCTCGAATGATGTGCTGCATTCTAGGAACCGCGTTTTGGCACTACCAAGGTAACTTGCCCAATACTACCTATCGGAAAAACCGGATGCTCGCCGCCGGTGTTGGCATTTATCGCTGCGCCGTGCGGGAGTTTGAACCGAAAGCGTGCCGCAGCGCAAAATCGCGAGCCACAGCGGTGCAAGCCATCTGTTTTATAAATTGCACACTACAAGATATCGGTTTTATAGAACGAAATTTGATCCAATCAGGCGTGGCTACGGGTGTACTCGCGCGCCACGGTCAGGAAGTTCTGTGCTGTTTCCGCCACCTTGGCACCACGGCGCCAGGCCAGGCCCACCTGCAGCGACGGCGTTTTTTCCAGCAGCTGACGCACTTCCAGCCGGTCGCCATCCAGCGACCACGGCCGGTACAGCAGGTCCGGCATCACCGCCAGCCCCGCGCCGGTGGCCACCAGGCTACGCAGGCCCTCCACCGAGCTGGTACGCACCGCCACCGTTGGCCGCAGGCCCTGGCTGCGCCACAGCGCGGTGGCCACGTCTTCCAGCTCGTCCAGTTTCAGGGTGACCAGCGGCTGCTGCGCCATTTCCGCCACCGCCACCGTGCCCAGCTCCAGCAGCGGGTGGTTCACCGGCAGCCACAGCCGGTAGGCGGATTCCAGCAGCGTTTCCGCCTCCAGCGCCTGGCGGTTTTCCAGGTTGGAAACGATCAGCACCCCCACATCCAGCTCGCCGTTCACCAGCAGGTGCTCGATGTACTCGCGCTGGTCTTCCACCACGCGGATATCCACCAGCGGAAAGGTATTGCGGAAGCGGTCCAGCAGATAGGGCAGGAAGTAGCCGCACACCAGGCTGGTAACGCCGATATTGAGCTGGCCGGTAACGGTGTCCGGCCGCGCGCGCATTGCCTCGCGGGCATTGCGCACCGAAGCCAGGATCTGGTGCGCATGGCGCAGGAACTGGTAACCGGCGTGGGTAAGGATCATGCCGCGGGCGTGGCGCTGGAACAGCGTGGCGCCAAGGTCGGCCTCCAGCGTGCGGATCGCCTCGGTCACCACCGATTGCGACACGTTGAGATCCTGCACCGCACCGGAGATAGACTCCGCCTCGGCAACCGCCACGAAATAACGCACGTTCTTCAGCGTGATGGCCACGTTTTCCCCCTGTAGACAATGGCGGTGTTGCCCGCCTTGGGCTGCACTTTACACCAGCGACAGCACGACGCTACGGCTAGAACAAACCACCCTGTGCCGCCGGCGCGCCCCAGGCGATCTCGCCACGGCCGCGTGCGGCCAACCATTGATTGGCCTGCGAGAAATGGCGGCAGCCAAAGAAGCCGCGGCTGGCGGATAGCGGCGACGGATGCGCGGCCTTCAGCACCGCATGGCGGCCGGTATCGATGCGCTCGGCCTTGCCCTGCGCCCAGTTGCCCCACAGCAGGAACACGCAGCCGGGATTGTGCGCATTCACCGCGTCGATCAGCGCATCGGTCACCTGCTGCCAGCCGATCTTGCCGTGGCTGCCGGCATTGTCGGCTTCCACCGTCAGCGAGGTATTCAGCAGCAGCACACCCTGCTGCGCCCAGTGTGTCAGATCGCCGCTGGCGGCCGGTGCCACGCCCAGGTCACTGGCCAGCTCCTTGTACATATTGCGCAGGCTGGGTGGAATCTTCACCCCGGCCGGCACCGAGAAACTCAGTCCCATGGCCTCGCCGGCGCCGTGGTAGGGGTCCTGGCCCAGGATCACTACCCGCACGTCCTGCGGTGCAGCGTGTTGCAAGGCATGAAAGACCAATTCGCGCGGCGGGTAGATGGCCACGCCGTCGGCGGCGCGGGCGGCCAGACGCGTGTCTATGGCCTGCAACTGCGCAGCCAGCGCCGGTGCGGTCAGCACCTCTCGCCAGGCGGCGGGCAGGGCGGCAAGGGCGGGGGAAAGGTAGCTCATGTTCATTCTTTTCTGCCACGGCGTGGCGACAACAAAAAAGCCGCTCCGGCAGGAACGGCTTTCGACTGGATGGTGTGGCTTAGTAGCGCGCCATCGCCGGGTCCACCTCATTGGCCCAGGCATCCACGCCGCCACGCAGGCTCAGCACCTGTTCGAAGCCGGCGTTCTGCAGGTAGAGGCCCACCTGGAAGCTGCGCACGCCGTGGTGGCAGATGGTTACGATGGGCACATCGTCCGGCAGCTCGTTATGACGCAGCGGCACCAGGTTCATCACCATCTGCTGCGAGCCGGCGATGTGGCACAGCGCGTATTCCCAGTCCTCGCGCACATCCAGCAGCACCGGTTTGACGCGACTGTCGTCGGCCAGCCAGGCAGCCAGATCGCGGGCGGTGATTTCGCCTACCATGCTCAGAAGCTGAAGCGGGACGGCTCGATGGCGTCCAGCTGCTGCAGGCGGGCGATATTGGTGTCGAAGCTCACGCTTTCCTGGTAGGCGCTTTCCGACACGCGGGTGATTACCTTGGCAATCATCACCGGGGCATCACCGGCGATTACCGCCAGGCGGCCGCCCACGGCCAGCTGCGCCTTCAGTGCGTCCGGCACTACCGGTACCGAGCCGCCAACAAAGATCACGTCGAACGGCGCCTGCGAAGCCAGGCCTTCGATACCGTTGCCTACCGACAGGGTCACGTTGCGGATGCCGGCGGTCTTGAGGTTGGCCGCGGCGCGCTGGGATTGCTCGGCATCCAGGTCCACGCTGTACACGTGCTGGCTGACGGCGGCCAGCAGCGCGGTCATGTAGCCGCTGCCGGTACCCACTTCCAGTACCTTGTCGCTGGATTTCACCTGCAGATCCTGCAGCAGGCGGGCTTCCACCTTCGGCTCCAGCATGGTGCAGCCGTTTTCCAGCGGCAGCTGAACGTCGGCAAACGCCAGGCTGCGCTTTTCTTCCGGCACGAAATCTTCGCGTTTCACGTGAAACAGCAGGTCGAGGATGGAGGTGTCGAGCACATCCCACGGACGGATCTGCTGCTCAACCATGTTGAAACGGGCTTGTTCGAAATTCATCGGAAACTCCGGGGGATTCAAGACAATAAGGAAAGGACGACTCTGAAAACGGCACGCACGCTTGATTTCATGCAGTTTTCGCAGCCGGCCGGCCCGTAATGCGGGCGCAACCTAACTTGCGATTATCCCACAATTAACTTACCTTCACAGCATCGCTAGGGGTCCTGCCCCTGCCGGTGAGCATGCCACAGCGTTGTGTGCGGGCGACACTGGCGGGTTGGCGGGTGAGAGTCACCCTTCGAACCTGACCCGGATAATACCGGCGTAGGGAAGCGTAACCTGCCAGACACCGCATCACGCCGCGCGTTCCCGCCAGCCGTGACCGCGGCCAACCGCAGCCGGGCAACCGGGCCGCTCCTTGCGCCGTTTCATCGCACACTGGAGCCCCCCGATGAACGCGCCAAGCAAACTGAACGAACACATGGTGGTGGATTCCGCCGCCATCCAGCCGCTACCGAACTCCCGCAAGATCTATGTCGAGGGCAGCCGCCCGGACATTCGCGTGCCGATGCGCGAAATCAGCCAGGCCGACACCCCCACCCAGTTCGGTGGCGAGCAGAACCCGCCAATCTACGTCTACGACACCAGCGGCCCGTACAGCGACCCGCAAGCCAGCATCGACATCCGCTCCGGCCTGCCGGCACTGCGCGCCGCCTGGATCGCCGAGCGTGACGACACCGAGCGCTTAGCCGGCCTGTCCAGCGACTACGGCCGCGCCCGCGAGGCCGACCCGAAACTGGCCGACCTGCGCTTCGACCTGCAACGCAAACCGCGCCGCGCCAAGGCTGGCCGCAACGTTACCCAGATGCACTACGCGCGCCAGGGCATCATCACGCCAGAGATGGAATACGTTGCCATCCGCGAAAACCTGAACCGCAAGGCGTATGTCGAATCGCTCAAAGCCACCGGCAACAAGCGCCTGCTGGAACTGATGACCCGCCAGCACGCCGGCCAGAACTTCGGCGCCCAGCTGCCGGAAGACATCACCCCGGAATTCGTGCGCCAGGAAGTGGCCGCCGGCCGCGCCATCATCCCCAACAACATCAACCACCCGGAAAGCGAACCGATGATCATCGGCCGCAACTTCCTGGTGAAGATCAACGGCAACATCGGTAACAGCGCGGTAACGTCGTCGATCAGCGAAGAAGTGGACAAGATGACCTGGGGCATCCGCTGGGGCGCCGACACCATCATGGACCTGTCCACCGGCAAGAACATCCACGAAACCCGCGAGTGGATTCTGCGCAACTCGCCGGTACCCATCGGCACCGTGCCCATCTACCAGGCACTGGAAAAGGTGAACGGCAAGGCCGAGGACCTCAGCTGGGAAATCTTCCGCGACACGCTGATCGAGCAGGCAGAACAGGGCGTTGACTACTTCACCATCCACGCCGGCGTGCTGCTGCGCTACGTGCCGCTCACCGCCAACCGCATGACCGGCATCGTGTCGCGCGGCGGCTCTATCATGGCCAAGTGGTGCCTGGCGCATCACCAGGAAAACTTCCTGTACACCCACTTCGCGGAAATCTGCGAAATCATGAAGGCCTACGACGTAGCCTTCAGCCTGGGTGACGGCCTGCGCCCGGGCAGCGCCTGGGATGCCAACGACGCCGCGCAGCTGGGCGAGCTGAAGACCCTGGGGGAGCTGACGCAGATCGCCTGGCAGCACGACGTGCAGGTGATGATCGAAGGCCCCGGCCACGTGCCGATGCAGCTGATCAAGGAGAACATGGACAAAGAGCTGGAGTGGTGCCACGAAGCGCCGTTCTACACCCTGGGGCCGCTCACCACCGACATCGCGCCGGGCTACGACCACATTACCAGCGCGATTGGTGCGGCGCAGATCGGCTGGTACGGTACCGCCATGCTGTGCTACGTCACCCAGAAGGAACACCTGGGCCTGCCGAACAAGAATGATGTGAAGGAAGGCATCATCACCTACAAGCTGGCCGCACACGCCGCCGACCTCGCCAAGGGCCACCCCGGCGCGCAGATCCGCGACAACGCGCTATCCAAGGCACGCTTCGAATTCCGCTGGGAAGACCAGTTCAACCTGGGCCTGGATCCGGACAAGGCGCGCGAATTCCACGACGAAACGCTGCCGAAAGACAGCGCCAAGGTGGCCCACTTCTGCAGCATGTGCGGCCCGCACTTCTGCTCGATGAAAATTACCCAGGACGTGCGCGAATTCGCCGCCAAACAGGGCATCAGCGAGCAGGACGCGCTGCACAAGGGCATGGAAGTGAAAGCCATCGAGTTCGTGCAGGGCGGCGGCAAGCTGTACGACAAGGTATAAGCCTGCTTTGCTTCACGTTAAACGAAGGTTGGCCGCAGCGCTGCGGCCAACCTTTTGGGGCAGATAAACGCCCCGTGACACCCGGCATGTCTTGTTCGCCGGTATCTATACAAAGCCGTATTCCCCATCGGCATATTTTGCGGCACCATGCTGGCTCCAACCGAAGGGGAGTCGCATGAAAAGCGTTCTATTCAGTCTGCTGTTGTCCATGCCATTGGCACTGCCCGCACAGGCAGCAGATATCAAGCAATTGCTGCAGGACGGCTACTACCAGCTGGCACTACAACAGGCCAGCCAAGCATTGCAGCAACTCCCCGCAGATGACGCCACTAGCCAATTACGTGCACAAATCGATCTGGCCAACGCCACCCGAGAACACCGCCAACCCGCTCAGGCGGAACAAATGTTCAAGGCCTTGCTGCAGGACAGCCACCAGATTCCCCCGGGCAGCCTGCTCGAGGCAGAAGTACAAGATGGACTGGCTGCCGTTTATATGGACCTGCAGCAGGCAAAGCCGGCGAGCAAACTCTACCGGCGCATACTGGCTACACGTCAGCAGCACCTGGGGGAACAACATCTGGACGTTGCCCAGACACTGAATGACCTGGGCGTTTCCCTAGGCATGCAAGACCAGGTGGCGGAAAGCCAGAAACTGCTGAAGCAAGCACTGCAAATACGCGAACAACTGGCAGGACATGACAGTTTCCCTGTGGCAGAAAGCCTGTACAACCTGAGCTTCAATCACATGGTTCCCGGTGAGTACCAACAGGCCGAATCCATGATGATCGAAGCCATCCGCATCAAACAGCATGTCTTGCGCCCGGACCACCCCAGCCTGACCCGCAGCATGCGCATGCTGGGCTGGTTGTACCGCAAGGAAAAGCGGTTCGACGAAGCCATGGCGCAATTGCAAGCCACTCTGACCATGACCCAACGCAATGGCGAAGACTCGCTTGACCAGACAGGCAGAACCTTGCGCGCCATCGCTGACTGCCTCCAAGACCAGGGCAAGGTCACGGAAGCGGAACAGTACTACCGGCGGGCCCTGGTAGTGCTACAGCAGGCACTGGGAGCAAAACATTATGCCGTCGGACAGGCCATGAACAATCTGGGGTGGCTGCTGAAACAGAACCTCCATAACAGTGAAGGTCAGCAACTGATTACCGAGGGGCTACGCATCATGGAAGCTGCGGAAAACCAAAACTGACAGCATGCCGGATAGCTTCCGACTGCAAGCACATAACCCTGGGCTGCCCATATGCACATTTTCCGTCCTGTTCTCCCCCTGCTCTTCACCATTGCCTGCCATGCCGACAATGTTGACAACCTGCTGCAGCAGGGCAATTACCAGCAAGCCACCCAACAGGCAGAAGCGGCGCTTGCCAGCGCTACCGACCAGACCGCCCGCTGGCAGGCACAGCGAGACCTTGCCCGCAGCTGGCTAATGAAGGATCACTTCAAGGAAGCAGGAGCATTACTGCAGTCCTTACTGTATGGCCCGCAAGCGGTACCAACAGACACGTTGCTATACGCAGACCTGCTGGATGCATGGTTCCAGTTCCTGCGCGAAAGCAGCCGGTTCAAGGACGCAGAACCCATCGGCTTGCAGGCCCTCGCGTTACGTACGCGACTACTGGGCGAGCAGCACCTGCTGGTTGCTGAGTCGATGAACAATCTGGCACTGCTACGCCAATACACCGGCAATGACAGCGAGGCTATCCGGTTACACGAGCAGGCCCTGGTCATGCGCAAAACCCTTGCTGGGGAAAACAGCAAGGAGGTGGCAGAAAGCCTGCACAACCTGGGCACGCTGTATAACCGCAAGCGGGACTGGGCCTCTGCCGAGCGCTATCTGCAACAGGCACTCGCTATCAAACAGCTGATCATGCCAGCCAACCACCCGTCGATCCGGGTATCGAAGGCGCGCCTTGCCAGCAACTGCATCGATAGTAAGCAGTACGTCCGTGCCATATCACTACTGGAGGAGGTACTGGCCGGGGAGCAGAACGATGCAAACAGCGACAGGGTGCATAAAGCCATCGTGTTGCGCGAACTGGGCGATGCCCATCACTACTTGCGCCATGTCGATGTGGCAGAAGGCTATTACCGGCAAGCACTGGATGCCTTTGCTAGCAGCGTAGGCACGCAGCACTACGCCTATGCGGTCACCCTGAACAGCCTGGGCTGGCTGTACAAGAAGAATGGCAAACAGGAGCAGGGTACAAGCATGATTACCGAATCCGAGCGCCTGTTCGACGCAATCAAATAGCACCGCACCCCAGACAGCCCAATGCGCCTTGGCCCCCTATTCGCCAGCACTTACAGACATACCTGTTCTGCTAACCGGCACGGCCGCAGTTACATGCGGCCAACGGTGTGGAAACTCGCCCGGAACTTGCATCGAGCCGCCCGGTCTTGCCAACGTCGCTCAACACAGCTTCAGAATACATAGACATGTTCAAGAAACTGCTTGCCTCGATTGGCGTCGGTGGCGCCAAAGCTGGTACCCAGCTGGGCAAGCCGCGCCAGTGTCCGGGCGACGGAAAGTGAAAGCCATTGCGTTCGTGCAGGGCGGCGTCAAGCTGTACGACAAGGTATAAGCCCTCCTTGGCACAGGTTGGCCGCATGCTGCGGCCAACCCTTGCACCCGACCGGCGATGCATTAAGCTGACAACATCGTCACTTTTCCTGCCCAGTGCCATGTTGCCTGTCCGTCTGCTGCTTACCACCTGCCTCTGGCTGCCAGTTGCTGCCCTGGCCTGCAACTACACCTACCCGGTAGCGCCAAATCAGCCGGCCCTGTACCAGCAAGCCGCATCCGGCGAGGAAAGCGGACTGATGGTGGTGGTGGCACAGCGCCTTGCCACGCTCAGTGGCTGCCGCCTCCAGCCGCAGCAGCTACCACTGGCCCGTCGCGATGCCGTATTCCGCAGCGGGCAGCTCATGCTGCAGCTGGGCGTGCTGGAAGACCCGCAGATCCCCGCCGCCGATGCCGAGTTCGTCCCCATGCTACGCATGGCACTGCGCGTGGGTGTGCTGCGCGGTGGCGCATATAGCACGGCGGACGAAGCGCTGGCCGATATCTCGACGCGGCTAGGCATGATCCGCGGCACCCATCTGGCCCCCACGGTAACGACACGGCTGAATGCCTTGTCCGTCTTCTCCCGCATCGAATACAGTAACGACCGTTCCAGTCTGTACCAGAAGCTGGCGCGCCAGCGCCTGAGCGCGGTACTGGACACTACCAGCTGGGCCCCCACCGGCGTATCCGGGTTGGAAGGGCAGCTGCAGAGGCTGCCGTTCCGCCCTCCGCTGTATGTACGGGTGGGCAGCTACCTGTCGACCCGGCTACCTGCCACCGACCGGCAGCACCTGCGCCGCGCGTTGCAACAGCTGGTTGCCGAAGATGCGTTGCGCCCGCTGATACAAACCTATCTGGCCATTCCGGCCAGCGACTTGCTCCTACCCTGAGCAAACCCTCTCCGCGCCGCAACCACGGCCGGAACTTGCTGCCGTCCATACGGTCTTGCAAGCGCCCGTCAACACAACTTCAGAATACATAGACATGTTCAAGAAACTGCTTGCCTCGATCGGCGTCGGTGGCGCCAAAGTCGATACCCAGCTGGACAACCCGCGCCTGTATCCAGGCGAACTGCTGCGTGGCCGCGTGCTGGTGCAGGGCGGCAGCGCCGACCAGGACATCGAGAAAATCGAACTGGTACTGATGGTGGAAGCGGAGCAGGAATCCGGCGACCACGAGGCACGTGGGGCGCTGCCGCTGGGCACGGTGCCGGTAAGCGGCCGCTTTACCATTGTGGCAGGCCAGACCAAGGAACTGCCGTTCCAGATTCAGCTGCCGGCGGAAACCCCCATCAACGCGCTGCCGCATTACGGTCGCCCGCTGCCGGTGTGGATCCACACCGACCTGGCCATCGATTCGGCAGTGGATGCCAGCGACCGCGACCTGCTGGAGATTCTGCCGCCGGCACCGGTGCAGACCCTGCTGCAGGCGTTCGAGCAGCTGGGCTGGGCGCTGGCCAGCACCGACGTCGAAGTCGGCACCGCCCGCGCCGGCAATGTGATGAGTACCCTGGGCTGCTACCAGGAGTTCGAGCTGCGCCCGCGCGGCGGCAATTTCCGCATCCAGGAAATCGAGCTGACCTTCATCCCGCAAGGTGGCAACACCCATGTGCTGATCGAGGTGGATGCCCGCTTCGGCAGCGACAGCTACAGCGTGCTGGTGATGGGCCCGGATTATGCCGGCCGCGACTGGGTGGCCGAGCTGCGCCGCTATCTGCCGCTGTAAACCCACGGCCATAAAAGCAAACCGCGCCACCGGCAAGTTGCCTGCGGCGCGGTTTGCCGTTGTTGCGGCCAACTCCGGCCGCAGGCGATGATTATTGCTTGCCCTGCAGGATATCCGCCGCCTGCTTGGCCTGATCGATCTGCTCGCCCAGCTCCGGGTCGAACACCGCCGCCGCCTCACCCACCCGCTTGGCCACGCCGATGGCGGCGCTGGCCTGCTGCTTGAGCTTGCCACCATCCCCCAGCACTGCGCTGGCCTGCTGTTTCAGCTCGGCCAGCGGCGCGCTGCTGTCCTGCACCACCTGGTGCACGCCGCCGATGGCGGCCGATGCCTGCTGCTGCAGCCGGGCGGTCTGTTCTTCGCTGCAGGCAGTCAGCAGCACCAAGCCCGCCATCACCACAAATGTCCTCATGTCCTGCTCTCCGGAATCGATGCCTATCATCTTGCAGCCGCGTAGAGCATTTGCCGCTGGCACAAGTTCCGGCGCGGTCTATGCTGGACAGGCCATGTCATCAAACAGGATAACCGCCAGGACCGCCACCATGGATACCAGCTCCCACGATCTTCCCGGCCTGTTCAAGCAACTGGGCCTGCCGGCAGAGCCCGCCGCCATTCGCGCCTTCATTGCCAGCCACCCGCTGCCGCACGAAACCAGTATCGAGGACGCACCGTTCTGGAATGCTTCGCAAGCCGCCTTCCTGAAACAGTCGCTGGACGACGACGCCGAGTGGGCGGAAGCCGTGGACGAGCTGGCCAATTTGCTCACCGGCTGACCCTGCCGCCAGACCAGCCATGGTCTATGCTGGGTTACACCCACCCTGGGCATGCGCGCCCGCCCCCGCGAGCGCCGGCCCGGCTGCCTTGCACCACGGCCGCCCACCAGCCCCCGCGCTGCAGCGGCAGCTGTTGGCCGCACTCCTTATGGCATGCCCTGTCTGACAGGAGTTGCCACCATGTTCATTGCCCGCTGGAGTATCGAAGCCCGTTTTGGCCACAAGGCGGAGGTGCTCGACCATATGCACCGCTGGCTGCGCGAAATCGGCTCACAGGTCGGCTGGAGCGAAGGAAATACCCGTTTGCTCACCGGCTCGATCGGCGCCAGGGAATCCACCATCCAGAGTGAAATCGCCGTTGCCAGCTTGGCCGAGCTGGAAGCCGCCTGGGCCAAGCTCGCCACCCTGGATAGCCACGCCGCCTGGAGCAAACAGCTGGAACCGCACGTGGTTTCCGGCACCCAGCGCTGGGAAATCTTCCGCCTGCTGAGCTGATCATTGCCGCACTGCGCCCGCCTGCCGCCGGCGCTCGCGGCGGCAATACGGGCAGCTACACCTAAGGGCGCCTCGAAAACCCCGATTTTTAAGCGAGACAAGGCGCGTACGAAAAATCCCGACGACGCATATGTTTGATATGTAAGGAGGGACAATCGTGAGCAACGCAGTATCGCGACGAAGGCGGGGTCTTTTCGGGGTGTCCTAAGCCACTGATTCCGCTATAATTCCGCCCCTTCACCCCACCCACCGCAGGAAGTATTCATGAGTCTGTTGCCGCACCAGGTTGAGCTGCTATCCCCCGCCAAGAACGCCGACATCGGCCGCGAGGCCATCCTGCACGGCGCCGACGCGGTGTATATCGGCGGCCCCAGCTTTGGCGCGCGCCACAACGCCTGCAATAGCGTGGAAGACATCGCCGGCCTGGTGCAGTTTGCCCACCGCTACCACGCGCGCATCTTCGCCACCCTCAACACCATCCTGCACGACGCCGAACTGGACGCCGCGCGCACGCTGATCTGGCAGCTGTACGACGCCGGCGTGGACGCGCTGATCGTGCAGGATATGGGCATCCTGCAGCTGGACCTGCCGCCGATCCAGCTGCACGCCTCCACCCAGTGCGACATCCGCACTCCGGAGAAAGCCCGCTTCCTGTCCGATGCCGGCTTCAGCCAGATCGTGCTGGCGCGCGAGCTGACCATTCCGCAAATCGCCAAGATCTCACAAGTGGTGGCCGAAGGCGCCGACCCGGCCGCCATCGAATACTTCATCCACGGTGCGCTGTGCGTGGCGTTCTCCGGCCAGTGCTACATCAGCCATGCAGACACCGGCCGCAGCGCCAACCGTGGCGACTGCTCGCAGGCCTGCCGCCTGCCGTACACGCTCACCGATGAAAAGGGCGGCGTAGTGGCGTTCGACAAGCACCTGCTATCGATGAAGGACAACAACCAGAGCAACAACCTGGAAGCCTTGCTGGATGCCGGCGTGCGCTCGCTGAAGATCGAGGGCCGCTACAAGGACGTGAGCTATGTGAAGAACATCACCGCCCACTACCGCCTGCTGCTGGACGAGATCTTCGAGCGCCGTCCGGAGCTGGCGCCGGCCGCCAGCGGCAGCAGCGAAATCTTCTTCACGCCGGACCCGGACAAAACCTTCCACCGCGGCGCCACCGACTACTTCGCCACCGGCCGCAAGCAGGATATCGGCGCCTTCGACTCGCCCAAGTTCGTCGGCGTGCAGCTGGGCAGCGTGCACCAGGTGGGCGATGGCTGGCTGGAAATCGCCACCAGCGAGCAGATGAGCAACGGCGACGGCATCAACTTCATGAAGAAGCGTGAAGTGGTGGGCATGCAGCTCAACACCGTGAAGCAGGTGGGCAAGGTGCCTGGCGGCCAGCTGCTGTGGCGCTGCGTGCCCAACGACCCGGCTACGCTTACCGGCCTCAAGCCCGGCACCGACATCAGCCGCAACCGCGACCACGCCTGGGAGCTGGCGCTGCTGAAGAAATCCGCCGAACGCCGCGTGGGCGTGTGGGCCACGTTGGCCGACTCGGCCTCCGGCCTCACGCTCACCCTTACCGACGCCGACGGCTGCAGCGCCAGCGCTGCGGCCAACATCGCGCTGGAGCCGGCCAAGGACGCCGCCCGCGCCGAAGCCAGCCTGCGTGAGGCGGTGGCCAAGCTCGGCAACACCATGTTCGAAGCACACGACGTGGCGCTGAACCTCAGCCAGCCGTGGTTCGTGCCGGCTTCGGTGATCAACGGTCTGCGCCGCGACGCGGTGGAACAGCTGGAAACGGCAAGGTTGGCCGCATGGCAGCGCCCGCCGCGCAAGGCGGAAGCCGAACCCAAGCCGCAGTTCCCCGAGCAGAGCCTGAGCTACCTCGCCAACGTCTACAACGCCCTGGCCTGGGACTTCTACCGCCAGCACGGCGTGGACGTGATCGAGCCGGCGTACGAAGCGCACCAGGAAGAGGGCGAAGTGTCGCTAATGATCACCAAGCACTGCCTGCGCTTCTCCTACAACCTTTGCCCCAAGCAGGCCAAGGGTGTGAAAGGGGTGATGGGCCAGGTGCGCGCCGACCCGATGATCCTGAAATCCGGCGACGAAACCTACACGCTGAAATTCGAATGCCGCCCGTGCGAAATGCACGTGATGGGCAAGATGAAGAAGCACATCCTGAAATCGGCGCCGCCCAGCGACATCCCGGCCACGGCCCCGATCACCTTCTTCAAGCAACGTCCCGCTTCGTAAGGCAGGGAGTGCGGCCAAGGTTGGCCGCACGTGTTCTCGCGTAGCAAAAGACAAGGGCAAGCCATACGGCTTGCCCTTTTGTCATAATGGTAACCGTATTGTCGCCACTACCAGCGCCGACACGTTATCGACACAACGCTGCACATGAACAAATTCAGCCTCTCCGCTACCCAGGCCACCATCATCAGCCTGATCTGCTTTGGCCTGCCGATACTCACCTCCCTGCAGATTGTCAGCGCCGGGTTTCCCGTGATCACGCTCTCGAATGACGGCAATGCCGCCATGATCTTCATCGAGCTGATACTTGCCGCTACTGCCTTGCTCTATCTGCATTCGCAGGGCTTTGACATTACCCACCTTTATCCGCGGCCAAGCTGGCGCAGCACACTGGCCGGATTGCTGCTGACGGTTGTTGCCTGGCTGGCCAGCGGGCTGGCAACGTCGGGAGCCGCCAGCCTTACACACATTACCGGCCTGCACGGTATGAGCCGCTTCTCCTTTGGTGAGCTGTCGCTTGTGTCCATCGTGTGTTTTGCCATGGTCAACGGCACCTTCGAAGAAGTATTCCTGCTTGGCGTACTGGCGCGCGGCCTGCGCCATCACGGCCCATCGCTGGCGCTTGGCGTATCGCTGCTGGTGCGCATGCTTTATCACCTGTATCAAGGGCCGTTGGGCGTGGTATGGGTACTCACCTTCGGGTTGACACTCACCCTTGCCTACCTCTGGAAGCGGACGTTATGGCCCCCGGTGCTTGCCCATATCCTGTGGGATATCGTGCCTTACTTTTACAAGGGTTGAAGCGGGTGGCAAGGCACGCATTGGCTTGTAAAACCCACTCATCAAGGAAGGTGCCGCATGCGCCGATTATTGCTACTGCTACTGTTGCTCGGCTGCCAGATGGTGGCCGCACAGGAGATTTCACCACTGAGCAAGCAGGATATCGCCGCACTTGATGCACAGCGTCAGCTGATCCGGCACTTCCTGTCTCCGCGAGATCTACAGGACAAATACCCCACAGCTGTCGGCAAGCTCGGCACCTTGCGTGCCTTGCTCGAAGCACGCCGCTTCCGCCCCGAGCAGACATATGAGCTGCAGGCCCTGGGCGTGGTGTTGGGCGATGTTTTCGTGCAGGAGATGGGCTTCAAATGGGTGATGGTCAGCGATGAATATGGCCGTGATCCGGCGCTGCAGTACCGGGATTCGCCAATCCTGCTGTTTCCGCTCACCATGATCGCCAAGCGCATCGAACGCGGCGAAACCGTCGATGCATTCGCACTGTACGAGGGCATCGCGGAGCAAGCCAGGCAGCGCATCCGGGCACTGCAATAAACCCGACCTCATTCCGTCATTGATGCGCAGCGCGCATGCGGAAGTGGGGAGCTTGGCAAATGAGCAGCATCAAGAGCAGCGTAGCTTGGGTTGAGCGCAGCGAAGCCCAACGTCTTCCGCACAATGCATTCAAAAGGTTGGCCGCACGCCGTAACGGGTTTGCGGCCAACCTTTTTGGATTGGGACTCGTCAGCCACAGGGTATAGCCACGGGAGAAATGACTACGTCGAACAGGCAGGGCGTCGCCTGCTCGACGACTCCGCGAATGTTGGGCTTCGCTACGCTCAACCCAAGCTACCGTGCTGCCACGTTGGCCGCATGACCAATCCCAACCAGACGCTGCATCACAACGCCAGGTGCCCCACCTTCACGTAGATCAGCGCCCCCGCGTCTCCGGTATACGGCGTGTGCTGGCTGCCGCAGGGGTTGCGCAGCCAGCTGCCTGCCGGATAGCAGCCGCTTTCGTCGCACAGCACGCCTTGCAGCACCAGGATCTCTTCGCCACCGGGGTGGCTGTGCGGTTTGAACACCGTGCCGGGCGCCCAGCGCACCAGCGCGGTGTGCTCGCTGCCGTGCTGATGCAGCGGCAGCACCTGCAGGCCAGGCACCAGCCCCGGCTGCCAGCTTGCCGTGGCCGGATCGATACGCACCGTGGCGGCATCATCCGCCGCAAACTGCCGCAGCTTGACCAGCAGGCGGCAGCCGGTAGTGGAGTAGGGCGCGTGGCGGCTGCCGGGCGGATTGCGCAGGTAGCTGCCGGCCGGGTACACGCCATGCTCGTCGGCAAACTCGCCGGACAGCACCAGGATCTCCTCGCCGCCATCGTGCTCGTGGGCATCGAAGCGGGCGCCGGGAGCGTAATCGACGATGCTGGTGGCGCGCGCCACTTCGCCGCCGACACGATCCAGCATCATGCGCTGCACACCGGGCAGCGGCGAGGCCACGAACCGGTAATCGCCGGGCAGCACCAGCGCGCGTTGTGTCATGTCGGCACGTATCAGCATCTGTTCTCCTGCGGCCAACCTTAGCACCAGGCGGGCAAATACTCACCCTGTGCGACAGCTGCCAGCGCCTTGCTGCGCGCTACCGATAGCCGCCGGGGCAAAACACTTGCCAGCACGCCATGCCGTAAGAATAATCTGCCGCTGCGAGCAGCATGGGTTGCCGCGACGAGGGAGCAGCGCATGTATACCGATGAAGACCTGAGCCATGCCGTGCAGGTGGGCATTTTCCAGCAGCAGGATGTGGCGCGCTTTCGCGCCATGGTGGCCAGCCGCCAGCACACCTCCCTGATGGACGAGGAGCACTTCCGACTGCTTAGCGGTTTCAACGATATTTTTGTGGTGATTGCCGCGCTGCTGCTGCTGGGCTGCGCCGGCTGGCTGGGCGGCACGCTGTGGCCGCCGCTGGGCGCCGTGCTGGTGGCGGCACTGTCCTGGCTGCTGGCCGAGTATTTCGTGCGCCAGCGGCGCATGGCACTGCCGGCCATTGTGTTGCTGGGCAGTTTTGTCAGCGCTAGCGGCATGGCCGTGCTGCTGTTGCTGGACAGCGGGCTGGAAACCACCATGGCGCCGGCGATACTGACCGCCGGCAGCGCCGCAGCCGCCGCCGCCTGGCTGCACTGGCGCCGCTTCCGGGTGCCGATCACCGTTGCCGCGGCGGTGGCCGTGGCGGTGATCACGCTGAATGCCGCACTGCTGCTGCAGTGGCCAAACCTGCGCCACAGCAGTGACCTGCTGCTGCTGGGCTGCGGTGGCATCGCCTTCTGGCTGGCCATGCGCTGGGACATGCAGGACCCGTCGCGGCAGACGCGCAAGTCCGACGTGGCGTTCTGGCTGCACCTGTTGGCCGCACCGCTGATCGTGCACCCGGTGTTCTCGCTGCTGGGCATACAGAGTGGCGAAGCCGGCAGCAGCGCCATGCTGGCGGTAGTACTGCTGTACCTGCTGTTCGGCCTGCTGTCGCTGGCGGTGGATCGCCGCGCGCTGCTGGTCTCGGCACTGGCCTATGTGCTGTATGCCTTCAGCCATCTGCTGCAAGATGCCGGCCTGCAGGGGCAGGGCTTTGCGCTGTCAGGGCTGCTGATCGGCAGCGCGCTGTTGCTGATGTCGGCCTTCTGGCAGCGCTGCCGCCAGCAACTGCTGGCCCGGCTGCCCGCCACGCTGGGCGCCAGGCTGCCACCGCAGGCCTGAGCGGAACCACGCCATGTCCGTCTTGCGCCGCCTGTGCGCCCGCCTGTGGCGCGACCCTGCCACGCGCTGGCCCATGCTGATGCTGCTGATCATGCTGCTGCTGATGCTGATCGTGTGGCTGTTCGGGCTGGATGCCCCCTTGGGCTACCGCCAGCCGCTGCCGCCGCCTGCGGCCAACGCCGTAGCGGTTTGAACGGCAGAAGAGGAAGCATCATGCATCGCACCATCCTTGGCGGCGCCCTGGCCGCGCTACTGTTTGCCACAGCCGCAACGGCCGCGCCGCAGGCCGATCTGGTGCTGGTGGACAAGCGCGCGCAGCGGCTTTACCTGTACCAGGGCCAGCGCCTGCTGGCGGCATTTCCGGTGGCGTTCGGCGCCCAAGCGCAAGGCCACAAGCAACAGGAAGGGGACGAGCGCACACCGGAAGGCCGCTACCTGCTGGACTACAAGAAGGCCGACAGCGGCTATTACAAGGCGATCCACATTTCCTACCCCAACGCCGCCGATCGCGCCGCCGCCGCCGCGCGCGGGGTGTCGCCCGGCGGGCAGGTGATGATTCATGGCCAGCGCAATGGCTTTGGCTGGGCGGCGGCGCTTACCCAGCGCTTCAACTGGACCAATGGCTGCATCGCGCTACGCAATGCCGACATGGAGCAGGTATGGCAGGCGGTGGCGCCCGGCACCCCCATCGTGATCCGGCCGTGAAACTTTCCTCTCTCCTCGGCCTGGCCTACAACGCAGGCATCACCCCGCCGGAGAGCACCATGCGCATCGTCATCGTATTCAGTCTGCTGCTGGCCGCCTGCGGCCCCAGCGGCAAGATCGCCGAAAGCCAGCGCCAGGAGCTGGACAAGGCCAAGGCCGTGCAGCAGCAGGTGGACAGCTACAACCAGCAGCTGCAGCAGCACACGGACAGCTCCGCCGCGCAGTAGCCACCAGCTTGCTGCGGCCAACCCTGCTGGCCGCTGTGCCAGCTCGCCTTGACCGGACCACCAGGCTGCGCCAGATTGCACACTCTACCCGCCAGGAGCCCGCCAGATGGAACAGAAAACCAGCCGCAATGCTGACGGCGCCTGTGAGCCGTTCGCCGCCGACAGCGTGCCGTGGGAAAGTTATCAACAGGGCAGCCGCTTCGGCCTGCGTTATCAACAGCTGGGCGAGTTCGGCGGCGCGCAGCATGTGGGCGTGAGCCGCGAGGAGCTGGCACCAGGCAAACAGGCCTGCCCGCTGCATTACCACATGCAGGAAGAAGAACACCTGCTGATTCTGGATGGCGAGCTCACGCTCATCCTGGGTGAAGCGCGCTACCGCATACAGGCCGGCGACTACGTATGCTTTCCCGCCGGGCAGAAGGTAGGCCACGCGCTGTTTAATCACAGCGCTGCGGTGTGCCGCTACCTGATCATTGGCGAGCGCAATTCCAACGAGGTGGTGGTGTACCCGGAAAGCGGCCGCATCGGCGTGCGCAGCCTGGGGCAGGGCTTCGACGGCAAGGCCACCATGGCGTACTGGGACGGCCAGGCCGGCAGCCAGGACTGATTGCCTGTTTACGCTCTGCTGCGCGCAGCACGCTGAACACAGCGTTGCTTGCCTGCCAACGGCGTCGGCGAGATCATCGCCGCTCCCACCCCTTTGGATTTACCCATGAACGCGCTATTCCTTCCGCTGGCCTTCATCATCGGCATCGTGGTGCCGCTACAGGCCGCCATCAACAACCAGCTCAAGGCGGTGATCGGCGGCAGCCCTATCATGGCGGCCCTGGTGTCCTTTCTGGTGGGCGCCGTCACCCTGATCCTGGCGGCCTTGCTCACCGGCCAGCGCTGGGTAGGGTTGGCCGCGCTGCCCAGGGCGGAATGGTGGATGCTCACCGGCGGCGTGCTGGGCGCGCTGTTCGTGTTCGGCACCACCTTGCTGGCGCCAAGACTCGGCGTGGCGGTCATGTTGTCGCTGATCATCGCCGGCCAGGTATGCGCGTCGCTGCTGTTCGACCGCTACGGCTGGCTGGGCATGCCGCTGAAGGAGATCAACAGCTGGCGCCTGCTGGGTGCGGTACTGGTGATTGCCGGCGTGCTGCTGGTAAATCTGGGCGACAAGATCGGCAAGGCGTAAGCGTAGCGTTTCACGTGAAACGGATTAGCAGATGCGGCAGCGCCTGCTTCACGGCAGGAGATGCACCGGTCTGCGGTCAATATTTTGTTGCGCCGCACACAACAAGCCCCAACGGACAGCTTACCCGCATGCCTTGCTCAAGGCAGATCAAGGACATGCGGATACATTTTTGCCGCATACCTTAGCTGCACCGCAACAAAAGTATGGCTATGCTGCTAGTGATACTGTCTAGCGGAGCCTGCCATGCACAGCGCAACCCTGTTTCCCCAACTGCAAGCCTATGTCACCGACGCCTTTCAGCGCGGCATCCTGGCGCTGGATGTGCTGCGCGAGCGCGGTGATGTCTACCTGCAGCACCACGCCGACGGCAAACCGCCGGTGCTGGCCTTCGACTACAGCATCATCATCGATGGCCGCAAGCTGCCGCAGCCGGTGAACTACGCGCTGGCCGCCATCCACCCGCCGGCCGGCAGCCCGGCCACCGACCCGGACAAGCGCCCCTTCGTGGTGATCGACCCGCGCGCCGGCCACGGCCCGGGCATCGGCGGCTTCAAGATGGACAGCGAGATCGGCATTGCGCTGCGTCAGGGCCACCCCTGCTACTTCGTGATGTTCTTTCCGCAACCGGAGCCGGGCCAGACCATCGAGTGCGTACTGCAGGCGGAAAAAGCCTTCATGGACGAAATCAACAGCCGCCATCACGGCAACAGCGGCAAACCGTTCGTGATCGGCAACTGCCAGGGCGGCTGGGCGCTGGCGCTGCTGGCCGCCACCGCGCCGGAAAAGGTCGGCCCCATCCTGCTGGCCGGCTCGCCGCTGGCCTACTGGTCCGGCATCCGCGGCAAGCACCCGCTGCGCTACAGCGGCGGCCTCACCGGCGGCACCTGGGGTGCCTCGCTGGCCGGCGACCTGGGCGGCGGGCTGTTCGACGGTGCCCACCTGGTAAGTAATTTCGAGAACCTGAACCCGGCCAACACGCTGTGGGAAAAACCGTACCGGCTGTACGCCAACGTGGACGACGAGCGGGAGCGTTTCCTGGATTTCGAACGCTGGTGGGGCGGCCATTTCATGCTCGGCAAGCAGGAAATGGAGTGGATCACCCAGAACCTGTTCGTCGGCAACCACCTGTCCGCCGGCGACATCGAGCTGGAACAGGGCAATAGCCGCGTCGACCTGCGCAATATCCGCTCGCCCATCATCGTGTTCGCCAGCTGGGGCGACAACATCACGCCGCCGCAACAGGCACTGAACTGGGTGATGGACCTGTACCGCAGCAGCGACGAGATTCGCGCCAACGAGCAGACCATCGTCTACTGCCTGCACGAGCAGGTAGGCCACCTGGGCATCTTCGTGTCCGCCGGCGTGGCCAACCGTGAGCACAGCGAGCTGGCCAGCGCGCTGGACCTGATCGACGTGCTGCCGCCGGGGCTGTACGAGGCGGTAATCACCGACACCCACCCGGAAACCCCGGGCCTGGATTACCTGCAGGGCCGCTACATCGTGCGCTTCGAGCCGCGCGAGATTGCCGACATCGCCGCGCTGGACGACGGCCGCGACGACGAGCTGCCGTTCGAAGTGGTGCGCCGCGTGGCCGAGATCAACCAGCAGCTGTACGACAGCTTCGTGTCGCCGTGGCTGCGCGTGCTGATCAAGCCGGCGCAGGCCGAGGCACTGCGCGTGCTGCACCCGGCGCGGCAGGAGCGCCTGCTGCTGTCCAGCCTCAACCCGTGGCTGTCCTGGCTGCCCAAGGCGGCCGAGCAGATTCGCCTGCAGCGCCAGCCGGTGGAAGACAGCAACCCGTTCTGGCAATGGCAGCAGCAAGTCAGCACGCAGCTGGCAGGTGCGCTGGAACAGTGGGGCGACTGGCGCGACCGCTGGATGGAGCAATGCTTCGAACTGACCTACGGCTCGCCATGGCTGCGCGCCGCCGTCGGCCTGCCACCGGCAGACAGCTGGCAGCGCGAGGCACAATCCGGCCGCTGGGAGCGCGAGGAAATGCTGCGCCTGAAGCGTGCCGAGCTGGAACAGCACTACACCGCCGGCAACCCGTTCGATGGCCTGCTGCGCCTGCTGGTGTACACCGCCATCGGCACCGGTGTGGTGGATGTACGCCCGTTCAACGCCATTCGCCGCCTGATGGCGGAAACGCCGCTGGGCGAGGGCGTGGCGCTGCCGGCACTGAAGGACAGCATCCGCCGCCAGACCTGGCTGGTGCGCAACGACGAAACCCGCGCACTGGACACACTGGGCAGCCTGCTCACCGAGCCGCAGCAACGCCAGCAGGCGCTGGACCTGGCCTGGCACCTGCTGGGCATCGCCGGGCCGATCAGCGAGGAAAAACAGGCCCGCCTGGCGCGCGTGGCCGCCGCGCTGCAACTGGATGGCCCCAGCCCGCAGCCAGGCAAGGTTGAAGCGGCGGAGCCGCCTGCTGCCGCAGAAGCCACAACGGCAGCAGCGGTAACTGAGGCCGTGCCAGTAGAAGTTGCTACCCCGGCGACTAAACCTGCGCGCCAGCCAGCCGCCAAGCGCAGCCCGGCCACCACCAAAGCGGTAGCCAGCAAGCCCACCCGCAGCCCGGCAAGCAAAGCGGCAAACAGTGCTGAGCCCAAGCCGGCTGCTCCGCGCAGCCGCCGCAAGCCACCTGCGCCGGACGTGGAATAAAGCGCTCCTCCTTTGCGGCCAACCCTTTGCGGGTTGGCCGCAAGCGTTTCACCACACAGTGCCCTGCGCTGACATTCCAAACGGATTGCGCGATGATTGCCCTTCAATCAACGCCAGAAAGTCCGCGCATGCCGCTGCCAAATCTTCACGATGCCACCCTGCTTTTGATCGAAATCGATTGGGCACAAGGAAGCTGCAAACTGCATCTGCAAACCACCAGCCATGGCCAAGGTAGTCTGCTTTTTCTGGCATTACGCAGCATCCATATCCCGTACTATCAGCCATGGGGGCCATCAGTCTCCATCAACAGCTGCGCTCAGCCAGCAACCGGAAAGTGGGAAATCGAAATGCAATCAGGCGATGTACTGCAAATAGCAGCCGATAGCTGCTCTTGGCAGGGAAGCTGCACGTAGCCTGTTCTATGCTGAAGTCTTAACGGCAAGATGCCGACAGACAGGAGGCAGTCATGAACAACCCGGTAGGCTGGTTCGAAATCTACGTGCAGGACATGGCGCGCGCGGTGCGCTTCTACCAGGCTGTGCTGCAACTACCGCTGGAAAAACTGGAATTCCCCGGCATGGAAATGTGGACCTTTCCGATGCAGCCGGATGGCAAGGGCGCCGCCGGCTCGTTGGTGCACATGGCTGGCCGCCCTTCCGGCGGCAATAGTGTGATGGTGTATTTCAGCTGCGGCGACTGTGCCGAAGAAGCAGGCCGCATCGAAGCCGCCGGCGGCAAGCTGCTGCAAGCCAAGATGGCCATCGGCGAGTACGGTTTCATCGCGCTGGGGCAGGACCCGGACGGCAACAGCTTCGGCCTGCACTCCATGCAATAACCGTTTGACCAACCGCATGCGGCCAACCGCCAGAGTTGGCCGCTTGTATTTTGCCAACGTCATCTCCACCTGTGCCGGACAGCCACCCGCACAGGAACCCACCATGTCCGCCTATCACCTCGCGCAACTGAATATCGCCACCTTGCTGGCACCGCTGGATTCGCCGCAGCTGGCCGATTTCGTCGCCAATCTGCAGCGCATCAACAGCCTGGGCGAAGCCGCGCCGGGCTTTGTGTGGCGGCTGCAGGACGAGGCGGGCGATGCCACCGCCCTGCGCCCGTTCGGCGAAGAGGTAATCGTGAACATGTCGCTGTGGCACAGCATCGAGGCGCTGGGCGACTTCGTGTACCGCAGCGAGCACGTGGAATTCTTCCGCCGCCGCCGCGAGTGGTTCGGCCGCATGGCCGAGGCCGCCACCGTGCTGTGGTGGGTGCCGGCCGGGCATATTCCCAGCCTGCAGGAAGCCGCCGAGCGGCTGGCGCTGCTGCGCCGTGACGGCCCCAGTGCCGCAGCGTTCAGCTACGCGCGGCCGTTTGCGGTGCCGGATGCGGCCAACGCAGCAGCCTTGTCACCACGGTAAGCAGCCCGTAGAATGCGCGGCTTCGCGTCTGACGCGGATTTTGTTTTCAATTCAATGCGTTAGGGATAGCCGTGGCCGATATCGACCGCCTCGATACCTGGATCAAGTACAAGAACGGGCTGTGCAGCGACTGCATGGCCTCCTGCTGCACCATGCCGGTGGAAGTGAAGCTGCCGGACCTGGTGCGCATGGGCGTGGTGGACGAGTTCGAACTGCAGGAGCCGATCAAGAACATTGCCAAACGGCTGGAAAAACAACGCATCATCCAGCATTTCAACTTCAAGTACGGCGTATTCACCCTGGCGCAGCGCTCCAATGGCGACTGCCTGTACCTTGATGCCAAAAGCCGGCTGTGCACCATCTACGAACAGCGCCCCAATACCTGCCGCAACCATCCCAAGATCGGCCCGCGCCCCGGTTTCTGCGCCTACCGCCGCAACCCGGCGCATGGCCGCAAGGTAGCCAGCCATGACTGACAAACAGAGCAACAACCCGCTGCATGGCATCACACTGGAAGCGCTGCTTACCGAGCTGGTACGCCAGCATGGCTGGCCGCGACTGGGCCAGCTGGTGAAGATCCGCTGCTTCAACCACGACCCCAGCATCAAGTCCAGCCTGGCCTTTTTGCGCCGCACGCCGTGGGCGCGCCAGCAGGTAGAGGCGCTGTACCTGGAGCTGCTGCGCCCCAAGCCCGCGCCGGCACCACGCGGCCCGGCGCCGCGCGTGCTGTTCGCCCGCAAAAGTCAAAGCTGAGCTATTGCAAAACGCATAAGCCGGCGCCATCTGCAGCTGGTCCCTCCCACCGGAGGCCGTCCAATCGTTGGCGATCCCCGCCGTGTACCGCACGGCCGGAAGCTGTCGCCGACACCTGCATGGAGTCGCGATGAAACTGTTTTACTCCCCCGGTGCCTGCTCGCTGTCCCCGCACATCGCCCTGGCCGAATCCGGCCTGGCCTACAGCATTGAAAAAGTGAACCTGCGCGCCGAGCCGCGCCTCACCGAAAGCGGCGCCGACTACCGCGCGCTGAATCCGAAAGGCTATGTGCCGGCACTGCAGCTGGACAACGGCGAGTTCCTTACCGAAGGCCCGGCCATCCTGCAATACATCGCCGACCAGGTGCCACAACGCCAGCTGGCGCCGGCCAACGGCACGCTGGCGCGCTACCGGCTGCAGGAAATGCTCAACTTCATCTCCACCGAAGTGCACAAGGGCTTCTCGCCAATGTTCCGCAGCCAGGATGAAGCGGTACGCGATGCCGCCTGGCAGCAGCTGAGCACCCGCTTTGCCATGCTCAGCGACATCCTGTCGCGCCAGGATTACCTGCTGGCCGATGGCTTCAGCGTGGCCGATGGCTACCTGTTCACCTGCCTGGGCTGGGCGCGCATCCTCGGTCGCAAGCTGGATGCCTGGCCGCTGCTGCAAGCCTATGTTGGCCGCATCGGCGAACGCCCGGCGGTAATGCAGGCAATGCGCGAGGAAGGCTTGCTGTAAGCACTGCCTTGAGTAGGGCGGAAGCCCGGCATAGCCGGGCGTTCCGCCGATCCACTGCAGACTTGCGGCAAGATCGTTGGCGGATCACCCCTGCGGGGTATCCGCCCTACTGCAGCCACCATTCATCGCCGTTTTGGCCGCTGGAGCATCACATGAACAAACTGGTAGACGTGGACGGGCTGATCGCCGCGCAGCGCGACTTTGCCGCCGAGCGCCACTGGCAGCCGTATCACACCCCGCGCAACCTGATGCTGGCGCTGGCCGGCGAAGTGGGCGAACTGGCGGAAATCTTCCAGTGGCAGACCGATGCCGAAGCTGCGGCAATTGCGGCCAACCCGGCACAATTCACCCACCTGCAGGAAGAACTGGCCGATGTGCTGATGTATCTGGTGCGGCTGGCCGATGTGTGCCAGGTGGATCTGAATGCCGCCGCTATCGACAAACTGCGCAAGAACGCGCTGAAGTATCCGGCACCCACCGCGCTGCCGGCCGGGGATGCCGGCTAATCCCGGCCATGGCCGGGTGTTGCAAAATGGTAGCTCTCAACGCAGTTCTATAAATTTATATTTATAGAAATTACTCACGTTTCTAACGAAAATCGCTTGCTAACGCCTGTAATCGCCGTGGCGGCCGCCAAGACTTTCAAGCAAATGCTAACATCCTAATTTCCCCCTAATCTGGCTGCCATGACCCATCCTGATCATGCCCTGATCCACGACGGCGCAATCAACAGCCCGGCGGCGCGTCGGCTACAACAGATTCTGGACATCCTGCCGCAGCCGGTAATGCTGTTCCGCCCGGACAGCCGTGTGGACTACGCCAATGCTGCCGCGCGCCGGCAGTTTGGCGTGCCAAGTCCGGATGTCAGCTGCCATCACTACGCGCATGACAGCGCCGCCCCCTGCAACGGCGAGCAGCCCTGTCCGTTCCAGCAGGTAATGGCAAGTCGGCAGGCGGTAACGCTGGAGCATCGCCGGCAGGATGCATTCGGCAACGAGCGCTTTATCGATGTCACCGTGGCGCCGTTGTTCGGCGACGATGGCACGCTGGAAGGGCTGCTGGAAACCCACCACGACATTACCGCCCGCAAGCAGGAAGAACAGCGCCTGCAGCTGCTGCAGGGGCAGTTGACCGAGCTGGCACATCGCGACCCGCTGACCAATCTGTCCAATCGCCGTTTCCTGGAACTGAAACTGGAAACGCTGGCCAAGGATCGCGTATCGCGCCAGTGCGCCTTGCTGTTTGCCGACCTGGACAGCTTCAAGCCGATCAATGATATCCACGGCCACATGATTGGCGACCGGGTGCTGTCGCTGGTAGCGCAGCGGCTGCGCAGCGCCGTGCGCAGCAACGATCTCGTGGTGCGCATCGGCGGCGACGAATTCGCCATCCTGCTGGAAAACAGCAACGAGGCCGGCGCCCGCGCGGTGGCCGCCAAGGTGATTTCCTCGCTGCGCCAGCCTGTGGAAGGCCTGCCACATCCCAATCAGGTGGGTGTTTCCATCGGTATTGCCGTATTCCCCACCGGCGATGCGATGCCGGCCGAACTGCTGAGCCAGGCCGATCGCGCCATGTACTGCGCCAAGCGCCGCGGCGGCAACGACCGCGAGCTGATCCGGCTGTAATCACTCTGGCTACGCGACAGGCGTAGGGTGGGCACGCTACGCTTTTCCCACCCTACCAAAAAACATGCGGCCAACCTGGAAAGGTTGGCCGCATCATTTTCAGCATTCGGCGAACTGTTTCACATGAAACGCAGCGGGTTGATCTGCCACTTCTCCGGATTCTCATGGCTGACGATCTTGTCGCCGCCACCAAATCCCAGCGGCTTGGACAGATCGACGATCTCCGGTGTCAGGTATACCCCGCTCTTGGTGCTGAAAAAGGTCTTGATCTTGGGCTGCAGCAGGCTGCCTTCGTTCTGTTCCACCACCACGCCCAGCTTGCCGGATTCCAGTCGCACCAGGGTACCCACCGGGTAGATGCCGACACAGCGCATGAAGGCCTGCACCAGCTTGGGGTCGAAATGGTATTTCGACCACTCGTAGATCTTGCGTAGCGCATCGGTAGCCGCCATGCCCTTGTGGTAGCAGCGGTCGGCGGTAATGGCATCGTACACATCGACAATCGCCGCCATCCTGGCCAGGGTGCTGATGGTGTCACCCTTCAGGTTATGCGGATAGCCGCTGCCATCGATACGCTCGTGGTGGTGCAGGGTGATATCCAGCGGAATTTCGCCGATGCCATCGGTACGGCACAGGATGTCGAAGCCGTCACGCGGATGGCGCTTGATGATGTCGAATTCTTCATCGGTAAGCCGACCCGGCTTGTTCAGCACCTCGTCCGGCACCAGCGCCTTGCCGGTATCGTGCAGCAGCCCGCCCATGCCGGCCAGGTGGATGGTTTCGCGATCCAGCCCCACCGAGCGGCAGAAGGCGATCATCAGCGTGCCTACGCTCACCGAGTGCAGAAAGGTGTAATCGTCCTTGTGCTTGATGCGCAGCAGCGTCAGCAGGGCGCCACCATTGCGCAGCACCGACTCGGTGATGCTCTCGATCATCGGGTCGACCAGTTCCAGCTCTACCGCCTTGCCCAGCCGCACGTCCTGCATCACCGTCTTCACCAGCGCATGCGCCTGGTTCTTGATGCGCGCCGCCCGCGCCATCTCGTCGGCAATTTCCACCTGCAACGGCACTGCCGGCTGCTGGGCAATGACCTCCAGCATTTCCTGTTCCAGCGAGACACGCACCTCTTCTTCGGTGCGCGCATGCTTTACATCGAGGCCCTTGCTGGTATCGATGTACACCTCATGAATGCCGGCAGCCAGAATCTTCTCGATTTCCTGATCGCTCTTGAGCATGAAGCTCTTGCGGAAAAACGGGTGCGCCGACCAGTCGCAGTTCAGGTCCTCGACGAACATGCCAACTTTAAGGTCATACACATCAATGCACTTGATCATGAAAACGTCACTTACTGCCGGGCTACGGCGGGCTACCAATGAACGGGAAATGATACGCCTGTGAGATAGCACCGTCCCTGACGTTTAACAAATGTCAGCCAGCGGATTCCCGCAAAGCAGCTGCCCGGCCCAGGCTAGCACATCGTCATTATGCAAAAAAGTGTTGTGTTTATGGTGCACAAGACCAAACCGGCAACAACAATTGCGTGCCGGCAGCATGCTGGCGTTGACATTCAGTTAACGTTTATCGTTGGCTAGGTAGAAATACTTAGTGACAGCTAGCATGAACAGCCAGCTTGGAGAACATCAGGGGAACACCATGAGCACAACAACAACGCGCTGGAGCCATTTGAGCAACCGCATCATCCTGGTGGCCGGCATTGCCATTGCCATCGGCTTTGCCGGCATGATCGCGCTGATCGCCAGGCTGAGTTATGAATCGGCACGCGAGCAGGGCTACGAACTGGCATCGCAGCAGGCCGGGCGCTTTGCCGACTCGGTCACCGGTGACCTGCAACGCGGTTTTGCCATTCCGCAGCTGCTGGCACACAACGTGGCCGGCCTGCAGCGCGCCGGCAGCGTGGACCGCAAGGTGGTGGATAACATGCTGCTCAGCGTGCTGGACGCCGAAAAACAGGCTATCGGCCTGTGGATGGTGTACGAGCCGAACGCGCTGGATGGCAAGGACGACGAGTTTCGTCTCGACTGGCCACGGCACGATCCTTCCGGCCGCTACACCCCCTACATGACCCGCGGCGGCGACGGCAAGGCCAAGCAGGACGTGATGATGTCCACTGACCGGGTGGAAAAATTCCCCGAGTGGAAAGACAAGCTGGCCGAGTACGTACCGGACTACGAAAAGCCGGGCTGGGGGGATTTCTACTACGTTCCCAAGAGCCGCGGCCGCGACACCATCACCGAGCCGTACTTCTACGAAGTGCAGGGCAAGCAGGTGCTGGAAAGCTCGCTGGCGGTAGCCATCAAGGACGGCAGCGGCAAGTTTCTGGGCATCGCCGCCGCTGACCTGGCGCTGGACGATCTGCAGAAGAAATACGGCGCCGTGAAACTGTACGACACCGGCTTCGTGCGCATGGTGTCGGAAGGCGGCCTGTACGTGGTGAACCCGGACGCCGCGCAGGTAGGCAAGCCGATTGCCAAGGAAGACCCGCTGGCGGCCAGCCTGGACAAGATCAAGAAAGGCGAAAGCTTTGTGTACGAGGATGGAGGCTTCACCCACTTCTTCTACCCGATCAAGGTCGGTGACAGCGGCCAGTTCTGGTCTGCCGGCGTATCGGTACCCACCGCGGCCATTACCGCCGCCGCCGCCAGCCAGCGCAATATCGCCATCGGCATCGGCATTGCCGCGCTGGTGATCATCCTGCTGGTACTGGCCGGCGTGGTACGCGCGCTGACCCGGCCGCTGAATGCGCTGGCCGACACCATGGAACAGCTGGCCAGCGGCAAGGGCGACCTTACCGTGCGCATGCAGATCGCCAACCGCGATGAAATCGGCCGCACCGCGGACGCTTTCAACCGCTTCATTGAAAGCTTGCGCGACATGTTCGTGGAAGTACGCGAGCAGAGCCTGGCGGTAAGCCGTACCGCATCGCAGCTGGCCGCGTCCGCCGTGCAGGTGGAGCAGGCCTCGGCACAGCAGTCCGATGCCGCCAGCGCCACCGCCGCCGGGGTGGAGCAGGTAACCGTCAGCGTGCATCACATCGCCAATACCGCGCAGGATGCGGAAGCGGCGGCACGCGATACCGGCAGCCTGACAGAGCAGAGCGTGGCCACGGTGGAAAAGGTCACCGCCGAGATCACCCGCATCACCAGCAATATGCAGGCGCTGGCCACGCGCATGGAGGCGCTGGGTGAGCGTTCCAGCGAGGTCACCACCATCGTCAACGTGATCAAGGACATTGCCGACCAGACCAACCTGCTGGCGCTGAATGCCGCCATCGAGGCGGCGCGCGCCGGCGAAATGGGCCGCGGCTTTGCCGTGGTGGCCGACGAGGTACGCCAGCTGGCCAGCCGCACTGCCGAGGCCACACTGCAAATCACGCGCATCGTCAACGCCATCAGCAGCGAAACCGGCGAGGCGGTAAGCAATGTGCGCAAATCCAGCGAGATGGTGGCCGTGAGCGTGGACATCGCCACCGAAGCCAACCAGGCGATGCAGCAGGTACAGGAAAAGAGCCAGGCTCTGGTGCTGGGCATCGGCGACATTGCCGCCTCCACCCGCGAGCAGTCCAGCGCCGCGTCGGAGATCGCGCAGAACGTGGAGCGCATCAGCAGCATGGCGCAGAGCAACAACCACATCGTGGGCGAAGTGCGGCGCGAAGTGGAACAGCTGCGCGAGCTGTCCGCCAGCCTGGAGAGCCTGGTCGGCAACTTCAGGCTGTAAGCGCCAACCGTCGAGCCGCGCCAGTACACCGGCGCGGCTTTTTTGCGGCCAACGTTGGCCGCATACCACTGCACCGGGCCTACCGCAGCGGGGGTGAATTTCGTATAATCCCGCGGTTTTGTTCGAAAGCCTGCCATGATCGCCACTCGCCGCCAGCCAGCACAGCCCGTCGCTGCCCTTGTCCCGCGAGCCCGAGGCGTGGCCTGGCCCTGCCGTATATGTGAAAAAAGCTCCTGACCCGTTCAGGGGCTTTTTTTTAAAGTTTCATCATTGCCGGAGCGATATCCCATGGCCAATCCGCTTTACCGCAAGCACATCCTTTCCATTCCGGACTTCAGCCGCGAAGAACTGGAACTGGTAGTGGAAACCGCCGCGCGCCTGAAGGCCAATCCGCGCGCCGACCTGCTCAAGGACCGCCTGATCGCCACCTGCTTCTTCGAGCCGTCCACCCGTACCCGCCTGTCGTTCGAAACCGCGGTGCAGCGCCTGGGCGGCGATGTGATCGGCTTCTCCGATGCTGCCAGCACCTCCACCAAGAAGGGCGAGACCCTGGCCGACACCGTGCGCATCATCAGCAGCTACACCGATGCCATCGTGATGCGCCACCCCAAGGAAGGCGCCGCGCGCGTGGCCAGCGAGTTCTCCGCCGTGCCCATCATCAACGGTGGCGACGGTGCCAACCAGCACCCGTCGCAAACCCTGCTGGACCTGTTCACGCTGTGGGAAACCCAGGGCCGGCTGGACAACCTCACCGTGGCCTTCGTCGGCGACCTCAAGTACGGCCGCACCGTGCACTCGCTGGCGCAGGCGCTGTCGCTGTTCGGCGCCAAGTTCTATTTTGTCGGCCCGGAGGCGCTGGCGATGCCGGACTACCTGTGCGAGGAACTGGACGAGCGCGGCATCGGCTACACCATTGCCGCCACCATCGAGGAAGTGATTCCGCACATCGATATCCTGTACATGACCCGCGTGCAGCGCGAGCGCTTCGACGAGGCCGAGTACCAGAAGATCCAGGGCCAGTTCGTGCTGCGTGCCGACATGCTGCGCAACGCCCGCCCGAACATGAAGATCCTGCACCCGCTGCCGCGGGTGGATGAAATCACCACCGATGTGGACAGCACGCCGCACGCCTACTACTTCGAACAGGCCCGCAACGGCGTGTTCGCGCGCCAGGCACTGCTGTCGCTGGTACTGAACGAAACGGTGTGAAAGGGAACCCGATGAGCGAAAAAGTCTACGCCCGCAATGTCGAGGCACTGAAGAACGGCACCGTGATCGACCATATTCCGGCCGGCATGGGGCTGCGTATCCTGGATCTGTTCAAGCTCACCTCCTACGGCGAGCGCGTGACCGTGGGCCTCAACCTGTCAAGCGGCCACATGGGCGCCAAGGACCTGATCAAGGTGGAAAACCTGGTGCTCACCGAGGAGCAGGCCAACGAGCTGGCACTGCTGGCGCCCAAGTGCACCGTCAGCGTGATCGAGGATTTCGAAGTGGTGCGCAAGCAGAAGCTGGCGATTCCGGACGAAGTCACCGGCATCTTCGCCTGCGCCAACTCCAACTGCGTGTCGCACGTGGAGCCGGTGAAGAGCCACTTCACGGTGCGCGTTACCGAGCACGACACCAAGATGAAGTGCAAGTACTGCGAAAAGGTGTTCAGCAAGGACATCGTGGTGGGCAGCCACTGAGTAGCGCTGTTACCCCACAAGCTGCCCGCGCTCACGATGCCGTGAGTGCGTAGACAACGCCCTTTCGCAAACCGGAAGGGCGTTGTTTTATCCGCCGCCAGGCAGCCGACACAAGACTCGGCAATGGCTGACCACACCGCTTGGGCATCCGCTGACCCGAAAGCCGGCAAGCGACGCGTATTGTCAGCCGCCTGACGCCGCCGCGATTGACTCCCCACCGCTGCGAACTATGGTGAAACTACCTCGCCTGCGGTGACCGCCGCAGGCAATAGTCTGCCGCACCCGACGACCCCGATGGCCGCTGCCTGTGGCGTTGTTTCTCATCCCTCGGGACGGCGCCTCGAAAAACCCTGATTTCTAAGCGAGACAAGGCGCGAACGGAAAATTTCTACGCAGCATATATTTGATATGTAAGGAGACATTTTTCGTGAGTAACGCAGTATCGCGACGAAAGCGGGAGTTTTTCGAGGTGCCAAGGAGTCATCATGCTTACCCTTTACGACCGCCTGGGCGGATCCGACGGCATCCGCCACATCGTCGACGACATCGTGGCCAATCACCTGGCCAACCCGGTAGTCAACCCGCGCTTTGCCCACGTTGCCGACCTGAACCACCTGCGTGAAATGGCGTTCCAGTTCTTCTGCATGGGAAGCGGCGGGCCGCAGCACTACAGTGGCAAGGACATGCTCAGTGCGCACCGCGGCATGAATATCAGCGAGCAGGAATACCTGGCGGTGATGGACGACGTGCTGGCCGCACTGGACAAGAACAAGGTGGACGACACCGCCAAACACGACGTGATTGCCATCCTGTACAGCCTGAAAGGCGACATCATCCGCCAGTAGGGCATCTCGAAAAACGCCCGCTTTCGTCGCGATACTGCGTTGCTCACGCAAAATTTCTCCTTGCATATCAAACATATGCTGCGTAGAAATTTTCCGTTCACGCCTTGTCTCGCCGCATTAACTCGATTGGAAATCAGGGGTTTTTCGAGCTACCCAGTAGTGCCACGGCCGCCGTGGGCCGGCTGGCAGGGCAGGGTGATCACCACCCGCAAGCCGCCCACACTGCCGCTGTCGAGGTGGATCTGCCCGCCGTGGCCGCGCACGATCTCGCGCACGATCGCCAACCCCAGCCCGCAGCCATCGCCACCGGTCTGCTGGCCACGATAGAAGCGTTCAAACACCAGCGGCCTTTCTTCCACGGGAATGCCCGGCCCGGTATCGGTCACGATCAGTTCCACCTCGTCGCCGCGCGCATAGGTGGAGACCGTGATTTCACCGCCAGCCGGGGTGTAACGCACCGCGTTATCCACCAGGTTGGACAGCATCTCGCGCAGCAGCAGCGGCTGGCCGTGCAGCATGGCATGCTCGTCGCCCTCGTAGCCCAGATCCAGCGCCTTGCCCAGTGCCACGGTAACGAAATCCAGTGTCACCGTGCGCGCCAGCTCGGCCAGATCCAGCTCGCGGGTATCGTGGCGATTGGGGCCGGGCTCGGCGCGCGACAACGCCAGCAGCTGGTTGGCCAGGCGGATCACCTGGTCGGTGGCGCGCACCAGTGCGGCCAACCCTTCGCGCTGCTCGGCCGGGTCCTGCAGCCGCAGCGTCACCTCGGCCTGGGTTTTCAGCAGCGTCAGCGGCGTGCGCAGCTGGTGGGCGGCATCGGCGATGAAACGCTTCTGTACCGACAGCTGCTGCTCCAGCTCGGCCAGCGCCGCATTCAGCGCGCTGACCAGCGGCTGCAGCTCGCGTTGCACGCTGTCCACTTCCAGCTGCAGCGATGGGTCGCCGGCGCGTTCGCGCAAGATGCCGCGCACCCGCTGCAGCGGCCGCAAGGCGCGGTTGATGCCCACCGCCACCAGCAGCGCAGCCACCGCGCCGATCAGCCACTGCTGCGCCAGCGATTCACGGAACAGCTGTCGCGCCAGCGCCTGGCGCGACAGCGTGGTTTCTCCAACCTGTACCAGCAGCAGGCGCTGGCCGCCGGCGTAGAACAGCGGCACGCCCAGCGCCACGCTGCGGATTTCCTCGCCGCGAAAACCGGCATCGTAGAACACCACATCGCCCGCTGCCGGCAGGGTGCCGGGCAATGGCAGCTCGCTGTCGCCGGTAATGGTGGAACCACTGGCAAAGCCGATGCGGTAGAACACGCGGTCCTGGAAATGCGGGTCGAACATTTCCAGCGCCGCCACCGGCAGATCCACCACCAGCTCGCCATCCTGCAGCGTGATGCGCTCGGCAATGCTGCGCGCCGAAGCCTGCAGGGTGCGGTCGAAGGCCGCGTTGGCCGCCTGGCGGGCATTGTCCTGCGCCAGCCAGGCGGTGGCCGCCGCCAGCGGCAGCAGTGGAATCACCACCCATTGCACCAGTTGCCGCCGCAGCGATTGCTTCATTTGGCGGCATCCAGCATATAGCCCAGCCCGCGCAGGGTGAGGATCACCACACCGCTGTCCGCCAGCTTCTTGCGCAGCCGGTGTACGTAGATTTCCATTGCGTCCGGGCTGAGGTCCTGATCCAAGCGCACGATCTGCTCGGCCAGGGTTTCCTTGCTCACCGGTTTGCCCTGGCGATACAGCAGCACCTCCAGCACTGCCATTTCACGCGGTGTCAGCGCCAGAGGTTGGCCGCGCACGCTGTAGCGCTTGCTGGCCGGCTCGAACAGCAGTTCGCCACATTGCAGTACGCCATCCTCCTTGCCTTGCGAGCGGCGCAGCAGCGCCCGCACGCGGGCTTCCAGCTCGGCCAGCTCGAACGGCTTGCCCAGGTAGTCATCGGCCCCCAGGTCCAGGCCGTGCACCCGCGCATCCACCCCGGTTTGCGCGGTGAGCACCAGCACCGGCACCTTGTTGCCACGCCGGCGCAGGCGCTTGAGCACTTCAAAACCGTCCATGCGCGGCAGGCCGATGTCCAGGATCACCAGCGCATACGGTTCGTAGCTCAGCAGCTGATCGGCCTGCACGCCATCAGCGGCGATATCCACCGCGTGGCCGGACGCGGACAGCGCCTTTTGCAGCCACAGCGCGATATCCGGGTTGTCTTCGACCAGTAACAGTCTCATGGTCTTGTTCTCTTCTGTCTGTCGGGCACCTCGAAAAACGCCAGCTTTCGTCGCGATACTGCGTTGCTCACGAAAAATTTCTCCTTACATATCAGATATATGCTGCGTCAAAATTTTCCGCTCGCGCCTTGTCTCGCTTAGAAATCCGGGTTTTTCGAGGAGCCCTGTCGTTGTGTTGTAGCCGTTTTATCGTAACACCCGCCACCGCCGACACTGGCGGACGCACCACGGCTGTGCGGCATTCTTGCACCTGTGCAGTGCAACATCCGGGTAATGAAAGGGAAATGAAAGCTTGCCTTGCCAGACTAGCCTCAAACAAAGGGAAAAAACCATGAAACCGATGCGCGCGATGCTGTTGCTGCTGCTCACCAGCCCGGTGCTGGCCAGCAACGCACAGCGCAGCGCACTGGAAGAAACCGCCCGCCGCGAAGCGGCACTGGTGGTGGACTCCACCACCGATCGCGAACAGGTGGCCCCGTTGCTGGCCGCGTTCCAGCAGCGCTACCCCTACCTGCAGGTGGCATACCGCGATCTGTCCGGCGCCGATATCTACCGCCGCGCGGTCAGTGGCCAGCAGCACGGCGACGTGCTGTGGAGCTCGGCGATGGATCTGCAGATCAAGCTGGTGAACGAGGGCCTGGCGTTGCGTTACAGCTCGCCGCAGAAAGCGGCCCTGCCTGGCTGGGCCTCGTGGCGTGACGAAGTCTACGGCACCACTTTCGAGCCCATCGTGCTGGCCTACGACCGCCGCCGTATCGCGGCGCAGGATGTGCCGGAAAGCCATACCGCGCTGCGCCGCGCGCTGCGCACCCACGGTGTGCACTGGCGGGTGGCCAGCTACGACGTGGAGGCATCCGGTGCCGGGTACTTCTTTTTCAGCCAGGACTCGCGGCACAACCCGGAGTTCTGGGAGATGGCAGCGGCGCTGGGACAGCGCATGCGGTACCAGGAAGGCAACAGCCTGACCCTGCTCAAGCGCCTGCAGCGTGGCGAGGCCGATATCGCCTACAACGTGCTGGGGCCGTATGCCTGGCGCTTTGCGCAGCAGCACCCGCAGGTGGGCTGGGTACTGCCGCAGGATTACACGCTGGTGGTCAGCCGCCTGCAGCTGATCCACAAGTCGGCGCGGCATCCGGCGGCAGCCAGACTGTGGGTGGATTTCGTGCTGTCGCGCGAAGGGCAGCAGGTACTGGCCAAGGGTAGTGGCCTGCCACCGATACGCAATGATCTGCCACGCCGGCTGGGCACGGTGGACCTGGATCGTGAAGCCGCCAAGCTGCGGCCGATCCAGGTAGGCAGCGGCCTGCTGGTGTATCTGGACAGCGCCAAGCGCAGTCTGTTTTTACGTCGCTGGCGCGAGCAACTGCCCGCCAGCCTGCAGCAACCATGAATTCGCGAGCCAGTAAGTATCTGTTCACGATCCAGCGAGCTAGGGCGAGACAAGGCGAAAACGACTGAGAAAGCGGAATTGACATGGAGTCAATGAGCATTTCGAAGATGTTTTTAACGCCGTATCGCTGAAGCGCAGCAGATCGTGTGCGTCATACCGGCCGCAATACCGCCCCGCAAGAGGGCATACACAACCGCAACACTCGCAGTAACACAGGAGACAGCAATGAAACTGAAAGCACTGATCGCATCCTGCCTGATCGCCATGGCACCGTTTGCCGCCCAGGCACAGGTTGACCAGTTCAAGATCATGGCCCCGGCCAACCCGGGCGGCGGTTTCGATACCGTGGCCCGCACCATGGGCGAGGCGCTGCAGGCTACCGGCTACGCCAAGAACGTCGTGGTGGAAAACAAGGCCGGCGCCGGCGGCGCCATCGGCATGGCGCAGTTTGTCAACAATGAAAAAGGCAACCCCAACGCGCTGCTGGTAGCCGGTGCGGTAACCGTGGGCGCGCTGGAAACCAACAAGTCGCCGGTGAACTTCGGCATGGTGACGCCGATTGCCCGCCTGATGGGCGAGTTCAACGTCATCGTGGTGCCGACTGCCTCGCCGTACAAATCCGTGAAGGACCTGATGGCCGCCTACAAGGCCAATCCGGGTAGCGTGAGCATCGGTGGCGGCTCCGCCGGCGGTATCGACCACATCATGGCCAGCCTGATGTCGGAAAAGGCCGGCGTGGATCCGGACAAGCTGAACTACATCCCGTTTGCCGGCGGTGGCGAGGGCAAGGCTGCCATCCTGGGTAACCAGATTGCCGCCTACATCAGCGGTTACGGTGAACTGGCCGACCTGATCAAGGCCGGCAAGGTGCGCGCGCTGGGTATCTCCGCCGCTACCCGCAACCCGGACATCCCGGTACCGACCCTGCGCGAGCAAGGTACTGACGTGGTGGTGTACAACTGGCGCGGCGTGTTCGGTGCCCCGGGCATCAATGCTGCGCAGAAAGCGGCACTGATCAAGGCGGTGGAAGCCGCGGTGAAGTCGCCGAGCTGGAAAGCCAAGGCCGAAAAGATGGAGTGGCTGGACATGCTGCAAAGCGGCGACAGCTTCAAGGCCTTCCTGGATGAAGACGTGAAGCGCACCGCCATTACCGTGAAGAAACTGAAGCTGGGTAACTAAGCCATGATCAAGCGCGTAACCGGCGAGCAGTGGCTCGCCATCGGGATCATCCTGCTGGGCCTGGTAATGGCCTGGCAGCTGGGTGATATCCCGGATGATGCCGGCTATGCCGGTATCGGTCCGCGCTTCTTTCCTTCGCTGGTGGTAGTCGGTCTTATCGTTGCCGGTGGCGCGTTGCTGATGCAGCGTCGCCACCGTAACGGGCCGGACACCGTGCTCAGCGACGGAGAGGACGACACGGACACCCTGGAAGCCGAAGAACAAGCCGAGCGTGGCGAAGCCGACTGGCGCATGTTCGTCATCGCCAGCGGCAGCCTGATCGCGCACATGGCGCTGATCGGCATTGTCGGCTTTACCCTTGCCGGCACCCTGCTGTGTTTCGGCATCTGCCGCGCACTGGAAACCCGCCGCCCGGCACTGGACCTGCTGCTGTCGTTCGCGCTGGCCCTCGGCCTGTTCCACCTGTTCAAGACCCTGGGGCTGAATCTGCCGGCCCTGCTGCCGGGGGGAGTACTGTAAATGGAATCCTTGAATGCCCTGTTCAGTCTGGGCTTTGCCACAGCGCTGACGCCGGCCAACCTGCTGTGGGCGCTGCTGGGCTGTACCCTGGGCACCGCCATCGGCGTGCTGCCGGGCGTGGGCCCGGCGGTGACCGTGGCGCTGCTGCTGCCAGTGACGCAAAGCGTAGACCCAACCGGCGCGCTGATCATGCTGGCCGGTGTCTACTACGGCGCCATGTTCGGTGGCTCCACCACCTCCATCCTGCTGAATACCCCGGGTGAAGCCGGCTCCATCGTGTCGGCACTGGAAGGCAACAAGATGGCCAAGGCCGGCCGCGCCGGCCCGGCGCTGTCCACAGCCGCCATCGGCTCCTTCGTGGCCGGCTCCATCGCCACCGTGCTGCTGACGCTGCTGGCACCGGTAATCGCCGGTTTCGCGCTGCAGCTGGGCCCGGTGGAAACCTTCTCGCTGATGATGCTGACTTTTGCCGCGGTATCCGCGGTGCTGGGTAACTCGCCGCTGAAAGGCTTCATCGCGCTGCTGCTGGGCCTGGCCATGGGCCTGATCGGCATCGAGCCGCAGTCCGGGCAGAGCCGCTTCACCTTCGGCCAGCTGCCGCTGATCGACGGTATCGACATCGTAGTGGTGGCCATGGGCCTGTTCGCCATTGGCGAGACGCTGTACACCGCCACCTACGAGAACAGGATCAAGGCTGGCCTGGAACGCATGGGCGGCAGCTTCTGGATGAGCAAGACCGACTGGAAGCGCTCGTGGAAGCCGTGGCTGCGCGGCACCGCCATCGGTTTCCCGTTCGGCACCCTGCCGGCCGGCGGTACCGAGATGCCGACCTTCCTGTCCTACTCGGCGGAGCGCAAGCTGGCCAGCCCGGAAGTGCAGAAGGAATTCGGCAAGGGCGCCATTGAAGGCGTGGCCGGCCCGGAAGCGGCCAACAATGCCGCCGTGACCGGCACGCTGGTGCCGCTGCTGACGCTGGGCATCCCGACCTCGGCCACCGCGGCGATCATGCTGTCGGCGTTCCAGCAGTACAACATCGTGCCCGGCCCGCTGCTGTTCGATACCAACCCGGAGCTGGTGTGGGGCCTGATCGCCTCGCTGTACATCGGCAACGCCATGCTGCTGGTGCTGAATCTGCCGCTGGTAGGGCTGTGGGTACAGTTCCTGAAGGTGCCGCGCCCGCTGCTGTACGGCGGCATCGTGGTACTGGCCACCATGGGCGCCTATGCGCTGCGCCAGAGCTGGTTCGACCTGATGCTGCTGTACGTGATCGGGGTGCTGGGCTTCCTGATGCGCCGCTATGACTTCCCGGTGGTGCCGCTGGTGGTGGGGCTGATCGTCGGCCCGATGGCGGAGAAGCACTTCCGCCGTGCCATGTCGATCAATCAGGGCGACCTGACGGTGTTCCTGACCCACCCGATCTCGCTGACCATCCTGCTGGTGACGGTAGCCATCCTGGTGGTGCCGCCGCTGCTGAAACGCCGCCAGCGCCTGCTGGAAGGCTAAACCCTGCGGCCAACCCTCTCCGTGCTGCGGCGCCAGCCGCCGCAGCCATACTGAGTACTCCCGGTACAAGCGATGTTGTACTTACCTTACGCCAGCACACTGCTCGTCAGTCTTGCTGGCGTCTTTTTTTGGCGGGCCATCGGCGGCCCGCTGCCATGGTTGATCGGCCCCTTGCTGGCGGTAATGGCCGGCAAGCTGCTGCATGCCGATCTGAAAAGCATCCGTCACAGCCGAGAAGTGGGGCAGGCAATCGTCGGCGTGGCACTGGGGCTCACCTTCAGCCCGCAGGCGCTGGCACGCACGCTGCAGCTGGCGCCGTGGATCCTGCTGGCGGTGGCGTTCGCGCTGCTGCTGGCCTGGCTGTCGATGCAGCTGATGCGCCGGCTGCTGCCGACGCTGGACCCGCTTACCGCCTGGCTGGTGGCACTGCCGGGCGGTGCCTCGGAGATGACTGCCATCGGTGCGCGCCGCGGCGCCAAGAGCGAATGGATCGTGCTGGGGCAGAGCCTGCGGGTGCTGCTGGTGGTGTTGCTGTACCCGGGGGCGTTTGCGCTGTTCGGCCATATGGCCGCCAACGGCAGCGCCGCGCTGCCGGCGCTTAGCGCCAGTGCCTTGCCATGGCTGCTGCCGGCGCTGCTGGCCGGCTGGCTGCTATGGCGCCGCCGGCTGCCCAACCCGTGGTTCATCGGCCCGCTGGCGGTAAGCCTGCTGCTGGCCAGCAGTGGCGAACTGGTCGGGCGCCTGCCAACCGGCTGGGTGGAGCTGGCGCAGCTGCTGATCGGCATTGCACTTGGCGCGCGGGTGGATCGCGATGAGCTGTTGGCCGCACCGGCCTTCATGCGTGCCTTTCTGCTGAGCCTGCTGCTGCTGTTGCTGCTGGCCCTCGCCGGTGCACTGCTGCTGGCCTGGGGCAGCGGCCTGGCGCCGGCGCAGACCATTCTGGCGCTGGCGCCGGGCGGCATCACCGAAATGTGCCTCACCGCCAAGGCGATGGGGCTGGATGTGCCCACCATCATCGCCTTCCAGCTGTGCCGGCTGGTCGGGGTGCTGCTGCTGGCAGAGCCGCTGTCGCGGCGGCTGTGCCGCTGAGCGGCGCCGCCAACAGCCGCCTACAGCAACGGCAGCAGAATCAGCGCCACCAGCAGGCTCCACAGCAGCGCGCCGACGCTGAACACGGTGTAGGCCAGCGACTCGGTGCGCACCGAGTCATCGTGCTCGAACAGCGCATCCAGCCCGTGGTACAGCAGCAGGCCGGAAGCCAGCAGGCCCAGCACGCCAACTGCAGCATTGAACAGCGGCCACGGCAGCAACAGGCCAAGCGAGGACAGCCAGATCGGCAGCGCGGCCAGCGCCGCCAGCCGGTAGCAGTCGGCATAGGGCGGGCGGGCCTCGGCATGCACCGCCATGCGGATGAAGCCGGCCATCAGCTGCACGCTGCCCCAGCAGGCGCACCAGAACAGCAGCACCATCACATCCCAGCGCAGCATGGCAAGGTTGGCCGCATAAACCGGGCCATTCACATGGCCGGCATACAGCAGCATGGCGGCGGCCAGGGTAGAGGCAGGCAGCACCACGCGGGCAAAGACACGGCTGCTGCCCGGGTGACGGGTAGCCAGCTCATCCCAGCCGTGGTGGGAGGACAGCAACATGCGGAACGGAGTCAGCGGAGTCATGATGGTTCTCCTGTAATGGCGCGAGTGGCAATATAAATATATCGCATCACGATACATTTACAATATCGGCCTCAGCACGGTGCAGGCAGCCCCAGCCACTGGCCGCCATGCACCAGCAAAGACACAAAACACCGCTGCCGCCACCAAAAACGCAGGCACGTATCTTGCAATGCAGCATGCACATGTTCTGCAGGAGCGCATCATGCTGGCCCGCTTAGCCAAACCCAAATCCCCCGCCACCAGCGAGGCAGTGATTTTCAACTACCAGCGCCCAACCCGCGCGCGCCTGGTCGCCCAGGACAGCAAGGGCGGGCTGTGGCTGGTGGAAGCATTTGATCCGCTGCACAAGGTATGGGTGTGGCAGGACGAAAGCCACGATATGGAAAAGGCTGTAGACGATGCCCGCCGCCTGAGCCTGTTTCCCAGCTGATACGGCTCAGGCTGTCAGATTGCCGGCTCCTGGCTGTCCGGCCCGCCATGCAGCAGCAGCTCCAGCGAGGCGAAGCCACCCAGCTGGCGCAGCGCCAGCAATTCGTCACGGTGCGCGCGCGCCATGTCCTCCACCAGCTGTTCGCCCAGCGGCAGCAGGCTCACCTCCACGCAGCGCTTGTCATCACGCCCGGGGGAGCGCTGTACCAGGCCCAGCGCTTCGCAACGACTGATCAGCCCCACCACGCTGTGATGCTGGGTCTGCAGTCGCTCGGCCAGTTCCGCCACCGTGGCCCAGTCGCGGCCCGGATAGCCACGCAGCTGCAGCAGCACCTGGTACTGCTGCGGGGTCAGCCCGTGCTGCTGCGCTAGTTCCTCGCTGAAACGCAAAAAGCGCCGCAGCCGATAGCGGAAATCGGCCAGGCGCTGAAAATCTTCCTTGCTGAGCGGGGCAGGCTGGGTCATGACGGGGCGGCAGCGTGAAAACTGCGCCACCGTATCACAATTCATGGTCTTGCTCGAATTCGGCGGCGTAGCACACCGGCGAGGCCAGCAAGCTGGAACCGGCACGCCAGTCATTCGCCGCCAGCCGCGCTTCCAGAAATTGCGCCAGCGCCTCGAACGGGTTGGCTTCCACCATTGGCGTGTCGTGCAGCAGCAATACCTGCTCGTGCTGCCGCGCGGCATCCAGCAGCGGCTGCCAGCGAGCCGGGTTAGCCGCCAGATCCGCCCAGTAGCTTTCACAGAAATACGGCCAGCGGCTTTCATCGCGCCGCAGCCAGGCCAGCAGGCCATCCGCCGGGGCTACGCGCGGCAACCAGTGCGCGCGGGTGATGCTGCGCCGCGGCAGGCCGGTAGGCCAGCTGGGGCTAACCAGGAACACGTTGTCGCCACGCTGGCGGTAGTCGGCAACAGACAGCAATTGAAAGCGTGGAGCCATGATGATTTCCTCGATCCGCTGGCAGGACACAAGCGGCCACTGCACAAATATATCGTAGAACGATATATATAGAAAAACCTTGATCCAGCGCACCCGCCATTCAATTTTCGCCAGCACATAAAAAAAGCGGGCCAAGCGGCCCGCTGAACACCCTCTACATCCAATCCTTATGCTGCCGCGCCCTTGCTGCTGGGCTGGGCATCGAACTGCTTGCGCAGTTCGGCCAGTTTCTGCCGCGCGGCCTTCAGACCGGCTTCCTTCACGTGGCCGAAGCCACGCACGCCTTCGTACTGTTTCACCATCTCGGTAGCAGTTGCCAGGTTGCCCAGCTTCAGCTTGGCCGTAAGCTCTTCCACCAGCAGCTCGAACTCGCCAATCAGCGCACGTTCCAGCTTGCGGTCGGCCTGCCAGCCAAACGGGTCCAGCGCCGTGCCGCGCAGGCCCTTGAAGCGGGCGATCACCCCCATCGCCTTCAGCGCCCACGGGCCGAGGTTGATCTTCTTCGGCTGGTGGCCGGTCATCCAGCTGGCGCCAAAATGGAAGGTCAGTTTCAGGTCGCCGTCGAACTGGGCAGCCAGGTCGCGCAGGAATTCACCATCGCTGTACAGGCGCGCCACTTCGTACTCGTCCTTGTAGGCCAGCAGGTGGTAGTAGTTCTTGGCCACCGCCAGGGTCAGTGCACTGCTGGCCGGGTTCACCTGCTCTTCGGCCTGCTTCACACGCTCCACCAGCGCCTTGTAACGGGCAGCCAGTTTTTCGTCCTGGTAGGCCACCAGTTCCTTGCTGCGGTGATGCAGCACGCCTTCCACGGTTTCACGTGGAACGAACTGCACCACGGCGGACGGCGCCACCAGCGCTTCCACTTTGGCCGGATCGTGCGCGGCGTGGCGGCCCCAGGTAAAGGCGTCCTGGTTGAACTTCACCGCCGCGCCGTTCAATTCCACCGCATGCATGATGGCTTCCAGCGATACCGGCACCAGGCCGCGCTGCCAGGCGTAGCCCAGCATGAACATATTCGCGGCGATGGCGTCGCCCAGCAGGGCGGTGGCAATACGGGTGGCGTTCACCTCGGCATAGTTGGCCGCACCCACCGATTCGATGATGGCGTCCTTCATGGCCTTGGCCGGGAAGCGCACGTCCGGGTTCTTCAGGAAGGCGCTGGTCGGCGATTCGTAGTTGTTCACCACCGCGTGGCTGAAGCCGTCGCGCATCTTGGCCATGGCTTCCTCGGCGGCAGTCACCACCAGGTCGCAGCCCAGGATCAGGTTGGCGTCGCCGGCGGCGATACGTACCGCGTGCAGCTGCTGCTGGCTGTCGGCGATGCGCACGTGCGACCACACCGAGCCGCCTTTCTGCGCCAGGCCGGCCATGTCCAGCACCGTCACGCCCTTGTTGTCGAGGTGGGCAGCCATGCCCAGTACCTGGCCGATGGTGACCACGCCGGTACCGCCAATGCCGGTCACCATGATGCCGTACGGCTCGTGCGCCGATGGCAGGGTGGGCATAGGCAGCGCGCCCATGCTGTCCAGGCTGGCCTTGCCATTGCCCGATTTCTTCAGCTTGGCGCCGGCTACCGACACGAAGCTGGGGCAGAAGCCTTCCACGCAGCTGAAGTCCTTGTTGCAGCTGCTCTGGTCGATCTTGCGCTTGCGGCCCATGGCGGTTTCCACCGGCAGTACCGACAGGCAGCCGGATTTCTTGCTGCAGTCGCCACAGCCTTCACACACACGTTCGTTGATGAAGGCGCGGCGATCCGGATCCGGGAACTCCTTGCGCTTGCGGCGGCGGCGCTTCTCGGCGGCACAGGTCTGATCGTGGATCAGGATGGTAGTGCCTTCGATCTCGCGCAGCTCGCGCTGGATGCGATCCAGCTCGCGGCGATGGAACACTTCCACCCCCGGTGCCAGGCCTTCCTTCAGGCCGTGGGCGGTGCGGTACTTGTCCGGGTCGTCGCTGGTAATCACGATGCGGCTCACGCCTTCGGCATGCACCTGGCGGGTGATCATCGGCACGTCCAGGTAACCGTCCACATGCTGGCCGCCGGTCATCGCCACTGCGTCGTTGTACAGAATCTTGTAGGTGATGTTCACCTTGCCGGCCACCGCGGCGCGAATCGCCAGCAGGCCGGAGTGGAAATAGGTGCCGTCACCCAGATTGGTGAAGATGTGCTTGGTGGTGGTGAACGGCGCCTGGCCCAGCCAGGTAATGCCTTCGCCGCCCATCTGGGTGAAGGTCTTGGTGCTGTCGCCCTCGATCCAGTGCGCCATGTAGTGGCAGCCGATGCCGGCCACCGCGCGGCTGCCTTCCGGCACGCGGGTACTGGTGTTGTGCGGGCAGCCGGAGCAGTAGTGCGGTACGCGGGCGATGGCCTCGCGCGGCTTCACCAGCTGCGCTTCTTTGTCTTCGTAGAACTTCAGCCGGTCGTGAATCACCGGGCTGTCGTAGATATTGGCCAGACGCTTGGCGATGGCGCGGGCGATCATCGCCGGGGTCAGCTCGCCGGCGGCCGGCAGCAGCCAGTCGCCGTGCGGCAGCGCCCATTCGCCTTTCTCGGCGAACTTGCCTACCACGCGCGGGCGCACGTCGTCGCGCCAGTTGTACAGCTGTTCCTTCAACTGGTATTCGATGATCTGGCGCTTTTCTTCCACCACCAGGATTTCATCCAGACCCTCGGCAAACTGGCGCACGCCTTCCGGCTCCAGCGGCCACACCATGCCCACCTTGAAGATGCGCAGGCCGATGTCTGCGGCCAACGCTTCATCGATACCCAGGTCGTCCAGCGCCTGCATCACGTCCAGGTAGCTCTTGCCACAGGTGATGATGCCCAGCCGCGCCTTGGGCGAATCCAGAGTGACGTGGTTGAGCTTGTTGACACGGGCGTAAGCCAGCGCCGCGTACAGGCGGTGGTGCAGCACGCGCTTTTCCTGCGCCAGCGGAGTATCCGGCCAGCGGATCGACAGCCCGTCTTCCGGCAGCGGGAAGTCGGCCGGAATCACCGGCTGTACCCGTTCCGGGCTCACATCCACCACGGCGGCGCTTTCGATGGTGTCGGAAATGGCCTTGATCGATACCCAGCAGCCGGAATAACGGCTCATCGCCCAGCCATGCAGACCCATGTCGAGCACTTCCTGTACCCCGGACGGCGACAGCACCGGAATCATGCTGGCAGCCAGGATATGGTCGGACTGGTGCGGGAAAGTAGAGGACTTGGCGGCATGGTCATCGCCGCAGATCAGCAGCACGCCACCGTGCTTGCTGGTGCCGGCCACGTTGCCGTGCTTGATCACGTCGCCGGAGCGGTCCACACCCGGGCCCTTGCCGTACCACATGGCGTACACGCCGTCGTACTTGGCACCGTCGAACATGTTCACCTGCTGGGTGCCCCACACTGCGGTGGCGGCCAGGTCTTCGTTCAGGCCGGGGTGGAACACCACGTTATGCGCGGTAAGGTGCTTTTCCGCCTTCTGCATCATCTGGTCGACGTTGCCCAGCGGCGAGCCGCGGTAGCCGGTAACGTAGCCGGCGGTGTTCAGGCCGGCGGCGCGGTCGCGTTCCTGCTGCATCATCGGCAGGCGCACCAGCGCCTGAATGCCGTTGAGCAACACTTCGCCGGTAGGGGCGGTGTACTTGTCTTCCAGTTCGACGTGGCGAATCGACATGGTTTCTCCTCCATGTTTTGCTTGTGGCAACGGGTCGGGTGGGCCTTGTGAGCGGTCCCGATCTGGCTGGCTCTCTGTCTTTATAGGTGGCAAGGCGTCTGTGCGCCGGCTGCTGCGGACATTAATTGACGTAAACGTAAACGTCAAAGTGTTTGTCGTTTTTTGCGGTCTCTACCTAGTGGATTGCGGCAAATGTGCCAATGCAGCAAAGGCGGCATGAACACAGCGTTTCTGATACAGCGATTGAGATGTGCGTGGCAGATGGTTACAGTGCAGGCTCTGTCATTGCCGCCCGGCCATAAGCCGCTGCGGCCAACGTTGGTCACCATCATGTCGAACTCCCATCACGAAACCAGCCGCGGTGTGCTGTACACCATCGGCGCCTTCTTCATCTGGGGCCTGTTTCCGCTGTACTGGAAACCGCTGCATCAGGTGCCCGCCCTGCAGATCATGTGCCACCGCGTGGTGTGGTCGGCACTGTTCGTGGCCATGATCCTGCTGTGGCAGCGCAACTGGGCGTGGCTGGGCAATGCACTGCGCGAGCCGCGCCGCGTCGCCATCTTTGCGCTGTCGTCCCTGCTGCTGTCCGGCAACTGGCTGATCTACATCTGGGCGGTGAACGCCGGCCACGTGGTGGAAGCCAGCCTCGGCTACTTCATCAACCCGCTGGTAAACGTGCTGCTGGGGCGGGTGTTCCTGTCGGAACGGCTGACCCGGCCGCAAACCATCGCCGTGGCCCTGGCCGCGCTGGGCGTCAGCTGGATCACCTTCCATGCCGGCGCGCTGCCGTGGATCGCGCTGAGCCTGGCCGGCACCTTCGGCCTGTACGGCCTGCTGCGCAAGAAGGCGCCGCTGCCTTCGCTGGAAGGCCTGGCACTGGAAACCTTTCTGCTCACCCCGCTGGCGCTAGGCCTGCTGCTGTGGTTCCAGTGGCAGGGCAACGGCGCCTTCGGTCAGTTTGGGTTCGACAAGGATGCCTTGCTGATGGGTGCCGGCGTGGTCACCGCCGTGCCGCTGCTGCTGTTCGCCAGCGGTGCCCGCCGGCTGAAGCTGGCCACCGTCGGGCTGATCCAGTACCTGGCGCCTTCCATCGTGCTGGCACTGGGGGTATGGCTGTACGGGGAGCCGTTCGACCAGGCGCATGCCGTCGGCTTTACGCTGATCTGGCTGGCGCTGGCGCTGTACTCCGGCCACGGCCTGCTGAGCTACTGGAAGGAACGCCAGCTGCAGCAGGCGTAAGCGGCGACAGCAAGCGGACTCATGCGGCCAACCTGGCAACGGGTTGGCCGCATTGTTTTTGGCAGACGCCATCACACAGTGTTCTGTCCCCGCCGCTTGTCGCCACGCCTGCCCGGCAGTAGCGTTACAGGCTGCAAGGGAGACAGACATGAGCATCGAATTCGATACCGACAAGCAGCGGCTGGACCGCAACATGGTGTACCGCTACCTGAGCGGCGAATCCTACTGGGCACGCGGCTTGCCGCGTGACATCTTCGAACGCTCGCTGGACGGTGCGCTGTGCATCGGCGGCTACGACGCACACGGCAAGCAGGTGGCGTTTGCGCGGGTGATCAGCGACTACGCCACCTTCGCCTACCTGGGCGATGTGTTCGTGCTGGACAGCGTGCGCGGGCAGGGCGTGGGCAAGGCGCTGATGACCTATATCCAGGCCCACCCGCAGCTGCAGAACCTGCGCCGCTTCATGCTGGCCACCGCCGACGCCCACGGCCTGTACGCGCAGTACGGCTTTACCGCGCTGAGCGCGCCGGAACGCATCATGGAAAAGCTGGACCCGGATGTGTACCAACGCCTGGCCACCGCAAGCAAACCGGCATGACGCACAAGACCTTCTGGGACAACCCGTACCAGAGCGAACTCGCCAGCCGCGTCGCCACGGTGGACGGCAACCGCATCACCTTGCGGGAAACCATCTTCTATGCCGAAAGCGGCGGCCAGGAGAGCGACCGCGGCAGCATTGGCGGCCTGCCGGTGCTGCAAGCGGAAAAGCAAGGCCACGATATCGTCTACACCCTGGCTGATGGCCATGGCCTGCAGCCTGGCGATGCGGTGAACGTGCATATCGACTGGCCGCGGCGCTACCGGCTGATGCGGCTGCACTTCGCCGCCGAGCTGACGCTGGAAACCATCTACCGCGATTTCGACGGCGTAGAGAAAATCGGCGCCCACATCGGCGAGCACAAGGCGCGCATCGACTTTGCGCTGCCGCAGCCGATCACCCCGCACCTGGCCGCCATCGGTGCCAAGGTACAGACACTGATCGACGCCGATTCCCCCATCATCAGTGCGTTTTCCGATGCGGCCAACGAGCGCCGCTACTGGGAAGTGCCCGGCTACTGCCGCGTACCCTGCGGCGGTACCCACCTGCAGCACACCGGCGAGGTTGGCCGCATCGCGCTGAAACGCAAAAACGTGGGCAAGGGCAAGGAACGGGTAGAGATCCTCCTGCTGGACGACAACACAACACAGGAAGCTTGAACATGTTGTTCTACGACCTGGCCGCCCTCGGTGCCGCCAGCTGCTGGGCACTCAGCTCCATCATCGGCGCCACGCCGTCGCGGCAGCTGGGCTCCTTTGGCTTTACCCGCATTCGCCTCAGCCTGCTCACCCTGCTGCTGGGCGGCTTCGCACTGGCCAGTGGCAGCTGGCAGATGCTCAACGGCAGCCAGCTGGCTCTGCTGGCTGGCTCCAGTCTCACCGGCATCTTCCTCGGCGATACATTGATGTTCGCCGCCATGAACCGCATCGGCCCACGCCGCACCGGCCTGCTGTTCGCCACCCACTCGGTATTCTCGGTAAGCCTGGGCGTGCTGCTGCTCAGCGAAAGACTGAGCCTGGCAGCGGCAGGTGGCAGCCTGCTGGTGTTCGCTGGCGTGCTGTGCGCCATCGCCTTCGGCCGCCGCGACAGCCAGCAGCACCACGGGGAACACAGTCAGGGCCTCAAGCTAGGCGTGGCCCTGGCGCTGACCGCCGCGCTGTGCCAGGCGCTGGGGACTTTTCTTGCCAAGCCGGTGATGGCCGCCGGCATCGACCCGGTTGCGGCCAACGGTCTGCGCATCGCCGTCAGCTGCGGTGCGCACTGGCTGCTGTGGGCCAGCGGCAACCGCCATGCGCGGCTGCAAAGCCCGCTGGCGCCACGCTTGTTCGGCCAGACCGTGCTCAACGGCCTGATCGGCCAGGGCGTGGGCATGACACTGGTGATGCTGGCACTCAAGGGAGGCAACGTCGCCACCGTGGGCATGCTGTCGGCCATGACCCCGGTGATGATCCTGCCAATGCTGTGGGCGGTAATGGGCCAGCGCCCGCCAGCCCTGGCCTGGCTGGGCGCCGCCGCCAGCGTGGCCGGCAGCATGCTGATCGTGTTGCGCTAATTGTGGCTAGTAATGCTTGCGGCCAACCTTTGGGCAAAGGTTGGCCGCATTTTTTCATCAGCACAGCCACGGTGGCATTGTGTCACCAGCGGTAACAATCCCTTTCTCCATACACTGTTTATTCGCTTTCCCCTGGCCAGCACAATGCTGCATCCCAGCCATCGACAGAGAATCGCCATGACCGACACCAGCATGCCGCCCGCCATTGAGGACGCCGCCTCCGGCCTGATCTACCGCGCGCTGCCGCGCAGCAGCCCACAGCCAGCCAGCGTGCTGCTGATGCTACTGCATGGCGTAGGGGGCAATGAGTTGAACCTTGCCGGCCTGCAGCCACTGCTGGACGAGCGGGTACAGGTGGTACTGCTGCGCGCGCCGCTGGTGTTCGGACCGCAGCAGTATGGCTGGTTCCAGGTGAGCTTCGGCCCAGATGGCCCGCGTATCGATGCGCAACAGGCGGAAAGCAGCCGCCGTCAGCTGCTGCAGCTGTGCTCCAGCCTTCAGGCGCAATACGGCATCGATACCGCGCATACCGTGCTGGCCGGCTTCAGCCAGGGCGGCATCATGAGTGCCAGCGTGGCGCTGACCGCGCCGCAGCAGGTGGCAGGCTTTGGTCTGCTATCCGGCCGTATCTTGCCGGAAATTGCAGCTATCATCGGCGAGCCGGCATACCTGGCACGGCTAGCAGCCTTCATCGGCCACGGTGAATTCGACGACAAGCTGCCCATTTCCTGGGCGGAGCGCGCCGATGCCTGGCTGAGTGAGCTTGGCGTGCCGCACCAATTGCAGCGCTACCGCTGTGGACACCAACTCAGCGCCGAGATGGCACAGGATTTTGCCGCCTGGCTGGCGGCGGGCAGCTAACTAGGGCAACAGCAGCGCAGCGCAAAAACACTTGCGGCCAACCCAGTCAGGGTTGGCCGCAATGTTTTATTCCTTACGCACAGCGTTACTGGTTGGCACGCACCCAGCGGTGCCACTGCGCGAACAATGCCGGATCCAGCGCGGCAATGGCGGAGCGTTTCCACACCGTGTCGCTCCAGTAATCGTCGGTATTCAGGCTGGCAATGCGCCCGCCGGCTTCTTCCAGGATCACCGCGCCGGCGGCGTAATCCCACAGCCGCTGGCCGCCGTGCAGGTACAGGTCGTAGCGGCCTGCCGCCAGGAAACACCAGTCCAGGGTGCTGGAACCCATGCTGCGCTGGCTGCCGAACGGCGCCACGCTGCCCATGCGCGCCGCCAGCTTGCCGGAGCGCAGGTATTTGATTTCCACCGCGGCAATGGCATCGCCCATGCTGTTGGCCATGGATTTCAGCGGCAGGCGCTGGCCGTTGAGATAGGCACCATGCCCACGGCGGGCGTAGAACACTTCATCCGACACCGGGTTGTAGATCACCCCCAGCTCGCTGCGGCCATTCACCATCAGCGCCACCGAAATGGCGAAGTAAGGCAGGCCGTTGACGAAGTTGGTGGTGCCGTCGATCGGGTCCACCACCCACAGCCCCTGCGGGTTTTCCGCCCACAGCGCGTCCTGCTCGGCGATGGTCATTTCCTCGCCCAGCACCGGGTGCGGCAGAATCTTCGGCAACTGCTGCTGCAAGGCCGACTGGCAGGCGAGATCCGCTTCGGTAAACAGCGAGCCGTCTTCCTTGCGCGTCTTGCCCACGCGCAGGAACCGCGGCATCACCTCGCTCTGGGCGACCGCGCGTACGACCTTGATTACCTCATCGACTACCTGCAATGTCTTCTCCCGCTATGGTGGTGGGTGGCCGCGGCGGATGGCCGCGGTACGACAAGACGGCCCGGATGCGGGCCATGCTGCATGCCGTGGTTGTTGCAACTGCAGCAAAACAAGCAAAATACCGTTATCGACAGTTACGGGCAACACGCAATGCCAAGGTTTTTCATCGACGCTGTGTTGACCACGGCAGAACAGTACGCGCTACCGGACGAAGTGGTGCGCCATATCCAGGTACTGCGGCTGCGCGAAGGCGATGCCATCACCCTGTTCAATGGCCAGGGCGGCGAATGGCAGGCCACGCTCAGCAGCCTGGCCAAGCGCGAAGCCAGCTGCCGCATTGAACGCTTTGACGACACCAGCCGCGAGTCTCCGCTGTGGCTGGGGCTGGCACAGGCGATTTCCAGCGGCGACCGCATGGAGTTCACACTGCAGAAGGGCGTGGAAATGGGGGTAAGCGCGTTCCAGCCGCTGGCCACCGAGCGCAGCATCGTCAAGCTGGCCGGAGATCGTGCCGACAAACGCGTGCAGCGCTGGCAGGAAATCGTGATCGCCGCCTGCGAGCAGAGCGGCCGCAACATGATCCCCGAGGTACGCCCCATTCTTACCCTCAAGCAATGGTTGGCCGCACTGCCTCCGGCCGATGTTCACCTGCTGCTGTCGCCGCTGGGCAGCCAGCGGCTGGCCGATATCGCCAGCCAGCCCAGTGCTGCATGGTTGCTGGCCGGGCCGGAAGGCGGGCTGTCCGGCAACGAGGAGCAGGCCGCCATCGGTGCAGGCTGGACACCGTTGAAGCTCGGCCCGCGCATCCTGCGTACCGAAACTGCGGCGCTGGCGGCGGTAGGCGCCATGCAGACGGTGTGGGGCGACTACAGCGGCTAGCGCCGACATTGTTCCGCATCAAGCAGTATCGCAAAACATTTGTCATAAATGACGATAGAATGGAAAATCCCCCTGCCACGCAACAGGGGGATTTTCACACATGCGCTTTCAGGGCCGATTGCACAACTGGCAGCCACGACGCGGCTTTGGCTTCATCACACCGAACGGTGGTGGCGAACCGGCCTACGTGCAGCAACAGTCCTTCCAGCGTCAGCTGCATGCTCCCGCCAATGGCGATCTACTGAGTTACCACGTGAGCCGTGATGCCAAGGGGCGCCTGGTCGCCCATGCCGTACGCCAGATTACGCTGCGCCATCGCCTGAGCCATCAACCCTCGCTGCCGCGCCGCCGCGAGCCGCGCATCGCCCTGCCACTGCTGCTGTTTGCCGTGCTGCTGGCCGCTGGCATCCTGCTGGGCCGTTTGCCGGCCGGCATTGCCGTGCTGTACCTGTTGCTGAGCCTGTTCACCTACCTGCTGTATGCCCACGACAAGCGTGCCGCCCGCCGCCGCCGCTGGCGCACCCGCGAAAGCACGCTACACCTGCTGGCCATGCTGGGCGGCTGGCCCGGCGCCATGCTGGCACAGTACCGACTGCGCCACAAAAGCAGCAAGATCAGCTTCCAGTTCTGGTATCGCGGCACGGTTGCGGCCAACCTCGGGCTGCTGGCCTGGCTGCATTACGCGCTGGCAAAGTAATCCCCATTGCCGTGGATGGCGCAGCAAGGCCCCGCCAAGCTGCGCAAGCGCCATTCCCATCCCCGGCGCTACTGCACACCTTCACAAGCCGGCACAAGGCGCAGCCATGCCGGCAATCGCTACTTGCGCAAGCTTCCACCGCGGCATAACGCTGCAAATCTCTGAGCAGATGGCGACACCGGCTGGGGGCTACTCCGCCTGCCGATGGTTATCCACAGCAATGGCCAGCGCGTGCTGGCTGTCAGCATGCCGGTGCAGCTCGATCAGCTTGGCGTACTTGATGTAGCTGTTGAAGCAGCCAATGCTGATGTGGACAAGTCCGGGCAAACCATCGCGAAAACCCTGTCGCAGCAGGTAGAACTTCACGAACCGCAACAGAGGGCTGAACAGCAGCTTGGCGCTTCCCGCCTTTTTCCCGCGCTGATACAGGTTTTCCGCCTGCAATGTGGTGTAGCGATTCTGTTTCGACAGGTACAGCGCAATGTCTTCGCCGGATTCATGCATCAGGTCGCCACGCAGCGTGCCTACCTCGCCCTGGCTGTGCACATATTCATGTACCAGGTCGTCCGACCAGCGGGCGCGACGACGGTCGAACAGCCGCAGGCTGTAATCCGGATAGCCTTCGCCAAATTTCAAAAAGCGGCCCATGAACTTGTTGCTGCGTGCGAAGCGCCAGGCGCCAATGGTGGACAGTTGCTGTGGATTGTTCAGCAATGCCTTGATTTCATTGCGCAATTTTTCTGAAAGCCACTCATCGGCATCCAGGCACAGCACCCAGTCATGGCTGGCCTGGCTGACGGCAAACTGCTTCTGCGGACCGAATCCCAGCCACTCCTGGTGGATAACTCTGGCCTTATAGGCAGAGGCTATCGCCACCGTCTCGTCACTGCTTCCCGAATCCACCACCACGATCTCGTCGGCAAAGGCACAGCTTTGCAGACACTTTTCCAGTAGTGCAGCAGCGTTTTTGGTGATCAATACCACGCTAATCGGTGCAGACATTATTTCTTAAGAAGTCCAATTTTTATAAAGATGAAGGCAGAAGAAGGCGTTATCCAGCTGTGGAAAACCATATTTTCTGCTTGTTTTTCATTGGTTTGCATTGCATGGCAGCTTGTGCCCAGCCAGCCTGATCTCCAGTGCAGCAGTTGTGGATAAATCTGGCGGTTTTTCAGAGACCGCAGTTGTCCACATGCTGACGCCACACTATTCGCCATGGCCTGTGCAGCAATGTTTTTTGCCAGGCACAGACGTCAGTCATCCTGTTGTTCCCTGTTTACCCGTATTTATATTGAAGATAAGGATAAAGGCAGCAAAAAATGTGGATAACAGTCAAAAAGCTTGACCTGACAGTAGCTTAGCTTGTTGATGAGCAGTGGGTTACTACTACCGGCAGTGTTCTGAGCAGTTGTGGGTAAATATGGCGTTTCTTATCCACAGCAGCTTATCCACAAACGGTGCTGGCTGATTTTACTTGGTTAACCACAGGCCCGCTCGTACAATCCCGCGCATGCAAAATCTCCTGTTATTGCGTACTTCCTCGATGGGAGACCTGATCCACACCTTTCCTGCACTGTCGGATCTGGCTCGTGCCCGGCCGGACATGCAAGTAAGCTGGCTGGCGGAAGAAGCCTTTGTGGATATTCCTGGCCTGCATCCGCAGGTGGTGCGCACCATTCCCATTGCCTGGCGCCGCTGGCGCAAGCAACTGCTGCAACGGCAGACCTGGCGCGAGATGGGAAATCTTCGCCAGGCACTGGCAGGCCAGCAGTGGGATCTGGTGCTGGATGCCCAGGGGCTGCTGAAAAGCGCCTTGCCCGGCAAGCTCGCCAACGGCCCGCTGGCAGGCTACGACGCTGCCAGCATCCGTGAACCGCTTGCCAGCCGGTTTTATGATCGTTGCTACCCGGTCAGCCGGCAGCTGGCTGCCATCGAGCGCAACCGCCAGCTGTTTGCCGCCGCGCTGGGTTATCAATTCAGCGGCCCGCCGGTATTCGGCATCCGCGCTGCGGCGCGGCTGGACTGGCTGCCGGCCACGCCGTACTGGGTACTGCTGCATGCCACCAGCCGTGATAGCAAGCTGTGGCCCGAGGCGCACTGGGTAGCGCTGGCACATCAGTTACAGGCACAAGGCCTGGCCACGGTGATTCCGTGGGGCAATGCAACGGAACAGCAGCGGGCGCAACGCTTGGCCGCAGCCATCCCCGGCGCCGTGGTGGCGCCGCGCATGCGTTTGCGTGATGCCGCCGCCATGCTTGGCCACGCCACGTCGGTAGTAGGAGTGGATACCGGGCTGACCCACCTGGCCAACGCACTGGATGTGCCGCTGGTGGCGATCTACACCGATACCGACCCGGCGTTGACCGGTGTGGTGGCAACCGCGCGTGCGGCCAACATCGGTGCCGCCGGAGTGATTCCGCCAGTGGACGAGGTATTGGCGTTGCTGGCGCGCTGCCGGAGCGCGGCATGATTGCGCGCCTGCTGTACAGCGCGCTGTGGCCCTTGCTGACCCCGCTGGTGAAACGCTATCTAAGGAAGCGCGCACGGCAGGCGCCGGCCTATCTCGAACACTGGGACGAGCGCTTTGGCCGTGATCTGCCGCGCAGCGATGGCGGCGAGGTGATCTGGCTGCACGCGGTATCGGTGGGCGAGACCCGCGCCGCGCTGCCACTGGTGAAACTGCTGCGCCAGCAATACCCGGCGGCCCGCTTTGTCATCACCCAGATGACGCCCACCGGCCGCGCCACCGCGCTGGAGCTGTACCCGGACGCCGAGATCCGCTACCTGCCGTATGACAGTGCCGGCAATATGCGCCGATTCATCGCCGCGCTGCGGCCGAAGTTCGGTGTGCTGATGGAAACCGAGCTGTGGCCGAATCTGCTGCATGCCTGCCGTACTGCCGGCGTGCCGCTGTTCCTGCTCAACGCGCGGCTGTCGGAAAAATCATTACGTGGCTATCGCCGCATCGGGCCGCTGATCCGCCCGGCGATGCGTGCGCTCACCGCGGTGGCGGCACAGAGCGAAGCCGATGCCGAACGGCTGCAGCAGCTGGGCGCGGCCAACGTTCGCGTGTGCGGCAACAGCAAATACGATTTCACCCCGCCGGCGGACAAGCTGGCACTGGGGCAGGAATTCCGCCAGCGTATCGGCAGCCGGCCGCTATGGGTATGCGCCAGTACGCGCGATGGCGAGGAAGCGCTGATTCTGCAAGCCTGGCAGCAAGCCACGTGTGGTGATGCATTACTGGTTCTGGTACCGCGGCATCCGGAGCGTTTCGACAGCGTGGCAAGGTTGGCCGCGGATATGGGTTTTAGCGTGCAGCGGCGCAGCGACGGGCAGCCGGTGGCGGCCGGCACCCAGGTGTGGGTGGGCGACAGCATGGGCGAGCTGTTTGCCTACTATGCCGCCGCCGATGTGGCCTTTGTCGGTGGCTCGTTGCTGGATTTCGGCTCGCAGAACCTGATCGAGCCGGCCAGCATCGGCCTGCCGGTACTGATCGGGCCGTCTACCTACAATTTTGCCGAGGCAGCCAGCCTGGCGCTGGCTGCTGGTGCCGCGCGGCAGGTGGCCGATGCGCAATCGCTGGTGTCGGCGGTGCTGGAGCTGTTACAGGATGCCGGGGCGCGGCAGCGGATACATGAGGCAGGGCTGGCATTTACCGCGCAGCACCGTGGTGCCAGCCAGCGCATGCTGCAGCTGATCAGTAGCCAAACGTAGGGCGGAAGCCCGCATAGCGGGCGTTCCGCCTGACTGGCTGCCAAGGTTGGGCGCATGATGTTGTTGGTAAATAGTAGATGGCGGAACGCTCGGCTTGCCGGGCTTCCGCCCTACAAAACAAAAAACCGCCAGATACGTATCTGGCGGTTTTTGTTGTTACCGATGCAGTCTCAGGCCTGTTCCGGCAACAGCTGGCGGTACACCAGCCGGCCATCGAACAGCACTTCGCCTTCCTTGAGCTGGAATTGCGCATCACTACCGGCGGCGGCGTGATCGAACACCAGCGTGCGGCCATCGTGGCGCAGCCAGGCGTAGATTGGCTGGCTCTGGAAGCTGCCAACGATGTCCGGGGATTTCTCCACTTCGCTACTGTCGCTCAGCAACCGGCTGCTCAACTGTTGTACGGCATTCTTTACCTGCTCCGGGTCCATCGCCTCCACCAGCTGGCGGGCCCGCTGCCATTCCGGTTGCTGGCGGAACAGCTTGAGCTGGCGGCGCGCACCCCATTGCAGCATCCAGCGATACAGGAAGACCGGAAGCTGTACCGGGAACACCCGCTTGTAGGCATCGATCACGCACTTCACCACAAAGCGGTGCTGGCACTGCGGGCATTCGGCATCGGCCAGCACGAACACCTTGTCCTGCAGCAGGATGGCCACGCCTTCCATGGCGCTGGCCTTCACCAGCTGCTGGCAATGCGGGCAGGGCTTGGCGAAACGGCTGACAGTGGCGCCATTGGGGTAGGTGATCGGAAAGAACCGGTCCAGGCGGTCGGGTTGCATCATCATTGCTGCAGTTCTCGGTATTGCGGACTGAAGGGGCAGATTATAGCGCCTGCAGCCGCAGTTGCTGGCGCAGTGTGTGGCTGGCGCCGGGGGCCAGCTCGCGGGCATCGCTGCCGGCGTTGGCCGCTTCCACGCACAGGAACTGTTGCCAGCCCTCGTCCGGCAGATCCGCCATGTTGGCCGCACCCTGTTGCCACGGTGTCCATACCACGGTAGTGGCCGAGCCGCTGCTGCTGATGGCCAGTGCGCGCTGCCAGCCGGGGTCAGTCAGCGTGCAGGGACCTGCGGCAGCCACCACCGCATCGGTGGCGGCATCGAACTGCCACGGCGCATCCGGCAGCTGGCAGCTGGCGGCGCTGAGCTTGTCCAGGTAGCTGGCGCCTTCCAGCCCGCTCAGCCGGATGCGGCGGATATCGCTTACCGCCAGGTAGCTGTGCAGCGCGGCGCTGACAACTGCCGTGCTGCTGCCGAGATTGCGCGTGGTCAGCGCGATATCCACGCCCGGCCCCAGCTGCAGGGTCAGGCTGGCTTCCAGCATGCCATGTCGCGGGCCGGCCAGTTTCACGTGAAACCCGTCGTCGCTGCGCACCACCGCGCTCAGTGTCCACATGGCGGTGCGCGCCACGCCGTGTTGCGGCTGCGCCGTATCGTGCGGGTGCGGGCCGAACCACGGCCAGCACAGTGGAATGCCACCGCGTATCGCCTTGCCGTCTTCCAGCCGGCTTTGTGGCGACAGGTATAGCAAGGGTTGGCCGCCACTGGGGGTGAAGTCCAGCAGCTGGCCACCATACAGGCTGAGCGTGGCGCTAAACGCCGGGTGGCTGAAGGCGAGGCCGGGTAGGCCGGGGGCAATGTCGATGGCGCGTACGCCAGCGGGCAACAGATCGGGGTGGACTGGGTGGGACATGATGACATCCTTGTCTGGCACTTATGGGGCACCTCGAAAATTTGCTGCTTTCGTTGCCATACTGCGTTGCTTGAAAAGCAGGCTTTTCCGAGGCCCCTCTGGTCTTGTTGTGTTCTGCGCTGCACGGCAAGGACAAGGCCGCAAATTGTCGCGCAGGCAGACTTTTCAGACTGTTTTACGGTAGCAATGTTCGCTGGCTACCGCTTCCGCTTTATCAAGCGTTGCTGATGGCTACAATGCAGCAGTTCCCGGCGTATTGCCAGTGCCGCGCCATCTGCGGCCAACCCATACAGGAGTGCCACCGTGAATTCTCGCTGGATCGATCTGCAAACCGCCAATGGCGAAACCTTTTCCGCTTATTTGAGCTTGCCGCCGGCCGGGCACGGCCCCGGCATCGTGCTGGTGCAGGAAATCTGGGGCGTGAACGAACATATCCGCGCCGTGGCCGACCAGTACGCACAGGACGGCTACGTGGTGCTGGCGCCGGATGTGTTCTGGCGCCTGTCGCCGCGCGTGGATCTGACATACGACGACGCCGGCAGCCAGCAGGCCTTCGGCTACTACCAGCAAGTGGATACCGCGCTGGCCGCCAGCGATGTGGCGGCGGCAGTGGCTGCGCTGCGCGCCATGCCGCAGGTAACGGGCAAGGTTGCCACGCTGGGTTTTTGCCTCGGCGGCCAGCTGGCCTTCCGTGCTGCGGCACAGAGCAAGGCGGATGCTGCAGTGTGCTACTACGGTGGCGGCATCCACCAGCACCTGGCGCTGGCCGAGCAGCTGACCATGCCGATTCTGTTCCACTACGCACAGCAGGATGCGCACATCACCCAGGACATCGTGGCGCAGGTTAAGCAGGCGTTTGCCGGCAAGAGCAATGCGCAGTTCTACGACTACCCCGGTGCGGATCACGGTTTCAATTGCTGGGGGCGGGCCAAGATGTACAACCAGCGCGCCGCTGCCTTGGCGCATGGTCGCACGCTGCAGTTCCTGGCCGAACAACTGGTGTGATAGCGGCTTGGCCGCATGCTGCGGCCAACTTTGACGACTTTCCCTTACAATGCCGGCATGAACACGCCCAAAACTGCCTCCAAGCCGCACTATCTGCGCATCCGCGATTACATCCTCGACGGCATCAAGAACCGCAGCTTCGCCCCCGGCGCCAAGATTCCACCCGAAGTGGAGCTGGCCAGGCAGTTTGGCGTGTCGCGCATGACGGTGAACAAGGCCATCCGCGATCTCGCCGAGGCCGGTGTGCTGCTGCGCTATGCCGGCGACGGCACTTACGTAGCCGAACGCAAGGCGGAATCGCCGCTGCTGGACGTGAACAATATCGCCGAGGAAATCGCCACTCGCGGCCATCACTACAGTGCCGAAGTGCATTACGTGCGTCAGGAGGCGGCCAGCGAGGAAGTTGCCCTGCGGCTGGGGCTGGCGGTGGCGGCGCCGGTGTTCCATTCGTTGATCGTGCACTTCGAAGACAGCAGCCCGATCCAGATCGAGGAACGCTACGTGAACCCGCAGTGGGCGCCGGATTACCTGTTGCAGGATTTCAGTCGCGAGACTCCCAACGCCTACCTGATGCGCACCTGCCCGTTGTCCGACGTGGAACACACGGTGGAAGCGGTGCTGCCGCTGGCGGAGGAATGCCGGCTGCTGGGCGTGGATGCCAGCGACCCCTGTCTGCGGGTGCTGCGCCGTACCTGGTCCGGCAAGCACCTGGTGAGTTTTGCCCGCCTGCTACACCCGGGAGCCAAGTACAAGCTGCGTTCACAGACTCGGGTACGCAAGCGCTGAACAAATGTATATACATTTACGCAACAAGCGACAACAGGCCACGCAAACGCGTGGCCTGTTGTTTTTTAAGGATTTTTTCTGGCATGTACTGTTGTTTCCTGGCAATTGGCCTGGCAGCGCCCGGAAGAAAAATCTTGACGTTTCCGCGGCAATCAACTAAATGTATATACAATTAATCGCGAAACACCGGACCAGCCATGAGCCAGCACAACGACACCCTGTGGATCAACGCCCGCCTCGCCACCTGCGACGCCGCCGTTGCCGCGCCCTATGGCGCGCTGGACGGCCACGTGCTGTGGCTGCGTGACGGCATGATCCACGCCGTGCTGCCGCAGGCCACCGCGCTGCGTGCGTTTGGCGAAGGCGAAATCATCGATGCCAAGGGAGCCTGGATCACCCCCGGCTTCATCGACTGCCACACCCACCTGGTGTACGGCGGCAACCGCGCCGCGGAATGGGAAAAGCGCCTCACTGGCGTGCCTTACCAGCAGATCGCGGCCGAAGGCGGCGGCATCATCTCCACAGTGCGCGCCACCCGTGGCCTGGACGAAGACGAGCTGGCACTGGTGAGCCTGCCGCGCCTGAAGGCGCTGATGAAGGAAGGCGTTACCACCATCGAGATGAAGTCCGGTTACGGCCTGACCTTGGCGGACGAACTCAAGCAGCTGCGCGCCGCGCGCCGGCTGGAAGCCGCACTGCCGGTGGAAGTGTCCACCACCTTGCTGTCCGCCCATGCGCTACCGCCGGAGTTTTCCGGCAATGCCGATGGCTACATTCGCCACGTGTGCGAGGTAATCATCCCCGCCGCCGCGCAGGAAGGCCTGGCCGAGGCGGTGGATGTGTTCTGCGAAGGCGTGGGCTTCAGCCCGGCGCAAACCCGCCAGGTATTCGACGCCGCCCGCGAGCATGGCCTGCAGGTGAAAGGCCACGTGGAGCAGCTGTCCAACCTGCATGGCGCAGAACTGGTGGCCGAGTTCGGCGGCCTGTCCGCCGACCATATCGAATTCCTGGACGATGCCGGCGTAGCCGCATTGGCCAAATCCGGCACCGTGGCCGTGCTGCTGCCGGGTGCGTACTACTTCCTGCGCGAAACGCAGAAACCGCCGGTGGACAAACTGCGCGCGGCCGGTGTGGCCATGGCGGTATCCACCGACCTGAACCCGGGCACCAGCCCGTTCGCCTCCATCCGGCTGGCCATGAACCAGGCCTGTGTGCTGTTCGGCCTGACGCCGGAAGAAGCGGTACTGGGCACCACCCGCCACGCCGCGCAGGCGCTGGGCCGCGGTGCCAGCCATGGTCGCCTTGCCGTTGGCTGCGTAGCAGACCTGCTGGTATGGGACATCGAACATCCTGCCGAGATCGTGTACGGCCTCGGCACCAATCCGCTGACCCGCCGCGTGTTCCGTGGCGTAGTGCAGCACGAGGGTTAAGCAATGACTATCGACATGAGCATGTGGACCGGGCGCATTGATGGCGCCGAGGGCGAGCTGGCCCGCCGTTGGCACCAGGTAGTGCAGCCGCTGGCTGCCGGCGTGGCTCCGGGCATCGCCATCCTCGGCTTTGCCTGCGACGAAGGCGTGCGCCGCAACCAGGGCCGTACCGGCGCCGTGGCCGGCCCGCTGGCCCTGCGCAAGGCGCTGGCCAACCTGGCCTGGCACCCGACGCTGCCGCTGTACGACGCCGGCACCGTGAACTGCGACGACGGCGACCTGGATGCCGCGCATCAAAGGTTGGCCGCAGCGGTGACCGCCATCGTGCAAGCCGGCCACCTGCCGCTGGTACTGGGGGGCGGCCACGAAACTGCCTACGGCCACTGGCTGGGCCTGGCCAATGCCCACCACGGCAAGCGCATCGGCATCGTGAACTTCGACGCCCACTTCGACCTGCGCAGCGCAGCAGAAGCCACCAGCGGCACCCCGTTCGCGCAGATTGCCGCCGAATGCACCCGTCGCGGCCAGAGCTTCCGCTACCTGTGCCTGGGCGTGGCGGAAACCGCCAACACCCGCGCGCTGTTCGAATCCGCGGCCAAGCTTGGCGCCGAATGGCGGCTGGACAGCGACATGACCGCCTGGCAGCTGGCCGATGCCCGCCACCAGCTGGCCGAGTTCGTGGATAGCGTGGATGTGGTCTACCTCACCATCGACCTGGACGTACTGCCGGCGGCACAGATGCCGGCGGTATCCGCCCCGGCCGGCTACGGCGTGGATATCAGCGTGGTGGAAGCGCTGGTATCCAAGATCGCCAGAAGCGGCAAGCTGATCGGCGCCGACCTGGTGGAATTCAACCCGACCTTCGATCAGGACAGCCACGGCGCCAAAGCGGCGGCCCGGCTGGCGTGGTCGATCACGCGCCAGCTGCGGCGCTGAACGGATACCGCCGGCGGACTGCAGCCGCTGGTGGCGTAAGCAGTGAACAACACCTGACAGAGCACAACCCATTTAGGAGCACTCCCATGACTGACCCGCGTTTTGACGCCACCCGCGTTATCCATGCCCCCCGTGGCGCCGAACTGAACTGCAAGAACTGGATCGCCGAAGCGGCCTACCGCATGATCCAGAACAACCTCGACCCGGACGTGGCGGAAAACCCGCAGGCGCTGGTGGTGTACGGTGGTATCGGTCGCGCGGCACGTAACTGGGAGTGCTATGACCAGATTCTGGCCAGCCTGAAAGACCTGAATGAAGACGAAACCCTGCTGGTGCAATCCGGCAAGCCGGTAGGCGTGTTCAAGACCCACGCCAACGCCCCGCGCGTGCTGATCGCCAACTCCAACCTGGTACCGAAATGGGGTAACTGGGAACACTTCAACGAACTGGACCGCAAGGGCCTGTTCATGTACGGCCAGATGACCGCCGGCAGCTGGATCTACATCGGCTCGCAGGGAATCGTACAGGGCACCTTCGAGACCTTCGTTGAAGCCGGCCGCCAGCACTACAACAACGACCTGTCCGGCAAGTGGATCCTCACCGCCGGCCTGGGCGGCATGGGTGGCGCACAGCCGCTGGCCGCTACCCTGGCTGGTGCCTGCTCGCTGAACATCGAATGCCAGCAGAGCAGCATCGACTTCCGTCTGCGCACCCGCTACGTGGACAAGCAGGCCAAGGACATCGATGACGCGCTGGAACTGATCAAGTACCACACCGCACGCAAGGAAGCCGTGTCCATCGCGCTGCTGGGCAACGCTGCCGAAATCCTGCCGGAGCTGGTAAAACGCGCCAAGGCCGGTGGCATCAAGCCGGACCTGGTAACCGACCAGACCTCCGCTCACGACCTGATCAACGGCTACCTGCCGATCGGCTGGACCGTCGAGCAGTGGAAAACCGCGCAAACCAAGCCGGAACAACACGCCCGCCTCACCGACGAAGCCGCACAGAGCTGCGCCGTACACGTACAGGCGATGCTGGACTTCCAGGCCATGGGCATCCCGACCGTGGACTACGGCAACAACATCCGCCAGGTAGCGTTCGACAAGGGCGTGACTAACGCCTTCGACTTCCCGGGTTTCGTACCGGCTTACATCCGCCCGCTGTTCTGCGAAGGCAAGGGCCCGTTCCGCTGGGTGGCACTGTCCGGCGACCCGGAAGACATCTACAAGACCGACGCCAAGATCAAGGAACTGTTCCCGGACAACAAGCACACCCACCGCTGGCTGGACATGGCGCGTGAGCGCATCAGCTTCCAGGGTCTGCCGGCACGTATCTGCTGGCTGGGTCTGGGCGAGCGCCACCTGGCTGGCCTGGCCTTCAACGAAATGGTGAAGAACGGCGAGCTGAAGGCCCCGATCGTGATCGGCCGCGACCACCTGGACACCGGCTCGGTAGCCAGCCCGAACCGCGAAACCGAAGCCATGAAGGACGGCACCGATGCCGTATCCGACTGGCCGCTGCTGAACGCGCTGCTGAACACCGCCGGCGGCGCCAGCTGGGTATCGCTGCACCACGGTGGCGGCGTAGGCATGGGCTACTCGCAGCACTCCGGCATGGTAATCGTGGCTGACGGCACCGACGCCGCCGCCGAGCGCCTGGCCCGCGTGCTGGTGAACGACTGCGGCTCCGGCGTGATGCGCCATGCCGACGCCGGCTACGAGCAAGCCATTGCCGCCGCCAAGCGCTTCGGCCTCAAGCTGCCGATGATCAAGTAATCCATCCGGCTAGCCTGCGGCCAGGGTTGGCCGCAGGCAGTCATTGTTTTTTAGCCACGAAAACCACGAAAGGACACGGACTGATTTTTTGTTAGCCACAGAATCCACAGCAGGCGACTGCAACCGGTTTGATCCAGTTTTTTCTGTGTTCTTCCGTGTATTCCGTGGCTAAAAAAGGGTTTTTCGTGTTTTTCCGTGGTTTTCGTGGCCGACAAAAGGTATCCATCATGACCACCATCACCATTACCCCGGGCAAGCTGTCGCTGGCCCAACTGCGCCTGATCGCCCGTGACGCTTCCGTGCAGATCCAGCTGGACCCGGCCGCCCACGCCGCCATCGACGCCTCCGCCGCCACCGTGGCGCGCGTGCTGGCGGAAAACCGCACCGTATACGGCATCAACACCGGTTTCGGCCTGCTGGCCAACACCAAGATTGCCCCGGACGAGCTGGAACTGCTGCAGCGTTCCATCGTGCTGTCGCACGCTGCCGGCATCGGCGAGCCGATGAAGGATTCCACCGTGCGCTTGGTGATGGCGCTGAAGATCAACTCGTTGTCCCGCGGCTTCTCCGGCATCCGCCGCCTGGTGCTGGACGCGATGATCACCCTGTTCAACAAGGGCATCTACCCGGTGATTCCGCAGAAGGGCTCCGTGGGCGCCTCCGGTGACCTGGCTCCGCTGTCGCACATGAGCGCGGTGCTGATCGGTGAAGGCGAAGCCTTCGTGAACGGCGAGCGCGTACATGGTGGCGACGCAATGCGCGCCGCCGGCCTGGAGCCGATCACCCTGGCACCGAAAGAAGGTCTGGCGCTGCTGAACGGCACCCAGGCATCCACCGCCTTCGCGCTGGAAGGCATGTTCGCCGCTGAAGACTTGTATGTAGCCGCTTCCGTGGCCGGTGCCATGTCGGTGGAAGCCGCCCAGGGCAGCCGCACCCCGTTCGACGACCGCATCCACCAGGTTCGCGGCCACAAGGGCCAGATCGACGCCGCTGCGCAATACCGCGCACTGCTGGGCAAAGGTAGCCAGATTGCCGACTCCCACGCCGACTGCGGCAAGGTGCAGGACCCGTACAGCCTGCGCTGTCAGCCGCAGGTAATGGGCGCCTGCCTGACCCAGATCCGTCAGGCATCGGAAGTGCTGCTGGTGGAAGCCAACTCGGTATCCGACAACCCGCTGGTGTTCTCCGCCGACAACGACATCCTGTCCGGCGGCAACTTCCACGCCGAGCCGGTAGCCTTCGCCGCCGACAACCTGGCGCTGGCCATTGCCGAAATCGGCTCGCTGTCCGAACGCCGCATGGCACTGCTGATCGACAGCAACCTGTCCAAGCTGCCCCCGTTCCTGGTGAACAACGGTGGTGTGAACTCCGGCTTCATGATCGCCCAGGTAACCGGCGCGGCCCTGGCCTCCGAGAACAAGTCGCTGGCGCACCCGGCGTCCGTAGACAGCCTGCCGACCTCCGCCAACCAGGAAGACCACGTGTCCATGGCCACCTTCGCCGGCCGCCGCCTGCGCGACATGGCCGACAACACTGCCGGTATCCTGGCCGTGGAACTGCTGGCCGCCTGCCAGGGCGTGGACTTCCGCGCCCCGAACAAGGCTGCCGAAGCGCTGGAAGCCGCCAAGGCCACCCTGCGCGCCGAAGTGCCGTTCTACGACAAGGACCGCTACTTCGCGCCGGACATCCAGAAGGCCGCCGCGCTGATCCAGCGTGCCGAGTACAACCGCTACGCCATCGACGGCCTGCTGCCGTCGCTGTAAGCGGATAACAACAGGGGAAGGACTGCGGCCAACACTGGTAGGGCAGAAGCCCCGGCAACGGGGCGTTCCGCCACGCTGTGGAACGTTGGTCAGGCAGGACAACAACAAGGGCAAGCCGCGAGGCTTGCCCTTTTGTCATGACGGAACAATATGATGATGGCTTGTAGGTTGGTGCTGAGCGCAGCGAAGCCCAACACTCACCGCACAGGGCACGGAGGCAGGCATGCGTTATCGGCGATCCACTGTAGCGGGTGGCACATGGTTTTTCACCGTCAATCTGGCCGATCGCTAGCAGGATTACCTGACACGCCATATCGACAATCTACGACAGGCGGTAAGACAAACCCGCAGCCGTCATTTACAACCCGGTCAAGCATGGGCATGTAAAGTGCGTCGCCGATTGGGCGTTTTCAAGTTTTCACCGCTATGTGCGGCTGGGGCTTTTGCCGGCGGATTGGGGTGGGATGAGGGTAATGCTGGAATTGGATGAATAGGGCGCGGTAAACGTTGGGCTTCGCAAGCTCAGCCCAACGTGCTTTACAGTGTGGGCAAGCCGCAAATGGTATGTATGGAATAAGTCCGTCTGGGAATTGTGAGCGCAGATGTTCAGTTGCCTCTTAGTTACTCATTTTTATTAAGGATTTTGCCATGAATTACAGGGCTGTCTTATCGCTGATCGTATGTCTTACAGCGTACCTGGCTGCATCAGATGCCACTGCTTTTGAAAAGCGCCAGTGCGAAGAGCACTGGTACAAGCAAAGCGTAGCGCTGAGTAACATTGACAAGGACTATCGCTTCGTCGGTACTTGTCGCCGTCTGGAAGGGATATCGCATAACGTCGGCGATTATTATCTGATCCTCGACGGCAAGGTGTACTGGACCTCCTTCCAGTCCGAACGCCACAGCCCATGCAGTGGTAAAGGTGTTGGTGCAATGGGGCAGATGCTGGACCCAGTGTGCTACCTGCCTTCGTCCTTGCAGATACATACGACCTATGAAACGAGAAATTTCTGGCTGGTGAGTAACGACGCGGCCAACTTCCGCCTTGCAAATACATCAAAAAAAACGCTGCAATCCTGGCAACGCGAACGCCTGATGAGATATGCCATGGATAGTCAATCCGTTTATCTGAATTCGGACAAAATCGATGGGGCAGATCCGGCGACCTTCGAAGTGCTGTTTCCCGGAGAAGAAGATCGCTGGAGCAGCTACTCGTTTGCGCGCGACAGCCGTCACTTGTACATCGAGAGCTGGTCGTTTCCCTTGATGGTGCTGTCTGACATAGTCTGGCTGGACATCCCTTGCGTTAAAGGGACGTTCTCTTGCAGCGTCACCAGTCAGCAGAAGGTGGAAATAGGGCGCATCGGGCAAGACCTGCTGTTCATGTTGTACGGCAGTCGGCCCACGCTGTTTAAGAATTTCGCGCAACCGGATTTGAAATGTGAGAAAAAAGATTTTGAATTCCGTTGCCGGAGTAAGGGTGTGACTTACCGCATACGTCCGGATTTTGACAATGAAGCCAGTCTCGAGCGTTTGCCTGGCGATCCGCAGAATAATCCCTGAAGAAGGCTTCGACAAAACGAGGGTGTTTTCAAGAAAAATAGCTGGCTCATATGGGTTGGCTCTTTGCTGCTGTAGCACGGGTGGGCAAAGCACAGCGTGTCCACCATCAGGTAGCCTGGATAAGCCAGAGGCGCATCCGGGGGCGCATTTATGCGCTGATTCGGCGACAGGTTAATCGCAAAAAGGTTGGCCGCAAGCCGGTGAAGGTTTGCGGCCAACCTTTTTCATCGTCACTACTAAACCGGTATCAGCGTTTGCGCAGCTCCGGCAGCAGCGCGGCGACGATGCCGGTGAGCGGTATCCACGCGCACCACTGGTACACCGCCTGCAGGCCGAAGTGGTCGGCCAGCTGGCCGATCAGCGCCGCGCCCAGGCCGGCCACGCCGAAGGCGAGGCCGAAGAACAGGCCGGAGATCATGCCCACCCGCTGCGGCATCAGCTCCTGTGCGTACACCAGGATGGCGGAAAACGCCGATGACAGGATCAGCCCGATCAGCACCACCAGCGCCAGCGTGGTGTGCTGGTCGGCGTAGGGCAGGGCCAGTGCGAACGGCGCGCTGCCGAAGATGGAAAACCAGATCACCCGGCGGCGGCCGATACGGTCGCCCAGCGGGCCGCCCAGCACCGTGCCGCTGGCCACCGCCAGCAGGAAGGCGAACAGGTAAAGCTGCGCATCGGCGGTGGTCATGGCGAAGCGTTCGATCAGGTAGAAGGTGAAGTAGCTGTGCAGGCAGGCCATATAGGTGTACTTGGTCACCACCAGCGCCATCAGCACTGCCAGCGTTTTGCGCGTCTGTGCCGGCGGCAGCGGTGCGGCGGCGCTGGATGCGCTGCGGCCGCCAGCCCCGCCCAGTTGTGCGCCATACCAGTTGCCCACCTGCCACAGCACCAGCATGGCCAGCATGGTGAGGCTGGCGAACCAGGCCAGGCTGTGCTGGCCGTTGGGGAGAATGATCAGCATCGCCAGCAGCGGGCCGGTGGCGGTGCCGCCGTTGCCGCCGACCTGGAACAGTGACTGCGCCAGGCCCTTGCGTCCGGCGGCGGCCAGGCGCACCACGCGTGACGATTCGGGGTGGAAGATCGACGAGCCGGTGCCCACCAGTGCGGCGGCCAGCAGCAGCCAGCCGAACTGTGTGGCCTGCGACAGTAACAGCAAGCCGCACAGGGTGGCGGCCATGCCCAGTACCAGCGCGCGCGGCTGCGGCTTGCGGTCGGTAAGCATGCCCACCAGCGGTTGCAGCAGCGAGGCGGTGCACTGGTAGGTCAGCGTCATCAGGCCGATCTGCGCGAAGCTCAGCGCGTATGTACCTTTCAGCAGCGGGTAGATGGCCAGGATCAGCGATTGCATCAGGTCATTAAGATAGTGCGCGACGCTCACGGCGCCGATGACCCGCCAGCGCGGGCTGGTGGCCGTTGCCGCGGGGGTGGACAGGGTAGCTTGCACGATGCACTCCTTGTGGGTAGGTATTACGCCATCCTAGAATGTTGGCATCTGCCAGTCTCACGCGAACATGGCATCAACTATCGAGAAAACGGCATGAGCGCAGAGATCGAGATGATCGAGCCGCCGCTGCTCACCAGCGACACGCTGATGATAGGCAAGGCGCAGGACTACCCGGCCGGCCATGCCACCCCGCGCCATACTCACAGCACCGCGCAGCTGATCTATGGCAATGCCGGAGTAATGCGGGTGATTACCGCGCGCGGGCAATGGATCGTGCCGCCGACGCGCGCCATCTATATTCCGCCCGGCCACTGGCACGAGGTACACATGCTGAGCCCGGCGCAGATGCGCAGCGTCTACGTGCAGCAGCCGGCGCTGGCCGGCATGCCGCAGCAATGCTGTGTGCTGGCGGTAACGCCGTTGTGGCGCGAGCTGTTGCTGGCAGCGGTGCGCTGCCCGCCGCCGGTGTTGCCCGGCACCCGCGCCGCGCGCTTGCTGGCCTTGCTGCTGGAAGAGGTGGAGGTGCTGGAAACCCTGCCGCTGGCGCTGCCTACGCCGGACGACGATTTGCTGGCGCCGCTGTGCCGCGCGCTGCAGGCGCAGCCGGACGATACCCGCAGCAGCGATGACTGGGCGGCCTGGCTGGGGGTGGATGTGCGCACGCTGCAGCGCCGCTTCCAGCGCGCCACCGGCATGAACTTTGGCGCCTGGCGGCGACAGGCGCGGCTGATGCACGCGCTGGCGCAGCTGGCCGCCGGCACGCGGGTGCTAGATGTGGCACTGGATGCCGGCTATGCCAGCCCCAGTGCCTTCACCGCCATGTTCCGCCGCCAGTTTGGCGTGGTACCCAGCGTGTTCTTCGGCCTGCAGGAGGAGGCAAGCGACTGAATCCGGCTTGCGGCCAACCTTGTGGCGGCGCTGCAGTCTAGCCTGCCTGCAGCCCAAAACGGTCTATCTTTCTACGAGACAGTTGTTTGCCTTGCCAAGGCTCTGCGGCATGGATGTTGCTGGTTTCGTTGGGAGATTGCGATGTTGCAGCGCTGGTTCCAGGTGGCATGTCTGCACCAGTTTGCCTGCCTGCTGGCGATGTGCTGGGTGGCTGCTGGCCCGGCATCGGCTGCTGTGCGAACGGTAACGATGTTCAACACTTACCAGGGGCCGCCGTTTGTCATCAATGAGTCGGCCGGCATTGCACCGGCTTTGTTGCGTTTTCTGAATACGCAGCTGCAAGGCAAATACCGCTTCGAGCTATTCAATCTGCCACGCGAAAGGCTGCGCCTAGCCTACCTGACGCGCGGTCGTGCCTTCGACGGCGTGGTAATGCTGATGGCCCCACAGTTTGTCGATGACCCGGAGATGACGCGCTTTCTGTGGACGCGCCCGCTGTTCGAGGACTACAACGTGCTGGTGTTCCGTCGGGGCGAGATGGCGGCCATCAAGACACTGACAGAGCTGAAGGGCAAGACCTTTGCCCAGGTGCTCGGCCACCGCTATGGCAAGCTGGACGCGATGGTTACCTCAGGAGAGCTGCCGGTGGAAATCACCAGTAGCGAGTTGAGTAATCTGCACATGGTGGCGCTGCGGCGTGCCGACTTTACCCAGATGAACAGCCTGTTTTTTCTCTACCTGCGTGCGCGGCCAGAACTGCAGACTGCCGATTTTTCCGCCTTGCCGGTACCGGAGTCGCCCGCGTTTCAGCGCCGCATCCTGGTTGGCAAGGGCAATCCGGAGCTGTTCCGGCTGATAGATGCCGCTCTGGCGAAACTGCCCTGTGATGCGGGCTGGCTGAAGGTCCAGAAGGATATCGGTTTCAATGCTATCGGCTGCAAGGAGGTGCCGAAGCCAGGCAGGCCGTAGCTGCGGAGTTATGGCTGCGCAGCCGCCAAGTGCTGCCGCTATCTGGCGCATCTGCTGGCAGATTTTTCAGCCAATGGCGACAGCAGTCGCCCGGCGCGGTGCGCCAGCATCATCCCGCAGCGAATCTACGGCAGCAATGGCCGCGCGGTGAGCTGGCTGACAGGGTTGGCCGCGGCTTGCTGATCAGGTCTTGAGGTTGGCAAAACGTCCGATGGCATCGACCACCGCCTGGGCGCCTTCGCGGATCTGGCCAATGGTGGTGCCGGCATCGCGAATCAGCGTCACGCTGCGCTGTGCCTGGTTCAGCAGCAAATCCATGCTGCTGACGGCGGTGGACGTCTGGTGCTGGATATCTCCAACCATGCCGGCGATTTCCGCAGTGGAGCTGGCGGTACGTTCGGCCAGCTTGCGCACCTCGTCGGCCACCACGGCAAAGCCGCGGCCGGTTTCGCCGGCGCGTGCCGCCTCGATGGCGGCATTCAGCGCCAGCAGGTTGGTCTGGTCGGCAATATCCTTGATGGTCTGCACGATGCTGGTGATCTGCTGCGAGCGCTCGCCCAGGGTCTGCACATTCTGACTGGCCGACTCGATGCTGCCGGCCATTTGCTGGATTTCCCCCACGCTCTGGCGTATGCCTTCCACGCCGGTATCGGACCAGCTAAGCGTCTGCTGCGAGGAGGTATAGGCGAACAGTGCCGAATCGCGCTCTTGCTGGATCTGCTGCATCTGGTGGGTGATATTGGTGGCGAACTTGATCACGCTGATGACCTTGCCATCCTCGTCCAGCACTGGGTTGTAACTGGCTTCCAGCCACACGGCGCTGCCATCGTGGTGCAGGCGGCTGATGCGCCCGGCGAAGAACTCGCCGCGTTGCAGGCGGTGCCATAGCTGCTGGTACTCCGGGCTGTCGACATAGCTGCGTTCACACAGCGAGTGGTGATGCTGGCCGCGCAGCTCATCCAGCCGATAACCCATGGTTTGCAGGAAGTTGTCATTGGCATCGATGATCTGGCCATTGGGCGTGAACTCAATGGTGGCCATGGCGCGATTAATGGCTTGAAGAATGGCTTTGTTATGGTTTGCTTCCTGTACCCGTTCGGTAATGTCGGTGGCGAATTTCACATAACCGCTCACCTTGCCTAGCTCGTCCAGCACCGGGTTGTAGCTGGCCTGCAGCCAGATATTCTGGCCACGTGCAGTCACTCGCTTTACACGGCCCTGAAAGAATTCGCCACGGGCCAGTTGTGCCCAGAAATGCTGGTACTCGTTGCTGGCGGCAAAACGCTGCTCGCAGAACAGGCTGTGAGGTTTGCCGCGAATGTCTGTCACGTTGGCATAGCCCATCACGGACAGAAAGTTCTGGTTGGCATCGATCACCCGGTGTTCCAGGTCGAAATATACGCAGGCCATGGAACGATCCAGCGCGTCAGCGATGGCCTGCTTGCGCTCCAGTTGCTGGTGCAACTGCTGTAGTTCCTGCTTCAGTTTATGGTTGAACATGTGTGTGCTCCCGCGCGTGCTAAATAATGGGGTGTTGATTCTGTAGATACTGCTTGGTCAGGTTTGTGTAAGTGCTTAAATATCCATCAATTAATAGACCGCCCAAGAATTTCTATAACCAAGTTTTTTGTCATATCGTGTGGCGACGTGATGCGATAATCGCCGCTTCGTACGGCGTTTTGATTTAGCGGTTCTTATCAGAAGGGGCAGGGCATGGAACTCAGTCAGTTGTACCTACATCCGCTCAAATCCTGCCGCGGCATTGCCGTCGGCCAGGCCGAGGTAACCCTGCAGGGGCTGGCCGGGGACCGGGTATGGCTGCTGGTGCGGCCGGATGGCAGCCAGATCACCGCGCGTACCCATCACCGGCTGGTACAGGTTGATGCGGCCAACGTGTCCGGCGAGCAATGGCAGTTCGGCGCGCCGGGCATGCCGCCGCTACTGGCACACTGCAGTGCGTTCCAGCAGCCGCATCGTGCCCAGGTGTGGAAATCCGAGTTCACCGCGCTGGCTGGCGATGCGGCGGCGGATGACTGGTTCAGCCGTTACCTGGGTGAGCCGGTACGGCTGCTGTGGCTGGGGCAGACAACCCGCCGCTACAAGGACAGCGAGTTGCCGCTGTCGTTTGCCGACGGTGCGCCATTCCTGCTGATCAGCGAAGCCTCGCTGGCCGATCTCAACCAGCGACTGGCCACGCCGGTGGACATGCGCCAGTTCCGCCCCAATCTGGTGGTAAACGATGCCTACGCCTTCGAGGAAGATGAGTGGCAGTACATCCGCATCGGCGAGGTGGAGTTCGAGGTGGCCAGCCGCTGCACCCGCTGCATTTTCACCACCATCGACCCGCAGACCGCTGTGCCACACCCGGACAAGCAGCCGCTGGCCACGCTGATGGCTTACCGGCGCCTGCCGGAGGGCGTGTGCTTTGGCGTGAATCTGATCGCCCGCAACAGCGGTACGCTGAAACTGGGCGATACTGTAGAAGTGTTGTCGAGTTCAGTGAGTTTCGATTGAAGATTGCCCGTTGTATTCCGCTCACGCTGCTGCTGTGGGGGCTGACAGCCAGTGCCGCCACCATGGTCAAAGTGGGTTTCTATGAAAGCATTCCGCCGTGGGTCAATGCCGATCACCGTGCCGGTATTGCCGTGGAGCTGTTGACCGAGGCGATGCGCAGCGAGAATGTGCAGATAGAGCCGGTGTTTTATCCGTTTTCACGCCGCATCAATGCCTACCGCCGTGGTGAGGTTGACGCCTTGTACGATGTCACGCCGGTGATGCAGCATGATTACCAGCTGCCGGGAACATCGGGCAAAGCACTGCACAGCTTCGACAATATGGTGGTGGCACTGCAGCGGCGCCAGCTGCAGTTGAACGCCCTGGCCGATCTGCAGCCCTTGCGGGTGATTGCCTGGGAGGGCGCCCAGGTGGATGTGCCGGCCCAGTACGATGCAGTACTGGCGATTGCCAACGGCAACTACAGCGAGCAGGCACTGCAACTCAACCAGGTACGGGCGCTGTATCTGGGGCGCTGCGACGCCATCTTCATCGATCGGCTGATTTTCGAGTGGTATCGCCGCAAGCTGGGCGCCGAAGCTTCGTCGCCAGTGACTTTCTACCCGCTGTTGGCGCCAAAGGAAGCAACGGTGTTGTGGCGCGTACCGGCATTGCGCCAGCGTTATGAAGCCGGCTTGCGCCGCTTGAAGCTAGATGGCCGCTACGATGCCATTTTCCGCCGCTACCAGAGCGAGCCGCAGCCATAGCGCGGCTCGGTGTCAGTTCCCGTGGTACAGCTGTTCCCGCACATATTCGGCAATGGCAAGGCTGGCGGTCAGCCCGGGGGATTCGATACCGTACAGGTTGATCAGCCCCGGCACCCCATGCTGCTCAGCGCCCTGAATCAGAAAATCGGCATCGGCCATGCCTGGCCCGGCAATCTTGGGGCGTACCCCGCAATAGGCGGCTGCCAGCGAGTCGTCCGGTAACTGCGGCCACCAGCGGCGGATGCTGCGATAGAACTGCTCCGCTCGTTGCGGATTCAGCTGGTAATCCACCTCCGCTATCCACTCCACATCAGGACCAAACCTGGCCTGTCCGGCCAGATCCAGTGTCAGGTGCGTACCCAGGCCGCCAGCCTCCGGCAGCGGATAGATCAGCCGGGAAAACGGATTACGGCCTTGCAGCGCAAAATATGCGCCACGGGCGTAATAGGCTTGCGGAATGGTTTCACGTGGAACACCGTGAATCGCTGCGGCAAGCTGCGGCGCCCACAGACCGGCAGCATTGATTACCAATCGGGCGTGCACCCGGTAGTCATCCGCCAGCTGCAGCACGATGCCATTGCTGTCTGCCACGCCCGACTGAATCGGTGATGCCAGTGCCAGCTGGGCGCCAGCCTGGCTAGCATCCGCCAGCAGCGCCTGCAGCAGAGCGTGGCTGTCGATAATGCCGGTGGATGGCGACAGCAGGGCACTATGCGCCTGCAAGGCAGGTTCGTGCTGCTGTAGCGCGGCCGTATCCAGCCACTGCAGATCCGCCACCCCGTTGGCCGCAGCCTGCCGTTGCAGCGCGGCCAGACGCGCGCTGTCGGCGGCATCAACCGCTACCAGCAGCTTGCCGATGCGCTGCAGCGCAACCCCGCGCTGCTCGCAGTAGCGATACAGCATGGACTTTCCCGCCACGCATAGCTGTGCTTTCAGGCTGCCTGGCGGGTAATAGATACCAGCGTGAATCACCTCGCTGTTGCGACTGCTGGTGTGCTGGCCAATGGCGTTTTCCCGTTCCACGATCACCACCTCGCGGCCGGCCATGGCCAGCGCTCGTGCGCAGGCCAGCCCCACCACGCCCGCGCCAATCACCACGCAATCCACGGTTTCCATCGTTTCCCCCAGAGTAGTTGTTACTGCCCGTCGATGTTCGGCGCAAGGCCATCCAGCGACCAGATCCGGGCCACAAGCTTTGACGCTGCGGGCCGGCCTGGTTCACCATGCGGGCCGCTGTACCATTTTTGGAGTATTCATGTTGCCTTACCTTGCGCTGACACTGGCAATGTTGTTGTGGGCCAGTTCGTTTATCGCGCTCAAGATCGTGTTTGCCGTGTTTGATCCGGTATTCGTGCTGTTCTGTCGCATGATCATCGCCACCATCTGCATGCTGCCGTTTTTCATGGGTCGTGCGGAACGCTGGAAATACCGCCCGGGAGACTGGAAGTGGCTGTTGCTGATGGGCTTGTGCGAGCCTTGCCTGTATTTCCTGTTCGAGGCAACGGCGCTACTGAATACCAGTGCCTCCCAAGCCAGCATGATTACCGCCACCCTGCCATTGCTGGTGGCGGTAGGGGCGCACTTCCTGTTGCGTGACCGGCAGTCCTCGCTGGTGTGGCTGGGGCTGGCCATGTCGGTAGGCGGCGTGATCTGGCTGACCGGCGGTAGCGAAGCGAGCGAAGCCGCCCCGGCACCGGTACTGGGCAACTTCCTGGAGTTCCTGGCCATGGTATGTGCCAGTGGCTATGTGCTGATCGCCAAGAAACTGTCCACCCGCTTCTCGGCGCTGGCCATTACTGCCACCCAGACGGTGCTGGGCTCGGTCTGGTTTGGCGCCATCCTGCTGACGCCATGGGCACAATGGCCCAGCCACTACCCGCTTGAAGCCATGGCCTGGGTACTGTACCTGGGCGTCTGCATCAGCCTGGGTGCCTATGGCCTGTATACCTGGGGTGTCAGCAAGGTGCCGGTGGCGCTGGCCGGTTCCTTCATCAACCTGATACCGGTGTTCACTCTGGGTATGGCCGCCGTGATGCTGAACGAGCGCATGACCGGCACACAGTGGCTGGCCGCCGGGCTGGTGCTGCTAGGCGTGTTCATCAGCCAGTTCAAGGGTTGGCCGCAGCGCTGGCGGCGGAAAAATTGAGTTTTCCGCGCCATTGCCGATATTAAGCAAAACGCCAAACCAGTTATCGCAAGGGGAATTCATGCATAAGCTATTACCGTATGCCGGTCTGCTGGCACTGGCCGCAAGCCAGGTCATGGCCAATGAGCCAGCCACCGCCAAGCCGGTAGTCCCAGCCAAGACCGAGCAGCTTGCCCCTTCCATTCATCCGCTGACGCCAGCCGACCACAGCACGTCGGTCAGCAATAAAAGCCGGGTGCTCACCAGCAGCATGGCCAGCAGCGCACAAAAGGTTATCCGCAGCAAAGCCAGCAAGAAGCCGCCCAGCAGTGCCCACAGCCATCAGGATGAACTCGGCCCGGTCCAGGGCTTGGTCAAGGCCATGCTGGCCGCCAATCAGCGTTATATGAGCACCAAGCCGGCAGCGTATTTCGCCCGCTTTGCCAGCAAGCAGACCCCGCGCGCCACAGTAGTCACCTGCTCCGACTCCCGCGTGCAGAGCAATGCCTTCCACGCGGATGCGGTCAATGACCTGTTCATGGTGCGCAATATCGGTAACCAGCTAGCCACCTCGGAAGGCTCGGTCGAATACGGCGTACGTCACCTGCATACACCGTTACTCCTGTTCATCGGTCATGCCGTATGCGGCGCGGTGCAGGCTGCCAGTGGTGATTACAGCGCGCTAGAGGCACCAATCCGCAAAGAGCTGCTGACCATCAATATCCCCAAGGGCATCAGCGTCAACGATGGAGTGCTGCTCAACGTCAACAACCAGGTCGACGCGGCGCTGCTCAAGTTCGGCGGCGAAGTCGATGCCGGGCAGCTGGCGGTGATCGGTGCCTTCTATGACTTCCGCAACGATTACAAGCTCGGGCGCGGCAAGCTCATCATCACCAACATCAATGGTGAAACCGACCCGGCCAGGTTGGCCGCACTGACCAAGGCCGGTAACTTCTTCATGGTCGGCAACGGCATGACAGGTGCGGCAGCCAGTCATTAGATAACTAGAGATACACGACTAAGCCCGGCGCAGCCGGGCTTTTTTACTTTTCGCCTTCCTTGCAGATCAAGCACTTGTCGAATTCGTTGGCCTTTTCGTGCAATTCGCTGTTGACGGGGTTCAGGGCGATGGGTATAGTTCGCCTCCTCTGCTGACGACGACACGAAACGAAGTCAGCCCGCTCTTTAACAAACCAAATAACCGATAGGTGTAAGTGCCTGGCAAGCC
>NZ_JBHRYH010000044.1:0-71346 GCF_042648905.1 Vogesella amnigena | reverse complement strand
GTCTGGCTTGCCAGGCACTTACACCTATCGGTTATTTGGTTTGTTAAAGAGCGGGCTGACTTCGTTTCGTGTCGTCGTCAGCAGAGGAGGCGAACTATACCCATCAGCCCGAACTGCGTCAACAGCGAATTGCGCGAAAAGACCAACGAATTCGACAAGTGCTTGATCTGCAAGGCAGCTGAAAAGTAAAAAAGCTTGGCCGCAGCCAAGCTTTTGTCGAAAAAGCCATTGCAATCAGGCTTTGTGGTAGCCGGTCACGCGTTCAACTTCTTCGCGCGAACCCAGGAATACCGCCACACGCTCGTGCAGGCCGGTCGGCTGGATGTCCAGGATACGCTGATGACCGTTGGTTGCCACACCACCAGCCTGCTCGACGATGAAGGCCATCGGGTTGCCTTCGTACATCAGGCGCAGCTTGCCCGGCTTGGACGGATCGCGCGCGTCTTTCGGGTACATGAATACACCACCACGTACCAGGATGCGATGCACTTCGGCCACCATGGAGGCTACCCAGCGCATGTTGTAGTCCTTGCCCAGCGGGCCTTCGCTACCGGCCAGCATCTCGTCGATGTAGCGACGCACCGGCGGCTCCCAGTGACGCATATTGGACATATTGATGGCGAATTCCTTGGTGGTTTCCGGCACCTGCATGCGCGGGTTGGTCAGCACCCAGGAACCCAGCTCGCGATCCAGCGTGAAGCCATATACGCCCTGCCCGAAGGTGAGCACCAGCATGTTCTGCGGGCCATACACCGCGTAACCGGCGGCTACCTGGCGGCTGCCCGGCTGCAGGAAGTCCTGCTCGGTGGGCTGGGTATTGCCTTCCGGCGCTTCCAGCACCGAGAAGATGGTGCCAACAGAGATGTTGACGTCAATGTTGGAGGAGCCATCCAGCGGATCGAACATCAGCAGGTAACGGCCACGCGGCATGTGATCGGGAATGGAGTGCGGCAGTTCCATTTCTTCGGATGCCATGGCACCGAGGTTACCACCCCACTCGTTGGCTTCCAGCAGGATGTCGTTGGCGATCACGTCCAGCTTCTTCTGGGCTTCGCCCTGTACGTTGCCGGTGCCGGCTTCGCCAAGCACGCCGGCCAGCGCGCCCTTGTTGACGGAATGGGCAATCGCCTTGCAGGCGCGGGCCACGGTTTCGATCAGCAGACGCAGATCCGGCGGCAGGGCACCGTGCTGGCGCTGCTCTTCAATCAGGAAACGGGAAAGGGAGATACGGCTCATGCTGGTCCTCGTATCGCAAGGCATTGATAAATTCGGTTGACGGCAGTTTACCACTGCACTTTTGGGCTGCGGGATGTTGGTGCATGACTACATGAAAATAGCCATGAAAAACGCCCGACAGGCGGGCAACGGTGTGACACCGCTGCGCTGTCGGGCGTGGAGGCTACCTTGCGGCCAACCTTAGACGTTCAGTTCCTTGGCCAGGTACAGCCAGGTTTCCACCACGGTGTCCGGGTTGAGGGAGATGGTTTCGATACCTTCCTCTACCAGCCACTTGGCGAAGTCCGGATGATCGGACGGACCCTGACCACAGATGCCCACGTACTTGTCGAGCTTGCGGCAAGCCTGGATAGCCATATGCAGCATGGCCTTCACGGCTTCGTTGCGCTCGTCGAAGGTGGCGGCAATCGGGCCCCCGGAGTCACGATCCACGCCCAGGGTGAGCTGGGTCATGTCGTTGGAACCGATGGAGAAGCCGTCAAAGAACTGCAGGAACTTCTCGGCCAGTACCGCGTTGGTCGGCAGTTCGCACATCATGATCAGGCGCAGGCCGTTTTCGCCGCGCTTCAGGCCGTTGGCGGCCAGGATCTCGATGACTTTCTCGGCTTCGGCCAGGGTACGCACGAACGGGATCATCACTTCCACGTTGGTGAGGCCCATTACGTCGCGCACTTTCTTGATGGCGCGGCATTCCAGCTCGAAGCAATCGCGGAAGCTGTCGGCCACGTAGCGGGCGGCACCACGGAAACCGATCATCGGGTTCTCTTCGTGCGGCTCGTACAGTTGGCCACCGATCAGGTTGGCGTACTCGTTCGACTTGAAGTCGGACATGCGTACGATGACCTTTTTCGGGGTGAAGGCTGCGGCCAAGGTGGATACGCCCTCGGCGATCTTGTCGACGTAGAAGTCAACCGGGCTGGCGTAACCGGCGATGCGGTCGCTGATGGTGGCTTTCAGGTCGGCCGGCAGGCGGTCGAACTCCAGCAGCGCTTTCGGGTGGATACCGATCTGGCGGTTGATCACGAATTCCATGCGTGCCAGGCCCACGCCTTCGTTCGGCAGCTGCGCGAAGTCGAAAGCCAGTTCCGGGTTACCCACGTTCATCATGATCTTGACCGGGGACTTGGGCATCTTGTCCAGTTCCAGGTCGATGATTTCCACGTCCAGCAGGCCGTCGTAGATGTTGCCGGTGTCGCCTTCGGCGCAGGATACGGTGACCTGCATGCCTTCCTTCAGCACGGCGGTGGCATCGCCACAACCTACTACCGCCGGAATACCCAGTTCACGCGCGATAATCGCTGCGTGGCAGGTACGGCCGCCACGGTTGGTAACGATGGCAGCGGCACGCTTCATTACCGGTTCCCAATCCGGGTCGGTCATGTCGGTAACCAGCACATCGCCCGGCAGCACGCGATCCATTTCGGAGGCGTCCTTGATGGTGCGAACCACACCCTGGCCGATCTTCTGACCAATGGCACGGCCTTCGCACAGCACGGTGGACTTGCTGTTCAGGCGGTAGCGGCGCAGGGTGTCCTTGCGGTTTTCCTGCGACTTCACGGTTTCCGGACGAGCCTGCAGGATGTACAGCTTGCCGTCTTCACCGTCACGGCCCCACTCGATATCCATCGGGCGGGCGTAGTGTTTTTCGATGATCAGCGCGTATTGGGCCAGTTCGGCCACTTCGGCGTCGGTGATCGAGAACTGCTTGCTGAGCTCCGGGGCGACATCGACGGTGCGTACCGAACGGCCGGCTTGCGACGCGTCGGTGAACTCCATCTTGATCAGCTTGGAACCCATGGTCTTGCGCAGGATAGCCGGGCGCCCTGCCTGCAGGGTCGGCTTGTGCACATAGAATTCGTCCGGATTCACGGCACCCTGCACCACGGTCTCACCCAGGCCGTAGGAAGCGGTAACGAATACCACGTCCTCGAAACCGGATTCGGTGTCGATGGTGAACATCACGCCGGCTGCACCGGTATCGGAGCGCACCATGCGCTGGATACCCGCGGACAGTGCTACCACGTCATGGGCAAAGCCCTTGTGTACGCGGTAGGAGATGGCGCGATCGTTATACAGGGAAGCGAACACGTGCTTGATGGCGTCTTTGACGTTTTCAAGGCCACGGATATTCAGGAAGGTTTCTTGTTGGCCCGCGAACGAGGCATCAGGGAGGTCTTCTGCGGTGGCAGAGGAGCGAACTGCTACGGAAATATCGGCGCCGCCGGCATCGGCCACCATTTTGTCCCAAGCTTGCTTGACGTCATTTTCAAGCTTTTCCGGGAATGGTGTATCGATGATCCACTGACGGATTTGCTTGCCGACCTTGGCCAGCTCCGTCACATCATCGACATCCAGTTTGCCTAGGGCGTCGTTAATCCGGTCGGCAAGCCCGTTGTGTCGAAGAAAATCGCGGTAGGCGTCTGCGGTAGTCGCAAAGCCCCCCGGCACTCGCACGCCGGAATTTGCAAGCTGGCTGATCATTTCGCCGAGCGAGGCGTTTTTACCGCCTACGCTTTCGACATCGGTCATGCGCAGCTTCTCGAACCAGATGACGTAGTTCTCTGCCATCACTTCACTTCCTGTGTTGGATTGGACGATAGGGAAGCCCGCATTCTAGCCGAACAACTCCTTGTTTGCGTAGCAACTTTTGCAATGCACAACGAGGGGTTTTCCCTTGCCGGAACGCGGACCTGACTCCCGTCCACGATCCTATCTCATTGTTGGGCAAGGAAAAATGTAATTTAACGACTACATGAAATGGCAACATCGGCGTCACATGGCGGCACTGCATCTTGTCGCATGCGGCAATTACGCACAGACTGTAGTGCACAACCCCAAGACCCAGCAGGACAACAGCATGCCAAACCGCCGCTCTGTATTCTTTGTTTCTGATCGCACCGGCATTACCGCCGAATCGCTCGGCAACACCTTGCTCACCCAGTTCGATACCGAAGAGTTCAACCGCGAAACCGAACCGTTCATCGACACGGTGGAAAAAGCGCAGGAGCTGGCGCAGCGCATCGACGAGATTGCGGCCAACGATCATCGCAAGCCACTGGTGTTCACCAGCATCATCAAGGCGGATGTACGCGCCGCGCTGACGGTGAAGACCGCACTGGTAATCGACTTTTTCCAGACCTTCATCGGCGAGCTGGAGGCCGAGCTGGGCGAAAAGGCCACCATGTCGGTGGGCAAGGCGCACGGCATGGATGATGAAGAGAAGTACGACCACCGCATCGAGGCGGTGAACTTCTCGCTCAACCACGATGACGGCGTGAAGCTGAAGGATCTGGACGAAGCCGACGTGATCCTGGTTGGCGTATCCCGCTCCGGCAAGACGCCTACCTGCCTGTACCTGGCACTGCAGTACGGCATCAAGGCGGCCAACTACCCGCTGACGCCGGAAGACCTGGACAGCCCGACGCTGCCCAAGATGCTGCTGCCGTTCAAGCAGAAGATGTTCGGCCTCACCATCGACCCGTCGCGCCTGCATCACATCCGCTCCGAGCGCCGCCCGGATTCGCGCTATGCCAGTATGGACAACTGCCGCCGCGAGGTGAACGAAGCCGAGTCGATGTTCCGCCACCATGGCGTGCCGTTCATCAGCACCACGCATATGTCGATCGAGGAGATTGCCTCCACCATCATGCACAATGCCCATCTGGTGCGCCGCTTCTAACCAGACCCAACTATCGAAATTGCTGCTTGACGCAATGCGATAAAGCGTGTTGAGATGAAAAGCATGAAACCCTGCTACGCAACTTCCTCCTTCTTTTTTACCTGGTGGCGCCACTGACGGCGGCACCCAGGTTGCGTACGCACAAGCAAACCCGGGAGCAGCCGAAAAGGCGCCCCGGGTTGATTTTTTCCAGCAGTCCCCTCCCCTAGCGCCTAGTCGGTCTCCCAGACAACGGAGATCAGCATGGACAGCCTCGCAAACATCAGCAGTAGCGACATCATCCTCACCGGCGACCGCACCACCGGCCCGCTGCACCTTGGTCATTACGTAGGCTCGCTGCGCAACCGCGTGATCCTGCAGGATCGCTGCCAGCAGTTTCTGCTGCTCGCCGACGCCCAGGCACTCACCGACAACATGGGCAACTATCTGAAAGTGCGCGACAACGTGCTTCAGGTGGCACTGGACTACCTGGCAGTGGGCATCGACCCGGCCAAGAGCACCATCTTCATCCAGAGCCTGGTGCCGGAGCTGATGGAGCTGGCGTCCTACTACCTGAACCTGGTGACCGTGTCGCGGCTGGAACGCAACCCCACCATCAAGGACGAGATCAAGCAGCGCGGCTACGAACGCGACATCCCGGCCGGCTTCCTCACCTACCCGGCGGCGCAGGCAGCCGACATCACCGCCTTCAAGGCCAGCATCGTGCCGGTGGGCGAAGACCAGATCCCGATGATCGAGCAGACCAACGAGATCGTTCGCCGCTTCAACCACAGCGTTGGCCGCGAGGTGCTGGTGGAGTCGCGCGCGGTGGTGCCGGCCGCCGGCGCCCGCCTGCCGGGCATCGATGGCAAGGCCAAGATGTCCAAGTCGCTTGGCAACGCGCTGCCGCTGTCGGCCAGCGCCGACGAGATCAGCCACGCGGTGAAGATGATGTACACCGACCCCAATCACCTGCGCGTGGAAGACCCGGGCCAGGTGGAAGGCAATGTGGTGTTCGCCTACCTGGACGTGTTCGAGCCGGACAGTGCGCTGGTGGCAGACCTCAAGGCCCGTTACCGCCACGGCGGCCTGGGCGACAGCGTGATCAAGAAACAGCTGGAAGAACGCCTGCAGGCACTGCTGGCACCGATCCGCGCCCGCCGCGAGGAATACGCCAAGGACCCGGCTCAGGTAATGGAAATGCTCAAGCACGGCACCCGCCAGGCACGCGATGTGGCCGCCACCACGCTGGCGGAAGTGAAACATGCCATGGGCCTGAACTACTACTAGACACCAGCAACCGCGCCAAACAACCACCGGCCAGGGTTGGCCGTAAGCACACCGGGAGCACAGCATGGAATGGATCTACGACTGCCGTAATCTGAACGAAGTGCGCGAACAGATCGATCGCCTGGATCGCGCCATTGTCAGCCTGATCGCCGAGCGCGGCCTGTATGTGCAGCAGGCGGCCGGTTTCAAGGAAGGTGCCGAGCCGGAAGAGGACGGTAAGCGCATCGACCAGGTGATGCGCCGCGTCAGCCGTCTGTCCGGCGAGTTGGGCGCCGATGCCGCGCTGACCGCCAAGGTCTATCGCACCATCGTCAGCCATTTCGTGGAAAGCGAGCGCCAGCAGCGACTGCGGCTACTGCAGGGCCAGCCGACATGAGCGGGCGCCTGCCGGCAGCCGACTGCCAGTCACTGCTGGACATCCGCTCCGGAATCGACGACATCGACCAGCAGGTAATCCGCCTGCTGGGCGAACGCTTCGACTACGTGAAAGCAGCCGCCGCCTTCAAGCGCGATGCCGACGCGGTGCGCGCACCGCAACGCCTGCAGCAGATGCTGGCCCAGCGCCGCGACTGGGCCACGCAGGCCGGGCTATCCGCCGATGTGATCGAGGCACTGTATCGCCAGCTGGTGGAGTATTTCATCGCCGAAGAGCTGCGCCACTGGCAACACGGCAACTAACTGCCGGACAGCGCCAGCACCGCCGCCAGGCTCCACATCACCGAGCCCACCACGCCATCCAGCACGCGCCAGGACAGCGGCTTGGCAAACAGCGGCGCCAGCAGGCGGGCACCATAGCCCAGCGACAGGAACCACAACGCCGAGGCGCAGCAGGCACCCAGCGCGAACCACAGCCTGCTGTCTGCCGGCTGCTGGCCACCGATGGAACCCAGCAGCACCACGGTATCCAGGTAGACGTGCGGGTTGAGCAGTGTCATCGCCAATACGGTGAGCAGCGCCTGGCGCAAGGGAATCTGCGCCTGCCCGGCGGCCACCGCCAGGCTGTCATTGCCCAGCACCGCGCGCCAGGCGCGCAATCCATACCAGAACAGGAACGCCGCCCCGCCCCAGCGGGCCAGCTCCAGCAGCAGCGGGCTGTGCTGGATCAGCACCCCCATGCCGGCCACGCCAGCTGCGATCAGCAGCATGTCGCACACGATGCACACCAGCACCGTGGCGCCGACATGCTGACGCAGCAGCCCCATGCGCAGCACGTGTGCGTTCTGCGAACCGATGGCCATGATCAGGCTGGCTCCCAGCCCCAGCCCCTTGAGAAATGCCACGCTTGTCATCTGCCTGCTCCTTTTGTATCTCGTTGCCTGCAGCTTGCCGCAAGCCCGCCGCCATACAAAGCAAGATTAATTTTTCTGCCGTATCATTAAAATTTCTTAATGTAAGGTTGGCCGCAAGCATGAAACTCGACCCGCGCCAGAGCGAGGCCTTTCAGGCCGCCATTGCCAGCGGCAGCCTGGAAGCCGCCGCCCGCCAGCTGCATGTGACGCCGTCAGCGCTGTCGCAGCGCATTCGCGCGCTGGAAGAAAGCCTGGGCAAGCCGCTGCTGGTACGCAGCCGCCCCTGCCGCCCGACACGGGAAGGCCAGCTGCTGTTGCAGCATCTGCAACGCGCCGCCCTGCTGGAGGCTGACCTGGCAGCCAGCTTTCGCGACGATGCCAATACCCTGCTCAGCGTGCCGCTGGCGCTGAATGCCGACAGTGTGGCCAGCTGGTTCCTGCCGGCACTGGCGCCATTCCTGATCAGCAAAGGCATTTTGCTGGAGCTGACGGTGGACGATCAGGACCATACCTACAACCTGCTGCAGGCCGGGCTGGCGGTGGGCTGCGTATCCACCGAGGCACAAGCCATGCGCGGTTGCAGCACGGTGAAGCTGGGAGTGATGCGCTACCGCGCCATGGCATCGCCGGCATTCATGCAGCGCCACTTTGCCGCTGGCGTGACACGCGATGCGCTGCGCCAGGCGCCGGTGATGATCTACAACCGCAAGGACAAGCTGCAGGACAACTGGCTGCAGCAGCATTTCGGCCTGTCACAGTCCGCCTGCCCCTGCCACTACCTGCCGGCCTCCGACCCCTACCTGCAGGCAGTGCGACTGGGGCTGGGCTGGGGCATGCTGCCGGAAGTACAAGTGGCCGCACATGGCGGCCACGAAGGTCTGCTGGATCTGCTGCCGCAGCACCCGGTGGATGTGATGCTGTACTGGCACAGCTGGAAGGTACAAGCCCCTCGGCTGGAGCAACTCTCCGCCGCACTGGTGGCGGCGGCTCGCGAGGCGCTGCAGCAAGGCTGAGCAGCTGCGAGCCCGCGGCTTACTGCGGTGCCGGCTGTGGCAGCAGACGCTCCATCAGCTGACCGCCGCCGTTGGCCGGTGCCGGCAGCAAGTGCATGCCGCCCCAGGCCAGCAATGCCAGTATTGCCACCACTGCCCCGCCCTTGACCATGAAGCCATAGCTCCAGCCAACTTGCTGCTTGTTGCGGATGCCGTACAGCAGCGCCAGCGGCGGCAGGAAAAACGACAAACTGCCCCACACGATGCGGCCGTTATTGAACGCCGCCAGGGTGGCCCCCAGGCAGCCGAGGTAAAACATTGCCACCGCAATGGCGAACACCAGCCCAACCACGCAGGTAAGCACAATCAACAGGATTTCCATCAGTCTTCCAGGTCAGTAGCCGGCAATTGCAGGCCATCATAAGCAACGGCGACACCAGGCGGGCACTGCGCCATAAGCGCGTGATATTCCAGCTGGTGCGTCATGTGAATCAGCCAGGTCTGGCGTGCGGCCAACCTTTGCGCCCAGCTCAGCGAGGCTTCCAGGTGCAGGTGCGACGGGTACGGCTCCGGCCGCAGGCAATCCAGGAACAGCGTATCCAAGCCCTGCAGCAGCGCGATGCTGCTGTCCGGAATCTCCGATACATCGGTAAGCCAGGCAGTATTGCCGATGCGCCAGCCCAGGCAGGGCCAGGCGCCGTGGCGCAGCGGAATCGGCGTTACCGTCACCCCGCCGATGCGGAACGACGCACTCACCGTCTCGGTCACCAGCACTGGCTTGTCCCACACCGGCGACGGCGGCGCCAGCGCGTAGTCGAAGCGGCGACGGATATTGTCCAGCGTGAAGTCGTTACCGTACAGCGTGATCGGCCCGCGCTTCACATAGCAGAAGGCGCGCAGGTCGTCGATGCCGTTGAGGTGATCGGCATGCGGATGGCTGTAAAGCACCGCATCCACCTGGGTAATACCCTCGCGCAATGCCTGCTGGCGCAAGTCGGGTGAGGTATCGATCAGCACCCCCTGGGCGCCGATGCGCACATAGGCGGAACAACGGGTGCGCACATTACGCACATCGGCCGAGCTGCAGGTAGCGCAGCTGCAACCGATGGCCGGCGTGCCGCTGCTGGAGCCGCAGCCCAATACCGTCCACTGCACCGATGTCATTACGGCCTCCCTATGCCGGCTGGCGCTGCGCCTTGGCAAACAGGCGGAAATAGTTGTCGCTGGTGGCTGCGGCCAACGTTTCAAACGCCATGCCACGCAGCTCGGCCACATGCTCGGCCACATGCTTCACATAGGCCGGCTCGTTGGTCTTGCCACGGTACGGCACCGGCGCCAGATACGGCGAATCGGTTTCCACCAGCAGGCGGTCCAGCGGCACTTTCTGCGCCACTTCCTTCACCACCGCGGCGTTCTTGAAGGTAACAATACCGGACAGCGAAATGTAGAAGCCGAGGTCCAGCGCCAGGCGTGCAATGTCCCAGCTTTCGGTAAAGCAGTGCATCACCCCGCCCACCGCGTCGGCGCCATGTTCGCGCATCAAGCGCACTGTATCCTGCGCGGAGGAGCGGGTGTGAATCACCAGCGGCAGGCCGGTACGGCGCGCGGCGCGGATATGCACCGCGAAGCGCTCGTGCTGCCAGGCCAGATCGCCCTGGCACCAGTGGTAATCCAGCCCGGTCTCGCCGATGCCCACCACCTTGGGGTGGGCGGCATGCGCTACTAGCTCGTCCTCGCTGAACTCCTCGGCATCCGGATCATCCGGGTGGATGCCCACAGTGGCGAACAGGTTGGCGTGCGCCTCGGCCAGCGCCAGTACCTCCGGGTACTTGGGCTTGCTCACCCCGATCACCATGGCGTGGCTCACGCCGTTGGCGGCCATATTGGCCAGCACTTCCGGCATGCGCGCGGCGAGGTCAGGGAAATTGATGTGGCAGTGGGAGTCAACCAGCATGATGCATCTTCCAAAAAAATTGCGGCCAACAGTTGGCCGCAACGTTTGCCCGCGAAATTGTAGAAGAAGGTCAAGCAGTTGTGAACCGCAACTAGAGATGACAGGTCATCAGAAAAAGTTCTGCTGCACATTATCGCGCAGCTGCAGCACTTCACGCTTGAACGGCTCGATACCATCGCCGAGCACCGGCTTGGCACGGTAAACGTAGAAATGGTTGGAATTGCGCGACAGAAACATTTCCTGCTCGTAGATTTCACTGCCAGGGGCATATATCGCGTTGTCGCGGACAAATTGGGCCAGGCCGGTCGCTTTGTTTGCAGCAGCGGCAGGCACCGCCTCTGGCAGCTGACTCTGCACAATCGCGACGCAAGAAACCCTGCGCGTGGTATCCGACTGGATATCCTGGAAGGCATAACGGGCATCCCGCTGACAATATGCAGGCGAGCGCGACAAGATTTCGTCTTGATAGCGTGAGCTAAGGCTCATGCTCACAAACAGCAGCTCCAGTGCATGATCTGCAACTTCCCTCTCCAGCAGCATGTACCCTGTCGCAGCGCTGCGACTGCTTAACGCCCCATCCCTGACGGCTTCCAGATCATAACCGCTCTGGGCCACACGCCATTGCCCCCCCAGATCTATCCGCTTGCCGGCCAGGGAGAATCCGCTGAGCGCCAGCTTGGCCGGCAGAGTTGCCACGAATTTTTCACCTTGGTCCTTGGGGGAATCAAAATAACCGAAATCAATCTGCACTTCGTTGGCACACACGGTTGTTGCCATCGCCAATAGCAGGCTACCTGCCAATACCTTCATGCTTTCCCTTTCTTACTGCCCAGATCGTGTATAAAAAATGACATTGGATTTTACACAATATGGATAGTGTGAAAACAGAAAATGCAATCGGCACCACTACATGGTATGCGTTGGCCGCGTGGAGTTGATGGCGCCGGCCAGCAGGGTTTCGATGCGGTCGCGGGCATGTTTGCCGGCATCGCTATCGGCAAACTCGATGCCCACCCCCTGGCTGCGGTTGGTATTGCCCGCAGCCGGGGTGATCCACACCACCTTGCCCTGCACCGCCACCTTCTGCGGGTCATCTAGCAGCGTCAGCAGCAGGAATACCTCGTCGCCCAGGCTGTAGCTGCGGGCGGTGGGCACAAAGATGCCGCCGCAGCTCAGAAACGGCATATAGGCGGCATACAGTGCGCTGCGTTCCTTGATGGCCAGCGACAGCACGCCGGGGCGGGCGCCTTCGGCTTTGCCTTCAGCCGGCTCGTTACGGGCGGGAGTGGTATCGGTCATCAGTTTTTACCGCTGAACACTTTCAGGTAGTGCATCAGCAGGGCCTCCAGTTGTAGACGGGTCACCAGGGTGTGCTGCCCGAATGGCAGCAGCAGGTTGAGTTCGCGCTGGCAATGCATCAATTGCGCCAGGTCCAGCCGCGGCAACAGGCGCTCCAGCGCTGGCTGCCTGTCCGGATAATAGCGAACCTGCCCGGCCAGCTTCAAACTGGCCAGGTCATGCAGCCACTTGCCCAGCCAGGATAAGGGCACCGCCAGCGGCAGCTTGTGGCGATCCAGCTTTTCCATGGCACTGAGCACGCTGCCCATGCCCAGCTGGGTCAGGCTGGAAATGAAATCGTCGCGCACCGCGGCCAGCTCGGCATCATGTACAAATACCGGCATGCCGCCATGGAAGGCCAGCTCACTGGCGGCGTTGTCCATGCCCTGCTGCTGCAGCCAGGCCAGCGCCACGTCTGCGGCCGGCGCAGTGAGCGGGAACTGCCGGCAGCGGCTCTTGATGGTGGGCAGCAGCCGTTGCGGTGCATCGGCCACCAGCAGGAACACCACGTCGGCCGGTGGTTCTTCCAGCACTTTCAGCAAGGCGTTGGCCGCAGCCGGGTTGAGGCTTTCCGCCGGCTCCACCACTACCACGCGCAGACCGCCGCGATGCGACGACAGGTGGGCGAATTCGATCACCTCGCGCACGCCGTCGATCTTGATTACCGGCAGCTTGCGGCGAGCGGCCTTGCCTTCCTTGCCCTCGTCGTCCTCGTCCTCCACTTCCGGCGCCAGGTGACGGTAATCCGGGTGGTTGCCGGTATCGAACCAGTGACAGGCCTGGCACTGGCCGCAAGCGTGGTGATCCGGCTGGCGGTTTTCGCACAGCAGCGCCTTGGCGACCTCGGCAGCAAACTCGCTCTTGCCGATACCGGATGGGCCGGTGAACAGCCAGGCATTGGGCAGGCGCGCAAAGTCCGCGGCCAACCGTTGCCAGTCGGCATATTGCCAGGGGAAGCGCATCAGGCCGCCTTCAGCGCGGCCAGCGCCGCGGCGATGCGCTGCTGCAGCGCCTCCAGCGGCTGGTTGGCGTCCAGCACCAGGAAGCGTTGCGGATTGGCCTGCGCCCGTGCCAGGTACATCTGCCGCACGCGCTGGTGAAAATCCTCGCGCTCCTGCTCGAAGCGATCCGGCAGGCGAGTGCCGGACATGCGCTCGCGCGCCACTTCCAGCGGCACGTCCAGCAGGATGGTGAGATCCGGCTGCAAGCCCTGCTGCACCCAGTGCTCCAGCACCGCGATGCGTTCGGCCGGCACGCCGCGTCCGCCGCCCTGGTAGGCGAAGGTGGCGTCGGTAAAGCGGTCGCTCACCACCCAGTGGCCGGCGGCCAGCTGCGGGCGGATCACGGTGGAGATCAACTCCTGCCGGCTGGCGAACATCAGCAGGGTTTCGGTATCCAGCGTGGCCTCGGTATCGATATCCAGCAGAATCTCGCGCAGTTTCTCGCCCAGCGGCGTGCCGCCCGGCTCGCGGGTGAACACGGCCTCGATGTCCTGCTGCTGCAGCCACTGGCGGATAAAGGTGAGATGGGTGCTCTTGCCGGCGCCATCCAGACCTTCCAGGGTGATGAAGCGTGCGTGGGACATCATTGGCCTTTCTTCAGGATGTATTCCCGGACGGCGGCATTGTGCTCGTCCAGGGTCTCGGAAAACTGCGACTGCCCGCTGCCGTCGCCCTTGGCGACAAAGTACAGCGCGCGGCTCGGCGTGGGGTTGGCCGCGGCATCCAGCGATGCCCTGCCAGGCAGGGCGATGGGGGTCGGCGTCAGGCCGGCACGGGTGTAGGTGTTGTACGGCGAATCGCGACGCAGGTCGGCCTTGCCGATATTGCCGCGATAGCGCTCGCCCATGCCGTAGATCACCGACGGGTCGGTCTGCAGCCGCATGCCCACCCGCAGGCGGTTGACGAACACGCTGGCCACCATGCCGCGATCTTCCTCGTGCGCGGTTTCTTTCTCGATCAGGCTGGCCATGATCAGCAGCTCATAGGGCGAGGTATAGGGCAGGTCGGTGCGGCGCGCCTCCCACACGGTCTGCAGTTGCTGCTGCATGGACTGGTAGGCCCGGCGGTACACCTCCAGATCACTGCTGCCCGGCGTGTAGAAATAGGTGCTGGGGAAGAACAAGCCTTCCGCTGCCGTGGCGCTGATGCCCAGCTCGGCCAGCAGGCGCTGCTCGCTCCAGCCGGAAGTATCCTGGCGCAGATCGCTTTCCTTGCGCAGCGCGTTGCGGAACTGGCGGAAATTCCAGCCTTCGATGATGGTGACGCTGCTCTGGTCCGGGTGGCCATCGCCAAAGCGCGACAGGTACTGCCACATGGCGGTGGCGCTGCCGAACTGGTACATGCCGGGCTTGAGGCGGCGGTCCACGCCCATCATCCGCGACAGGGCCACCAGCACCCAGCGGTTGCGGATGGCGCCATCGTTTTCCAGGGTGCGCGCCAGCTGCATCATGGTGCGATTGGGGCCGACGGTCACCGTGTACGGCTGGCCAGGCGGGTTGACCGGTACCACGATGACCCAGGCCAGCCACACGGCTGCCAGTGTGGCCAACAGGGCCAGTACGCGAAGTAGGTTTCGAATCATGTCTGGTTTGCGATGCTGAGCAACGTGACGCACCGGTCACCCGGCAGGGTGTGCGGTGCAGGGAATGGCGGGAATGATACCACGCAGCATGCCGTTCCCCGCGCGGCTCACGGTGCCGGCTGCAGCACTACGCCGTAGCTGCCGGCCACGCCGCCTTCCGGCAACGGTTTCAGACGCAGACTCCCTTCCGGCAGGTCGAGATGCAGTCGTAACTCGCCACGTTGCCAGGCCTGCCAGGCCGAGTCATCCGGCTGTTCGCCGTCAGGCGTCACGATGCACTCGACCAGCGCCAGCAGGTCACGATCATCCACAAGCGCCGCCTCGCCGCCGATCTCGATATACAGGCTGCCTTCGGCATCCAGATAGGCCAGCCGCGGGCGCTCGGCATCCAGATCCGGCATCAGCTGCCAGCCCTGCGGCTGGCGGCGGGCGATGAACGGCGCCACCTCCAGCGTGACGTACACCTTCTGCGGCCCGTTCTGCACATAGAAGCGCCCTTCGCCGTCACGGGCATAGTTGCGACGGAAAAAATCGGTGATCGCCGGCTGCGTCAGCCGCTCCTCGCGCAGCCACCATTGCCCGCGCGCATCCAGCCGCAGCCAGCCGTATACCGCCGGCACATTCGGCCATTTGGCCATGGCGGCTCTTACCATCTCATCCATGCAGGCTCCTATGCATTACCCCGCAGCACTTCCAGCGGTGACGTGCGGGCAATCACCCGCAACAGCGGCCAGGCAGCCACGATCACCAGCAGCGCGCCGGCCGCCAGCCCCAGCGCCGGTAGCTGCCAGTTCAGTGCCAGCGGCAGATCGAACAGCTTGACCGCCAGCATACCGCCCACTGCCATGGCGCCGATACCGGCCAACAGGCCGGACAGCGCACCCAGCGCCCCCAGTTCGGCCAGCAGCACGCTGCGCAGCTGACGCCGCGATGCGCCCAGCGCCCGCAGCAGCGCGGCATCGGCCAGCCGCTCGTCGCGAGTGGTGGTCAGCGCCGCCCACAGCACCAGGATGCCGGCCAGCAGCGTCAGCACGAACATGGCTTCCACCGCCAGCGCCAGCCGGTCGATCACGGCTTTCACCTCGCGCACGATGACGCTGATATCGATTACCGTCACGTTCGGCAGCGCCGCTACCAGCCGGTTGTTGAAGCCGGCATCCGGTGCGCGGTAGCTGGCAATGTAGCTGGCAGTCTGCCCACCCAGCCAGGACGACGGCCCCAGCACGAAGAAATTGGGCTGGAAGCTGTCCCACGCCACCTTGCGCAGGCTGCTTACCCGTGCCTGGTAGCGCGTGCCGGCAATATCGAACGCCAGCGTATCGCCCAGGCGGATGCCCAGCGTCTCGGCCAGCCCCTGCTCCACCGAGAACTGCGGCGCGGCACTGCCTGGCTGCCACCACTGTCCGGCCACCACGCTGTTGCTGCGCCCCAGCTCGTCACGCCACGACAGGTTGAACTCGCGCTCTACCAGCCGTCGCGCCCGGTCATCGGCATAATCCTCGCCCTTGACGGCACGGTTGTTGATGCTGAGCAAACGTGCGCGCGTCATCGGCAACACCTGCGGCGGCGTGGCGCCGCGCTGCTGGAACAAATCGGCCAATGCCTGCCGCTGCGGCGCCTGCAGATTGATCAGGAAGGTATCCGGCGCGTCCGGCGGCAGCGAACGCTGCCAGGCGCCGATCAGGTCATCGCGCACCACGGTCAGCGTCAGCAGCGCCATCAGGCTCACCGCCAGCGCCGCCACTTGCAGCACCGCCAGCAGTGGACGGCGGGCCAGATTGGTGAGGCCATGGCGCCAGCCGCTCTGGCTACCGCTGGCGTAGCGCCCCAGCAGCCACACCAGCACCCATGACAGCAACGCCACTACCGCCAGGAAGCCGAACAGCCCCCCAAGCAGCCACACCGCCAGCGTGGCATCGCCTACCTGCCAGGCAGCCAGGCCCAGCAAGGCGACCAGGGCCAGCAACGGCGCCAGCAGCGAATAGCCGGACTGCGGCAGATCGGCACGCAGCACCGCCAGCGCCGGCACACGGCGCAATGCCAACAAGGGCGGCAAGGCAAAGCCGGCCAGCAGGATCAGCGCCGACAGCGGCCCGGACAACCAGGCCAGCAGGCCAGGTGGCGGCAAGCCCTCGCCCAGCCATTGCCGCGCCAGGTGGATCAGCCCCGCCTGCACGCCAAAACCGGCCAGCGTACCCAGCACCCCGCCCAGCAGCGCGAGCCACAGCAGCAGGCTGCCCCACACTGTGGCCACCTCGGCCCCGGTCTGACCGAAGGCGCGCAGCATGGCCACGCTCTGCCAGTGGCGGTTCAGGTAGCGGCGCACCGCCAGCGCCACCGCAGCTGCGGCCAGGGTGACCGACAGCACCGCCGACAGGCCGAGGAAACGCCGCGCCCGCTCCAGCGCGGAGCGCACCTCCGGCCGTGCCTCCTCGATATCCTCCAGCCGGCTGCCAGCCGGCAAGCGTGGCGCCAGCCAGCCGCGCATGGCCTGCACCTGCGCCGGCTCGCCGGCCAGGTACAGCCGGTAGCGGATGCGGCTGCCTTCCTGCACCAGGCCGGTGGCCGGCAGATCCGCCAGGTTCAGCAGCACGCGCGGTACGAAGTTGTACAGGTCCACCGCACCATCCGGCTCGCGCAGCACCTCTGCCGTCAGTCGGAAGCTGCGCTGCCCGATGCGCAGCTCGTCGCCCAGCTGCAAGCCAAGCTTCTGCAGCAGCCGCGCATCGGCCCACACTTCGCCCGGCGCCGGGCGCAATGCCCCCTCGCGCATGCCGTCGCGGTTGCGCAGCTGTACCGCGCCACGCAGCGGATAGCCATCGCTGACCGCTTTCAGGTTCACCAGCGTGGCCTGTTCGCGGGCAAATACCATGGAAGGAAAACTGGCACTGCGCGCGCTGCGCAGCGTGTTGGCCGCAGCCTGCTGCTGCCAGGCCTCCGGCGGTACGCTGCGGCTGTTCACCACCAGGTCGGCGGCCAGCAGCTGGCTGGCCTGCCGCGTCAGCGCGCTGTCGATGCGGTCGGAAAACAGCGCAACGCTGCTCATCGCCGCCACGGCCACCAGCAGCGCGAACAGCAACACCGTCAGCTCGCCGGCACGCAGCTCGCGCCACAACAGGCGCAGCCCCATGCGTAGCGACAGCTCCAGATCCTGGCGCCTCATGCTTCGCTCCGCTGCAGGCAACCATCATGCAGCCGGTAGATGGCGTCGCAGCGCGAAGCCAGCTCGCCATCGTGGGTTACCAGCACCAGCGCGGTGCCGGCCTCGGCATTCAGTTCGAACATCAGCGCCACGATCTGGCGCCCGGTGGTCGGGTCGAGGTTGCCGGTGGGTTCATCGGCGAACAGCACCGTTGGCCGCATCACGAAGGCACGCGCCAGCGCCACCCGCTGCTGCTCGCCGCCGGACAAATGGCGCGGGTAATGCACCAGCCGCGCGCCCAGCCCCACCCGCTGCAGCATGGCGCTTGCCGCCTCGCGCGCATCGCGGCGCCCGGCCAGCTCCAGCGGCAGCATCACGTTCTCCAGCGCGGTAAGCTGCGGCAACAGCTGGAAGTTCTGGAACACGAAACCGACATGCTCGCGGCGCAGCAGCGCACGGCCGTCCTCGTCCAGCTGCGACATCGCCTGCCCCGCCAGCGTCACCTCGCCGGAACTTGCGCCATCCAGACCGGCCAGAATCGCCAGCAGGGTGGATTTTCCGCTGCCGGAAGCGCCGACGATGGCCACGCTCTGCCCGACGGCCACCGCCAGCGAGACATCCTGCAGAATGTGCAGGGTCTGGCCGTGGTAATCCACTTGCCGCGCCACGTGGCGTGCACTGAGAATGGCGTCTTGTTGCGAAGGAGTGCTCATGTTGTCTGCTTGTTGTGGTCGATTCATGTCCTGGTCCGCCATCTTGCGCCGGCTGTTGCCGGCAGCGCTGGCCTGTCTGCTGTGCATCCCCGCAGCGCAAGCCGCCACCATCATGGTATTTGGCGACAGCATTTCCGCCGCCTACGGCATCAACCCGGCGCAAGGCTGGGTGAGCCTGCTGCAACGCCAGCTGGGCACGCAGCACCGCGTGATCAACGCCAGCCTGTCCGGCGAAACCACCGCCGGCGGTCTGGCCCGCCTGCCTACCGTGCTGCAGCAGCACAAACCGGACATCGTGCTGCTGGAACTGGGCGGCAATGACGGCCTGCGCGGGCTGCCGCTGCCCGAGATGCAGCGCAATCTTGGCCGCATGGTACAGCTGGCAAAACAGGCCCGCGCCCGTGTGCTGCTTATCGGTATGGCCCTGCCGCCGAATTATGGCCCGGAATACGGCAGCAAGTTCCAGCAGGTATACCGCAATGTGGCACACGAGCAGAAAATCCCGCTGGTGCCGCTGCTGGTGGCAGGTTTTGAAAGCGACCTGGCGCAATTCCAGAATGACGGCATCCACCCGCTGGCCGGCGCGCAGCCGCGCATGGTGGCCAATGTGCTGCCCACGCTGCAGCCGCTGCTGCGCCGCAACTGAGTCGCCAGCGCCGGCGACGGCGCTGTTTTGCCGGCAAAACGCAGCGTTCCGTCAGCGGCCTTCTTTTGACATGCCAGACAGCTTACCCTTGTGACCGGCACCACTGCAGGAGCAGCTTCCCACAAGGAAATCCCATGCCCACCACCCTCGCCCTTACCCTTGGGCGTCGCATGCTGAGCCCGTTTCGCAGCCTGCCTCCCACCGTCTACGTACAAGTCGTTGCCACCCTGATGAATACCATGGGCGGCATCGCCAAGCTGTTTCTGCCGCTGTATTTCCTGGAGCGCTACCAGCTGCCCTACAGCAGCATCGGCCTATTGATGAGCTGCTATGGCCTGGGCTGCTTCGTCGGCGCCTATGCCGGCGGTGCGCTGTCCGACCGACTGGATGCCCGCAAGTTGGCCGCAAGCCTGCTGCTGGCCAGCGGTCTGCTCACCTGCAGCCTGGCATTGCCGCTGCCGGTGTGGGCGTTTGTACCGCTGCTGCTTCTGACCGGCCTGGCCGACGGCGGTTTCCGCCCCGGCAATATGCGGCTGATCCTGGAGCCATGCGCACCAGACAAGCGCCCGACCGCGCAAGGGCTGTACCGGGTGGCCTTCAACCTGGGCGCCTCGCTGGCCGGCATCACCGGCGGCCTGCTGGCGCCCTATGGCTACCAGTGGGTATTCATCGCGCAAGGGGTATGCAGCATGCTGGCCTGCGGCTGGATGCTGTGGGCCTACCGCCGCTACGGTTTCGACCTGCCGGCACGGCCGGCGCCGCACGCCGCGCAGGCACCGGCCGGCCATGGCTCGCCGTGGCGCGATGGCGCCTTTTTGCAGTTCATGCTCGGCCTGCTGCTGATCGTTGCGGTGTTCGACCAGATGTACGGCACGCTGGGGCTGTTCCTGCGCCAGCATTACGGGCTGGGGCCGCAGTGGCTGGGCTATCTGTTCACCCTCAACGGGCTGATGGTGGTGGGGCTGCAGGTGTGGGTGGCGCAGCGGGTTGGCCGCTGGGGGCTGGCTCGTTGCTCGCAACTGGCGGTGCTGTGCATGGGCAGCAGCTTTCTTTTGCTCAATGCCGGTCATGGTACACTGTGGGCGGTGCTGGCGATGGTGCTGCTGACGCTTGGCGAACTGCTGATGTCGCCCACCTGGAGCAGCATCGTGATGCTGCGTTCGGAGGGCCGCCAGCGCGGCCGCTACCTGGGTATCTACAACGCGGCCTGGAGCGGGCGGGCGCTGTATGCCCCTGCCGTGGGCACCTGGGCCTACGGCCAGTTTGGCGGCGCCATGCTGTGGTGGCTGTGCGCGGGTATCGGCATCATTACCGCGCTGCTGCAGGCCGCGCCGCTGCGGCGCATGCTGGCGCGCTGAATCAAAGAAACATGGCGGAACGCTCCTGCGGGGCTTCCACCCTACTCCATACGTACCAAAGCCCTGCCGGATGGCAGGGCTTCTGATGGCAATCAAGCGTTGGCCGCAGCCAGGCAGTGATTACAGGGCGGCAGCGTTCTCTGCCAGGTAGGAAGCCACGCCTTCAGCGGACGGCTTCATGCCTTTCTTGCCCTTGTTCCAGCCAGCCGGGCACACTTCGCCGTGCTCTTCGGTGAACTGCAGCGCGTCTACCATGCGGATCATTTCGTCAACGTTACGGCCCAGCGGCAGGTTGTTGACAACCTGGTGCTGTACCACGCCGGACTTGTCGATCAGGAAGGAACCGCGGAAGGCCACGCCACCGTCGGCTTCCACGTCGAAGGCCTTGCACAGTTCGTGCTGGATGTCGGCTACCAGGGTGTAGCCAACCTGGCCGATACCGCCTTTTTCCACCGGGGTGTTGCGCCATGCGGCGTGGGTGAACTGGCTGTCGATGGACACGCCGATCACTTCCACGTTACGGGCCTTGAACTCGGCCAGACGGTGGTCGAAGGCGATCAGTTCGGACGGGCACACGAAGGTGAAGTCCAGCGGGTAGAAGAACACCACGGCGTATTTGCCGGCGGTAGCATCCTTGAAGGAGTAGTTGTCAACGATCTCGCCATTGCCAAGTACGGCGGAGAAGGCTTTGGAACCATCAAAGAACGGGGCTTGCTTGCCTACGAGTACGGCCATGAGGATCTCCTTGGGTAAGTCACTTGCTGTAATGAGTGGATGTCCGCTGCCTGCCGGACGCTGACGGGTTATAAACGCAGCGCCCATCAGCGCTCAAATTGAAATTGCCAATTCCTGCCATAGCGACAGGCAATAAGCAGTCGGCGTGTGTCTCAAGATAGTAGCAAGCGTTGCGAATTCAAGATGCTGGACAAATAAAAACAGGCTCCCGGGGGAGCCTGTTTGCTGTCTGGCTTGCGGCCAACCTTAGGCGGTCGGCTCGGCCTTCTGGCGCAGACGCAGGTTCAGTTCGCGCAACTGCTTCTCGTCCACCGCGTTCGGGGCGTTGGTCAGCAGACACTGGGCGCGCTGGGTCTTCGGGAAGGCAATCACGTCGCGGATCGACTCGGCACCGGCCATCAGGGTCACCAGACGGTCCAGACCGAAGGCCAGGCCACCGTGCGGCGGCGCGCCGAACTTCAGGTTGTCCAGCAGGAAGCCGAACTTGTTCTGCTGCTCTTCCGGCGAAATCTTCAGCGCGGCGAATACCTTTTCCTGAATGTCAGCACGGTGGATACGTACCGAACCGCCACCGATTTCCCAACCGTTCAGCACCATGTCGTAGGCGCGTGCCAGGCAAGCGCCCGGGTTGGTTTCCATCAGGTCCTCGTGGCCCGGTTTCGGGCTGGTGAACGGATGGTGGCAGGCGGTCCAGCGGTCGTCTTCCTCGTCATGCTCGAACATCGGGAAGTCCACCACCCACAGCGGGCGCCATTCCTTCACGAAGTAGCCGCCTTCCAGGCCGCGCTCGTGACCGATCTTGATGCGCAGTGCGCCGATGGCTTCGTTCACTACCTTGGCCTTGTCGGCGCCGAAGAAGATGATGTCGCCGTTCTGCGCACCGGTACGCTCGATGATGGCCTTGATACCGTCAGCGGACAGGAACTTCACGATCGGGGACTGCAGGCCCTCTTCGTTCAGCTTGGTCACGTCGTTGACCTTGATATAGGCCAGACCCTTGGCGCCGTAGATGGCAACGAACTGGGTGTAGTCGTCGATTTCCTTGCGGCTGATGCCGGAACCTCCCGGTACGCGCAGACCTACCACACGGCCGTTCGGCATGTCGGCGGCGCCACGGAACACCTTGAATTCTTCCGACTTCATCACGTCGGTCAGTTCGGTGAACTGCAGGCTCACGCGCAGGTCCGGCTTGTCGGAGCCGTAGTAGTGCATGGCGTCGGCGTAGGTCATGCGCGGGAACTTGCCCAGCTCCACGCCCATCACGTCGCGGAAGATTTCCTGCGCCATGTTTTCGGTGATGTCCATGATCTCGTCCTCGTTCAGGAACGAGGTCTCGATATCGATCTGGGTGAATTCCGGCTGGCGGTCGGCACGCAGGTCTTCGTCACGGAAGCACTTGGTGATCTGGTAGTAGCGGTCGAAGCCGGCCACCATCAGCAGCTGCTTGAACAGCTGCGGCGATTGCGGCAGCGCGAAGAACTCGCCCGGGTGCACGCGGGACGGCACCAGGTAATCGCGGGCGCCTTCCGGGGTGGAGCGGGTCAGCATCGGGGTTTCGATGTCGATGAAGCCCTGCTTGTCCAGGTGGTTGCGCACGCCCATGGCCACTTTGTAGCGCAGGCGCAGGTTCTTCTGCATCGCCGGGCGGCGCAGGTCGATCACGCGGTTGGTAAGGCGTACGTTCTCGGACAGGTTCTCGTCGTCGATCTGGAACGGCGGGGTAGCCGCGGCGTTCAGGATCTCGATTTCCTTGGCCAGGATCTCGATCTCGCCGGAGATCATCTTGCTGTTTGCGGTGCCGGCCGGGCGCTCACGCACGATGCCGGTAATGGCCAGCACGAACTCGTTACGCGCACTGTCTGCGGTCTGGAACGCTTCCGGGGTGTCCGGATCGATCACCACCTGCACCAGGCCTTCGCGGTCGCGCAGGTCGATGAAGATCACGCCGCCATGGTCGCGACGACGATGGGCCCAGCCTTTTACGGTAACGGTCTGGCCGAGGTATTTCTTGTCGATGAGTCCGCAATAATCGGTACGCATTGCAATGCCTTATGAGTTGAATTCGGGTAGTTCGGATAACGATGGCCGGGGCTGAAGCAGGGTTGGCCGCATGCCTGCGGCCAACCCTGTCAATTTCGCTCGTCGCTCAGTTGCGCGCGGGCGGCGGCCGGTGGCGGCGGTGCCACCACCCCCATCGAAATCACGTATTTCAGTGCGTCGTCGACACTCATGTCGAGTTCGCGCGTTTCGCTTTTCGGCACGATGATGAAATAGCCGGAAGTGGGGTTGGGCGTGGTGGGCACGTAGACGCTGACGTGCTCTTCCTCTCCCAGTTGCTCTTTCAGCTGGCCGGTGGGCATGCCGGTCTGGAACGCCACCGTCCAGGCACCCTGGTGCGGGAAACGCACCAGCAGCGCCTTGCGGAACGCCTGGCCGGAGTCGGACAGCAGGGTATCGCTGACCTGCTTCACGCTGTTGTAGATGGTGCTGACCACCGGGGTGCGGGTCAGGATCAGCTGCCACAGATCCAGCAGCCGCTGCCCCAGCACGTTGGCCGCCATGAAGCCGGTTCCCACCAGCACGGCAATCGCCAGTACTACGCCCAGCCCCGGAATATCGAAGCCGAACATGCTCTCCGGGCGCCAGGCGCGCGGCAGCAGGTTGATGGTCTGATCCAGCGTACCGATGATCAGGTTCAGCACCCACAACGTAATGGTGATCGGCAGCCAGATCAGCACGCCGGTCACCAGATAGCCGCGCAGGGTCATTTTGATGTGCTTCATATGGGTATCAGGCACACCCACCGCCGCCACAGCCGCCACTGCCACAGGCCGGGCCGCTGCTGTTCTTGAAGTCGGTGACGTACCAGCCATTGCCTTTCAGCTGGAAACCGGCTGCGGACAACTGCTTGGCGTAATCGCCACTGCCGCAAGACGGGCATTGCGCAATCGGATCATCGCTCATTTTCTGCAGATGCTCTTTTTGTGCGCCACATGCAGCACAACGGTATTCGTAAATCGGCATGGTCTACCACTCCAACTACAATTACGATGATTATCGAACTATATTGCAGTGCATCAAATCAGACTGCAACAAACACGCCCACAATGATGGTGTCGGGGGATGGCAACTGCAAGCCCCTCCGTCCGCCAAACAGGCAATTATATCCGACTGATACGCCAATACAAAAACGGATTCACGGCACTGCAACATGCGGCTGCCAGCCTGACACCCAGAACCAACCCTGAACCCTGGCCTGGTGCCAGCCTTGCGGAGTCAACCATGTCTCAAACCCACCTGCCCCTGGCCGGCAAACGCGGCCTGATCGTTGGCGTGGCCAACGCCAACAGCATTGCCTACGGCTGCGCCAAGGTAATGCACGCACTGGGCGCCGAAGTCGCCATCACCTACCTGAATGAAAAAGCCGAGAAGCACGTGCGTCCGCTGGCCGAGGCGGTGGATGCCAGCCTGATCCTGCCGCTGAACGTGGAAGCGCCGGACGAGCTGGAAAAGGTGTTTGCCGCCATCGGCGAAAGCTGGGGCCAGCTCGACTTTGTGATTCACTCCATCGCCTTCTGCCCGATGGACGACCTGCACGGCCGCGTGACCGACTGCTCGCTGAGCGGCTTCCAGCAGGCGATGCGCGTGTCCTGCTATTCCTTCATCGAGATGGCGCGCCTGGCCGAGCCGCTGATGTCGCAGGGCGGCACGCTGATCACCATGAGCTACTACGGCGCCGACAAGGTGGTGGAGAACTACAACATCATGGGCCCGGTAAAGGCGGCGCTGGAATCCAGCGTGCGCTACATGGCGCACGAGCTTGGCCCCAAGGGCATCCGTGTGCACACCGTGTCGCCCGGCCCGCTGAAGACCCGCGCCGCCAGCGGCATCGCCCACTTCGACCACCTGATCGACAGCGCCATCGAGCGTGCGCCGCAGAACCGGCTGGTGGATATTGAAGATGTCGGTAATGTCTGCGCCTTCCTGGTATCCGATGCCGCCCGTGCACTGACCGGCGAGGTTACCTACGTGGACGGCGGCTTCAACATCATGGCCTGATGCCAATGCCCAGAGGCCCGCAACAGGCGGGCCACTATGGCAGCGCAGAACACCCTATCCGGAAAGCACAACATGACTCGTGACGAACACGCTTTTGCCGACATCCTGCAGCAGGCACACGCCAATGGCCCGCGCCCGATGGCGGTAGCCCACCCCTGCAGCAGCGAAGCGCTGCTGGGCGCGGTGGAAGCCGCCGAGCAAGGCATCGCCAACCCCATCCTGGTGGCGCCGCGCGCCAAGCTGCAGAAGCTGGCCGCAAGCCTGGATATCGATCTTTCCCGCTTCGAAGTGATCGACGTGGAACACAGCCATGCCGCGGCAGAACGCGCGGTGGCGCTGGTGCGTGAAGGCTTTGCCGACATGCTGATGAAGGGCAGCCTGCATACCGACGAATTCATGGCCGCAGTGCTGGACCGCAACAAGGGCATCCGCACCGATCGCCGCGTCAGCCACGTGTTCGTGATGAAGGTGGAAAGCTACCCGCGCTACCTGTTCATCACTGATGCGGCCATCAATATCGAACCGGATCTGGAAGCCAAGCGCGATATCTGCCAGAACGCCATCGACCTGTGCCAGGCACTGGGCATCGCCCAGCCCAAGGTGGCGATCCTGTCGGCGGTGGAAACCATCAGCCCCAAGATCCGCTCCACACTGGACGCCGCCGCGCTGTGCAAAATGGCCGACCGCGGCCAGATCAAGGGCGGGCTGCTGGACGGCCCGCTGGCGTTCGACAACGCCATCTCGCACGAAGCTGCCGACACCAAGGGCATTACTTCCCCGGTGGCGGGCGAACCGGATATCCTGCTGGTGCCGGATCTGGAATCCGGCAATATGCTGGCCAAGCAGCTGACCTACCTGGCAGCCGCCGCCAGCGCCGGCATCGTGATGGGTGCGCGCGTGCCCATCGTTCTTACCAGCCGGGCCGACGACGCGGCAGGCCGCCTGGCCTCTTCCGCAGTAGCCAATGTACTGGCGGCCCACCACAAGAAAGCCTGAGTCATGAGCAAGGCCCTGATCGCCGTCAATGCCGGCTCCGCCACGCTGAAGTTTCGTGCCTATACCCCGGATGGCCGCAACCTGCTGGCGCGTGGCATGGTGGACCGCTTCGGCATGGACGACAGCACGCTGCAGCTGGATGTCGGCAGCCGCCATGTTCGCTTGCAACTGGCTGGCAACAGCCGTGACGAGGCGATCGGAGCCGTGCTCAACCTGCTGGCTGACCAGTCGCTCCAGCCGCTCGCGGTCGCCCATCGGGTAGTACATGGCGGCGAGCACTACCATGCCCCGGTGGTGCTCACCGCCGAGGTGCTGGATGATCTGGCGGCGCTGATCCCGCTGGCGCCACTGCATCAGCCGGTGAGCCTGGCGGTGATGTCCGCCTTTGCCCGCCTCGACCCGCAGTTGACGCAGATCGCCTGCTTCGATACCGCCTTTCACGCCAACCAGCCTACCATTGCCACCCGCTTCGGCATTGCCCGCCACTGGCACGATGCAGGCATCCGGCGTTATGGCTTTCACGGTCTTTCCTATGCCGCCATTGCCCGCCACCTGCCGGAACTGGGCCTGGCCGACGCCCGCGTGGTAGTACTGCATCTGGGCAGCGGCGCCAGTGCCTGTGCCTTGCAGGCCGGCCAGAGCGTGGCATCCAGCATGGGCTTTTCGGCCGTGGATGGACTGATGATGGGCAGCCGCCCCGGCAATCTTGACCCGGAAGTGGTGCTGTACTGGATGGAACACGAAGGCATGGACGTGGCTGCGGTACGCCAGGAGCTGTACAAGAAAAGTGGCCTGCTGGGGGTGTCTGGCGGGCTGTCCGCCGATATGCGAGTACTACTCACCAGTCGCGACGAAGCGGCACGCGAGGCGGTGGAGCTGTTCTGCTACCGTGCCGCGCGCGAGGTGGCGTCGCTGGCCACCGCCATGCGCGGTCTGGATGCCATCATTTTCACTGCCGGTATCGGCGAGCACTCGCCGGAAGTGCGCAGCCGCATCCTCAAGCAGCTGGCCTGGCTGGGTTTCGATGCCGACCTTGCGGCCAACCTGTCGCACGCCACCCGCCTTACCACGGCCAATAGTGCCCGCCATGCCTATGTGATCGCCACCGACGAGGAAGGCGAAATGGCGCGCGAAGCCTCGGCACTGCTGGCGGGTCAGGTGGAACTGTAAATCGCTGAGCGATGAATTGCGTAGTACGGAAAAAACAAAAAACCCGCGACTACGCGGGTTTTTTGTTGTGCCAGCAGGCTACAGAAACACAAAAGGCCCCGCTATTGCGGAGCCTTTGCGCATTCTTTTGCCGTTGCGGCAGATTAGGCAGCCATTGCCTTAACCTGGGCGGACAGACGGCTCTTGTGGCGAGCGGCCTTGTTCTTGTGGAACACGCCCTTGTCAGCGATACGGTCGATCACTTTGGTGGAGGCTTGGAATACTGCCTGAGCAGCAGCCTTGTCACCAGCTTCTACAGCCTTGATTACTTTCTTAACTGCAGTGCGGAACGCAGTACGCAGGCTAGCGTTGTGCGCGCGCTGCTTGAGAGCCTGGCGTGCACGCTTGCGAGCTTGTGCGCTGTTAGCCATGTGTTTCTCCTGATGAGCGGAATCTGAAACCGGCGATTCTAAGCCCTAACATGAGGTTTTGCAACAACAAACCCAGCCGCGTAAACTGGCGGGCGTTTTGCCGATCCAACCCGCTCACTCCCTATCAAAACATGAACTTGCTAAAAGCCCTGGCCAAAGTCAGCAGCATGACCCTGGTATCCCGTGTGCTGGGCTTCGTGCGCGACGCCATTATCGCGCGCGTATTTGGCGCCGGCCTGGCTACCGATGCCTTCTTTGTCGCCTTCAAACTGCCCAACCTGCTGCGCCGCATTTTTGCCGAAGGCGCCTTCTCGCAGGCTTTCGTACCGGTGCTGGCGGAATACAAGGAACAACGCGGCGAAGAAGCCACCCGCGTGTTCCTGTCGCATGTCACCGGCACGCTCACCCTGGTGCTGGCCATCGTCACCGCCCTGGGCATGCTGGCCGCACCCTGGGTGATCTGGGTATCCGCCCCCGGCTTTGCCAACGATGCCGGCAAGATGGCGCTCACCAGCGAACTGCTGCGCATCACCTTTCCTTATATTTTGTTCATTTCACTGTCGTCACTGGCCAGCAGCGTACTGAACACCTGGAACCGCTTTTCGGTGCCGGCATTCACCCCCACGCTGCTCAACGTGTCCTTCATCATCTGCTCGCTGTTGCTGACGCCGTATTTCCACCCGCCGGTGCTGGTGCTGGGCTGGGCGGTGTTCATCGGCGGCGTGGCACAGCTGCTGTACCAGCTGCCACACCTGAAAAAACTGGACATGCTGCCGCTGCCGCGACTGAACTTGCGCGATGCGGCGGTATGGCGCGTGATCCGTCAGATGGGGCCGGCCATTCTCGGGGTATCGATTGCCCAGGTATCGCTGGTGATCAACACCATCTTCGCCTCCTTCCTCGCCTCCGGCAGCGTGTCGTGGATGTATTACGCCGACCGGCTGATGGAGTTCCCCACCGGCGTGCTGGGCGTGGCGCTGGGCACCATCCTGCTGCCCTCGCTGTCCCGCTACGCGGCGCGTGGCGATGAGGCGCGCGAGGAGTTCAGCCAGCTGCTGGACTGGGGCATCCGCCTGTCGCTACTGCTGGCGGTGCCGTCCGCCGTGGGCCTGGCAGTGCTGTCGCAACCGCTGATCGCCACGCTGTTCATGTATGGCAAGTTCAACGCGCACGACGCGCTGATGACGCAGCAAGCGCTGATCGCCTACGCGGTGGGCCTCACCGGCCTGATCGTGGTGAAAGTGCTGGCCCCCGGCTTCTATGCCCGCCAGAACATCAAGACGCCGGTGAAGATCGGCATCACCACCCTGATCGCCACCCAGCTGATGAACCTGGCCTTCATCGGCCCGCTGGCGCACGCCGGCCTGGCGCTGTCCATCGGCCTTGCTTCCTGCCTGAATGCCGGCCTGCTGTACTACCAGCTGCAACGGCACGGCATCTACCAACCGGGCAAAGGCTGGGGCGCATTCATCGCCAAGCTGCTGCTGGCCTGTGCCGTGATGGCTGGCGCGCTGTATGCCATCCAGGCGCTGATCGCCATCGACTGGCACGGCCACAGCTGGCAGCGGGCCAGCTGGCTGCTGTTGCTGGTAAGCGTGGGGGCGATTGCCTATTTCGGTGCGCTGTTCGCACTGGGCCTGCGCCCGCGGCAATTCATGCGCCGGGTGCATTAAGGAAAACGCCCCCCCCGTAGGGTGGGCAAAGCGTAGCGTGCCCACCAACGGCAACTTGCTGGTGGGCACAGCCTGCGGCCTTTGCCCACCCTACGCGCTGCCCCGGATGCGCTGCGCTTATCCGGGCTACTACTACAATAAGCATGCGGCCAACCCAGGAGGTTGCCCGCGGCACGAGGAAATCACATGAACCCGACCTATACCCCGGAGTTTTCCCCGCTTGGCAAGAAGGTGGACTACCAGGACCACTACGACGCCAGCCTGCTGTTCCCCATCGCCCGCCAGCAAAAGCGCGACGAAATCGGCGTGACCGAGGGCGCGCTGCCGTTCGCCGGCGTGGACCTGTGGACCGGCTACGAGCTGTCGTGGCTGAACGGCAAGGGCAAGCCGCAGGTGGCCATCGCCACCTTCCGCATCCCGGCAGACAGCCCGCGGCTGATCGAATCCAAGTCGTTCAAGCTGTACCTGAACAGCTATAACCAGACCCGCATCGACAGCTGGCAGCAGGTAGCGGCGCAGCTGGAGCTGGACCTGTCCAATGCCGCCGGCGCCAAGGTGGCGGTGAACCTGCTCTCCCCGGCCGAATTCGGCCGCGAACAGATCGTGGAGCTGGCCGGCGAGTGCATCGACGAGCTGGACATTGCGGTGGACAACTACGCGCCGTGCCCGGATGCGCTGCGCGCCGATGCGGCCAATATCGTCAGCGAAACGCTGACCTCGCAGCTGCTGAAATCCAACTGCCTGGTCACCGGCCAGCCGGACTGGGGCAGCGTCGCCATCAGCTACAGCGGCCCGCAGATCGACCGCGAAACCCTGCTGCGCTACCTGATCGGCTTCCGCCAGCACAATGAATTCCACGAGCAGTGCGTGGAGCGCATCTTCGTGGATGTGCTGCGCGCCTGCGCGCCCAGCCGCCTCACCGTGTACGCGCGCTACACCCGCCGCGGCGGCCTGGATATCAACCCCTGGCGCAGCAACGACCCGGCAGCGGTAGCGCCGGCCAATGTGCGCACCGCGCGGCAGTAAGGTTGGCCGCAAGCCGATTTGCTAGAATCCCGGCATCGATTTATCCGGCCACGGAAAATCATTTGCCACAGAATCCACAGAACCACACAGAAGCCGACATGATCGCGTCCGTGGTTTCTGTGGATTCAGTGGCAAAAAGCCTTTTTCCCGTGGCTCCCCGACATAACCATCGACGAGTACCGTAAACACCATGGCTCAATACGTGATGTCCATGCTCCGCGTGAGCAAGATCGTCCCCCCCAAGCGCCAGATCATCAAGGACATCTCCCTGTCCTTCTTCCCGGGCGCCAAGATCGGCCTGCTGGGTCTGAACGGCGCCGGTAAATCCACCGTGCTGAAGATCATGGCCGGCGTGGAAAAGGAATACGACGGTGAAGTGCAGTGGCAGCCGAACCTGAACATCGGCTACCTGCCGCAGGAACCGCAGCTGGACCCGGAAAAAACCGTGCGCGAGGAAGTGGAAAGCGGCATGGGTGCGGTAATGGGCGCGCAGAAGCGCCTGGAAGAGGTGTACGCCGCCTACGCCGAGCCGGATGCCGACTTCGACGCGCTGGCCGAGGAACAGGCCAAGCTGGAAGCCATCATCTCCGCCGGTGCCGGCGACAATATCGAACTGCAGCTGGAACTGGCCGCCGACGCGCTGCGCCTGCCGCCGTGGGATGCCAAGATCGGCCCGCTGTCCGGCGGTGAAAAACGCCGCGTGGCACTGTGCAAGCTGCTGCTGTCGCAGCCGGACATGCTGCTCTTGGACGAACCGACCAACCACCTGGATGCCGAATCGGTAGAATGGCTGGAGCAGTTCCTGGTGCGCTTCCCCGGCACCGTGGTGGCGGTAACCCACGATCGTTACTTCCTCGACAATGCCGCCGAGTGGATCCTGGAACTGGATCGCGGCGAGGGTATTCCGTGGAAAGGCAACTACTCCAGCTGGCTGGAGCAGAAGGAAGCGCGCCTGGAGCAGGAAGCCAAGGGCGAAGCCGCGCGCATGAAGGCAATGAAGCAGGAACTGGAATGGGTGCGCCAGAACCCGAAAGGCCGCCAGGCCAAATCCAAGGCGCGTCTGGCCCGCTTCGAGGAGCTGTCCAGCTTCGAACACCAGAAGCGTAACGAGACCCAGGAAATCTTCATTCCGGTGGCCGAGCGCCTGGGTAATGAAGTGATCGAGTTCGACGGTGTATCCAAGGGCTTTGGCGACCGTCTGCTGATCGACAACCTGTCGTTCAAGGCCCCGCCGGGCGCCATCGTCGGCATCATCGGCCCCAACGGCGCCGGTAAGTCCACGCTGTTCAAGATGATTGCCGGCAAGGAGCAGCCGGATAGCGGCGAGGTGAAGATCGGCCAGACCGTGCAGATGGCCTTTGTCGAGCAGAGCCGCGAAGGCCTGGAAGGCGACAAGACCGTGTTCGAGGACGTATCCGGCGGCGCCGACATCCTCACCGTGGGCAAGTTCGAGATGTCCAGCCGCGCCTACCTGGGCCGCTTCAACTTCAAGGGCGGCGACCAGCAGAAGAAGGTGGGCATGCTGTCCGGTGGCGAACGCGGCCGCCTGCACCTGGCCAAGACGCTGCTGAAGGGCGGCAACGTGCTGCTGCTGGATGAACCGTCCAACGACCTGGACGTGGAAACCCTGCGCGCGCTGGAAGACGCGCTGCTGGAATTCGCCGGCACCGTGTTCGTGATCTCCCACGACCGCTGGTTCCTGGACCGTATCGCCACCCATATCCTGGCGGCGGAAGGCGAATCACAGTGGACCTTCTTCGACGGTAACTACCAGGAGTACGAGGCCGACAAGAAGAAGCGTCTGGGCGAGGAAGGTGCCAAGCCCAAGCGTATCCGCTACAAGCCGATTACCCGCTAAGCACTGCTGCAACACGGCGGCCAACCCTGGCCGCCCACCCGAAGCCCGCCCTTGCGCGGGCTTTGGCTTTTGCTGGTGCATGTCCAGATTTGCGACCAATCCCTACAGATTTTCACCACCGGGTTTGGCAGCGGTTTAAGGATACGTTACAACCGCAGCCACACAGGCCCGTGCGGGCCATATAACGAAGGAGGAGACCTCAATGAAGTTCAAGACTGCATTCGCCATTGCCGCCGCGTGCGCGCTGCCGGTACTGGCTCAGGCACAGGTAGTACGCATCGTGACCGATGTCAGCTACCCGCCGTTCTCCAAGCAGGCCGCCGACGGCAGCATCACCGGTTTCGATCCGGATATCGCCCGCGCTGTGTGCGCCGAGGCCAAGCTGCAGTGTGAACTGAAAGCGATGGACTTCGACGGCATCATCCCGGCGCTGCAGGCCAAGAAATTCGACGTTGCCATCGCCTCGATGAGCATCACCGCCGACCGTGCCAAGGTAGTGGACTTCAGCGACATGTACTTCAATGTACCGGGCCGTCTGCTGGCCAAGCAGGGCACCAAGGTGGACGATGCCTGGTACAAGGGCAAGAACATCGGCGTGCTGCGTAGCGCGGTACAGGAGCAGGAAGGCAACGACAAGCTGAAGCCGAAGGGCGCCAGCATCAAGATTTACGGCAAGATCACCGACGCCTTCCTGGACCTGTCCAGCCAGCGCCTGGATGCCGTGTTCCTGGAATCCACCGTGGGTGAGGAAGACTTCCTGAAGACCCCGAAAGGCAAGGGCTACGCCTTTGTCGGCCCGGTATTCAACGACCCGAAGTACTACCAGGGTTGCGGTATCGCGGTACAGAAGGGCAACAAGGAGCTGCTGAACAAGATCAACGTGGCGCTGAAGAAGATTCTGGCCGACGGCACCTACAAGAAGATTCAGGGCAAGTACTTCAAGAACGATATCTACCCGTTCAAGAACTGATGCCTACGGCCAACCCTGGCCGTGCATACCGAACCCCGAGCCACGGCTCGGGGTTTTTTATTGCGCATTTAGCTCCGGCACAGCGAACACTGACAGCTTCCAACCGCCAGTTGCACCAGCTTGTTCCAGCCCCCAGCCACACGCATGGCCCGCATGAAATTCTCTCATACCCCAATGGCGATTAATCATTTGTGGCCAACTGTCAGCACCAGTAGCCTAGCTTCAACGGCCCCCCGAGACCGCAAAACCAAACGAGAAACTGGAGAACGTCATGAATTGCAAGCATGCCCTCGCACTGTCCCTGCTGTGCTCCCTGCCGCTGCTGGCACAGGCCCAGACCATCCGCATCGTGACCGATGTCAGCTACCCGCCGTTCTCCAAGGTCAACCCGGACGGCAGCATTGTCGGCTTCGATCCGGACATCGCCCGCGCCATCTGTGCCGAGGCCAAGCTGCAGTGCGAAATCAGCACCATGGATTTCGACGGCATCATTCCGGCGGTGCAGGCCAAGAAGTTCGACATGGCCATCGCCTCGATGAACATCACCCCGGATCGTGCCAAGGCGGTGGACTTCAGCGATATGTACTTCAATATTCCGGGCCGCCTGGTGGCCAAGCAGGGCACCAAGATCGACGACGCCTGGTTCAAGGGCAAGACCATCGGCGTGCTGCGCACCTCTATCCAGCGTGAAGAAGCCACCGCCAAGTGGGTACCCAAAGGCGTGAAGCTGAAGCTGTACAGCAAGGTGACCGACAGCTTCCTCGACCTGACCAATAAGCGTCTGGATGCGGTGTACCTGGATGCCAACGTGGGTGACGAGGACTTCCTGAAGAAGCCGATGGGCAAGGGTTATGCCTTTGTCGGCCCAGTGTACAACGACCCGAAGTACTACATGGGCAGCGGCATGGCGGTACAGAAGGGCAACAAGGAGCTGCTGGCCAAGGTAAACGGCGCGCTGAAGAAGCTGCTGGCCGACGGCAGCTACAAGAAGATCCAGAACAAGTACTTCAGCTACGACATCTACCCGTTCAAGTAAGCGTCTGACCGTGGCCGGCTTGCCGCCGGCCACCACCCCGTATCCCTGCCGCCGGAGCCCCCCGCTCCGGCATGAAAGCCTGCCATGACCCGCACCGCCTACGCCGAAATCAATCTGCACGCCCTGCGTCACAACTACGCGCTGGCCAAGCGCCAGCTGCCGCACACCCATGTGTGGGCGGTGGTGAAATCGAATGGCTACGGTCATGGCCTGCTGCGCGTGGCGCAGGCGCTGCCGGAGGCAGACGGCTTTGCGCTGATCAATCTGGAAGACGCGCTGGCACTGCGCCATGCCGGCATCCAGTCCCGCATTCTGCTGCTGGAAGGCGCAATCGAGGCGCGCGAACTGGAAGAGGCCGCCGCCTGGCAGCTGGACGTGGTGCTGCGCTCCGAGCACCAGCTGCAGTGGCTGCGCGCCTGCGGCCAACGTTTGCGGGTGTGGGTCAAGGTGAATACCGGCATGAACCGTTTCGGCTTTGTGCCGGAACGCGCTATCGAGGTGGTAAACGAAGTACGTGCGCTGGGCTGCGAAGTGGCCGGGCTGATGACCCACTTCGCCTGCGCCGACGATCTGGCGATCAAGCTGGATGCGCCGTGGCAACGCTTCATGCAGGCAGTGGATGCCACCGGGCTGCCATTCACTGCGGCCAACAGTGCCGCCACGCTGCGCGCCGGCTTCACCCATGGCGCCGCGGTACGGCTGGGCGGCCTGCTGTACAACAACAACCCGTTCTACCCCGACACCAGCCTGTGGCTGCAGGGCCTGCGCCCGGTGATGCGCTTTGCCGCCCGCATCGTGCACACCAGCGAGCTGCAGGCTGGCGAGAGCATCGGCTATGGCGCCGCCTACACCGCCGAGCGGCCGATGCGCATCGGCATCGTCGGCGCCGGTTATGGCGACGGCTACCCGCGCGCCGCCCCCAGCGGCACCCCGGTGCTGGTAAACGGCTGCCGCGTACCGCTGCTGGGCCGGGTGGCAATGAATGTGCTGGCCATCGACCTGAGCCAGCACCCGCAGGTGGACATCGGCGACGAGGTAACCCTGTGGGGCGACCCCGCCCTGCCCTGCGACGAAATCGCCTGGCGCTGCGGCACCATCAGCGAAGAGCTGCAATGCGCATTGACGAGTCGGCTGCCGATACGGCAGATTGTGGCGGACAAGACTTTGTCCCCCCTGCCCGATGAACAAACTCCCCCCGTTGAATGCGCTGCGTATCTTTGAGGCGGTCGCCCGCCTGCAAAGCTTTACCAAGGCGGCAGAAACGCTGTACCTGACACAAAGCGCGGTTAGCCACCAGGTGCGCAACCTGGAAGAACACTTCGGCTTTCCCCTGCTGGTGCGCAGCCAGCGCGGCATTACCCTGACGCCGGAAGGCGCCACGCTGCAGCACTGCCTGCGCGATGCGCTGCAGCAGATCGACGACACCTGCCTGCAGCTGAGCCAGCGCCAGCACAGCATACGCATCAAGTCGCCGCCATCCATTGCCGTGCGCTGGCTGGTGCCCAAGCTGCAGCAGTTCCGCGCCCAGTTTCCCGACCTGGACATCAATGTCAGCACGGTGTGGGATGAAAAGCCTGCCTTCGACTGGGGGCTGTTCGACCTGGCCATCCAGTATGGCGAGGGCGACTGGCCAGGCGTAACGGTAGAGCTGCTGCACCGCGAAACCCTTACCCCGGTAGCGGCACCGGCGCTGCTGGCCGGCAAGACACGGCTGACAATGGCAGAACTGGCCGACTACCCGCTGATCCACACCAGCCGCGACCGCCATGACTGGGAGCTATGGCTGGGCACGCCGTGGCCCAAGGGGCAGAAGGAACTGCTGTTCGATGCCGATGTGATGGGTATCGAAGCCGCCCGCCACGGCCTGGGCGTTGCGCTGCTGGACCCGTTCATCGTGCAGGATGCACTGGCCGACGGCAGCCTGGTCACCCCGTGCGAGCGCACAGTGCCCTCCGGCAAGGGTTACTTTTTGGTACTGCCCCCGCACGAGCGCCACATCCGCCGCATCCAGCCGCTGGTGCAGTGGCTGCAGCAGGCGGTTTAAGCCCCCAGGCCGGGAAGATCACGCCGCGGTGGCGGCAAACTCCCAGGCATCCATGGTCACGGCGGCATATTCGATACCGCGGTGCAGGCTGCGTGCCGGGCGGCCATTGGCGGCGCCCATGGCAAAAAACAGCGGCAGCAGGTGCTCGTCGCTAGGGTGATTCTGCTTGCCGAACGGCGCCTCGGCCTGCCAGTTCAGCAGCCCGGCAACATCGCCCTGCTGCAGTCGTAGCGCCACCCAGTCGGCAAATGCCTGCGCCCAGGGTTGCGGCGGAGTGCCCGGTGCGCCCAGCGCATACAGGTTATGCGTCACGCTGCCGGAGCCGATGATCAGGATGTCCTGTGCGGCCAACCCTGCCAGTGCCTGCCCGAGACGAAAATGCGCGGCGGCATCCTGGCGCGGCAGGGTGGAGAGTGTCACCACCGGAATATCCGCCTGCGGGTACATCATCAGCAAGGGCACCCAGGCACCGTGGTCCATGCCATCAGCCGGGTCATGCTGGTGCGCGATACCGGCAGCGCCCAGCGCGTCGCTCACCTGCTGCGCCAGCGCGGCGTCGCCGTGCGCCGGGTAGCTCAGCCGGTACAGCTCGCGTGGAAAGCCGCCAAAGTCATGCACCGTGCGCCACTGCGGCGCGCTGCCGATCAGCGGCTGCAGCGCCAGGTAGTGCGCCGACATGATCACGATGCCGCGCGGCCGCGGCAGGCTGGCCGCATGCGCCTGCCAGATGTGGCGGGCAGGCGATTCGTTGATCAGCACATCCGGGCCACCGTGGGAAATGAACAAGGGGGCGATGGTCATGGTATTGCTCCGGCAAGAGCGATGCGGCCCCAGGCCGCATCGCGATCAGATGGAAAAGGCAGAGCTTCAGCGTTGCGGCTTGCCCAGCGGCTTCAAGGCCAGCGCGCCATCGCCCAGCAGTGCCTGCACCAGGGCAGCTACCGCCAGGAATACCGGATACTCCCAGCCGCCACCGGCATTACTGAATACCCAGCCATTACCGCCATGGCCGAAGATGGCCGCGCCCAGCAGCACAGGCACCAGCAGCAGCGCCACCTGGCGGGCGGCTACCCCCAGCAGCAGCAGGGCGCCACCGCCCAGTTCGGCGACGATGGTGACATAGCCCAGCCAGCCCGGCAGGCCGATGCTGGCAAAGTAGCCGGCGGTACCGGCCGGAGTGAACACCAGCACTTTCAGCAGGCCATGGGCAATGAACATCAGGCCCAGTGCCAGGCGCAGCAGCAGGGCAGCATAGGGTGCGGAACGAGTGTCGATCATGATGCTTCCTTTCGGTGGGTGTGCTGCGTCTCGCAGCGGATGGGTGCATTAAACACCTTGCCGGATTGCGAATAAACCGCTATTCATGCAATGAATTAACCACCCAAAAGAAACAATCATGGACAAGCTGGTGGCGCTGCGCGTGTTTCATACCATTCACGAAGCCGGCAGCTTTGTCGCCGCCGCCGGCAAGCTGGACATGTCCACCGCCATGGTCAGCAAATACGTGGGCGCGCTGGAGCAGGAGCTGGGTACCCGCCTGATCCAGCGCACCACCCGCCGGCTGGCATTCACCGAGGCCGGGCAGGATTACGCCCGCCGCGCGGCGCTGATTCTGGCGCAGCTGGAAGAAGCCGATGCCGCCGCCATGCAGCAAAGCCTGGAAGCACGCGGCACGCTGCGCATGGCGGCGCCGCTATCCTTCGGCATGCGCTACCTTGGCCACTGGCTGGCCGAGCTGCGGCAGCGCCAGCCACAGCTGAAAGTGGAACTGGAGCTGTCCGACCGCCAGGTAGACCTGCTGGAAGATGGCTTCGACCTGGCCTTGCGCATCAGCACCCAGCCACTGGGTGGCGGCCTGATCGCCCGCCCGCTGGGACGCATCCCGCTGCTGCTGGCAGCCTCGCCGGCCTACCTGGCGGCCAACGGTACGCCGCAGACACCGCAGGATCTAGCCAGCCATTGCTGCCTGCGCTACCAGCAGGGCAGCCACCCGCAGAGCTGGCGTTTCTGGCAGGGCGAGCAGGAAATCGCGGTGGAAGTAACCGGCGCGCTGCAGGCCAATAACGGCGATGTACTGGTGCAGGCGGCCATTGCCGGCATGGGCATCTTGTACCAGCCGCGATTCCTGCTGGAAGACGCCTTGCACAGCGGCCAGCTGCAAACGCTGCTGGCGGACTACACCACGCGCTGTGCTGACATATACGTGGTGTACCCTGCCCGCCGTTACCTGCCGATGAAAGTCAGAGTGCTTATCGAATTGCTGCAGGACATGCTGGCTGCGGAGCACGGCGGCAGCTAAGCAATCACACCGCAGCGGCTCCCGCCAGCACCTGCAACACCCAGGCCGCAGCCGGCCCCAGCGGCTGACGGCGCGACCATACCGCATCGATACGCTGCTGCCGTGGCCAGCCGGCCACCGCCAGCTGCTGCAAGCCGCTGCCGTAACGCGCCACCAGCCAGGCCGGCAACTCGGCCCAGCCAAAACCGTGCAACGCCATTTCCATCAGCAACAGGTAGCTGGGCGCCGACCAGCACTGCCCGCCGCTGTCCGGCTGCGGCTTGTCCTGGTAGGTGCTCAGCCGCAGCTCGCGCGCTTGCCGCAGGCTGGCTTCATCCACCGTGGCCAGCTGTGCCAGCGGGTGGCCGGCCGCCACGTACAGCGCGGTCTGCGCCGGCCGCGCCAGTGGCTGGTGCGCCAGGTCGGCACTGTAGGCCGGCTGCGCGATGAGCATCCCCAGGTGCGCACGCCCGCCACGTACCAGCGCCAGCACATCGTCCTGCTCCCCCACCAGGCACTCCAGCTCCACCAGCGGGAAGCGCTCGGCAAACCAGCCCAGCATCAGATCGAAATCGCCGGTATGGAAGGTATCGGACAGCACGATGGTGAGCCGCGGCTCCTGCCCGCTGGCCAGCAGCTGTGCCTGTGCCTGCAGGCTGTCCTGGCTGGCCAGAGCCTGGCGCGCAAACGGCAGCAGGCGCTGGCCGGCGGCGCTGAGCTGCGGCTGGCGCCCGCCGCGCTCGAACAGGCTGACCCCAAGATCGATTTCCAGGTTGGCGATGGTTTCGCTGATGGTGGACTGGCGCTTGCCCAGGCTGCGCGCAGCGGCGGAGAACGAGCCCTGCTCGGCGGCCAGCACAAAGGCGATCAGTGCGTCGGTGGATAGCGACATATCGGTTTCTCCAATGGAACCTAGCTTTTATCTACGCACAAACCCTATCACACTAAGCGCCATCACTCATGGGCGCCTCGAAAAACCCGGATTTCTAAGCGAGACAAGGCGTGAGCGAAAAATTTTGTCGCAGCATATGTTTGATATGTAAGGAGAAATTTTTCGTGAGCAACGCAGTACCGCGACGAAAGCTGGAGTTTTTCGAGATGCCCTCTTACTACAGGTTGGCCATAACATGCACACCAATGACAAAACCCTGCGCGAACGCATTTTCCACGCCGTGCTGTACGAGGTATGCGCCATGGCCATGCTGGTGCCGCTGGGCAGCTGGCTGGTAGGGGCCGACCTTGGCCACATGGGGGTGCTGGCGCTGATGATGTCCACCATCGCCATGCTGTGGAACATGCTGTTCAACGCGCTGTTCGAACGGTTGGAGCGGCGCTACCACTGGCAGCGCACGCCAGCGGTGCGCAGCCTGCACGCCATCGGCTTCGAGGGTGGCATGCTGCTGCTGACCATTCCGGTAATCGCCTGGTGGCTGGATTGCAGCCTGTGGCAGGCGCTGGTAGCCGATATTGGCGTGCTGCTGTTCTTCCTGCCCTATACCTATGCGTTCAACTGGAGCTACGACCACGCCCGCGCCCGGCTACTGGCGCGGAAGCTGGGTCTGCAGGGCTGAGCTGGCCTGACCACCGACTACTGGGCTGGCAGCAGGTACAAACCATCAAACCCCAGATGGTGGGTGAGCTCGCGCACGATCAGCAAGGCGGCGGCGAACTCGGCATCCAGCGGCAGGCCTTCCGCACTGGCTGGCCGGCCCTGCACCACTTCGGCAAAGCGGCCGAAGGTGAACTCCAGCTGCACCGTGGGCAGCCAGGCCATTGCCGTTTCCCCGATACCGGCATGGCGCGCCACCTCGTGCAGCAGGGCGTCGCCGCAGTACAGCGTGGTGGCAGCCGGCAGCTGCGCACGCAGCGGTGCCAGCGCGTCTTCCACCACCATGATGGCTTCTTCCATTTCGTAAGCAGTCGGCGGCACGTGGCGGAACAGCTCGCCGGTGCGCCGCGTGCCCAGCGCCAGCGTCTGCACCGCCTCGGGGGCTGTGCCGCTGCCACTGGCAAACACGCAGCTGTCTGCTCCCAGCTGCAGTACGGTAATGCTTCCTCCGCCATGCTGCTGGCGGGCACGGTGGTAGCGCCGCTGCAGTTCGCTATCGGCCTGGTTCATGCTGTGTCTCCTGCTATTCCGAGTTGCAGTGTAGCGCGGCTACGGCGCTTCACCGGAAAACAGCGGGTGGCCGGCGGTGAAGTCGATCAGGTAGTCCAGCAGCGCCCGTACCCGCGCCGGCAGCAGCCGCTGCTGCGGCCACACCGCGTAGATATCGCGCGCATCGCCGCGCCACTCCGGCAGCACCCGCTGCAAGCGCCCATCCGCCAGTGCCTGATGTGCCTGGCTGAGCGGACAGTACAGGATGCCCAAGCCGTCACAGGCCAGATCCACCGCCAGTTTGATCTCGTTCACCCGCAGCCGGGTCTGCGCCGGCGGCGGCAGCTGCACCCACTCGCCGCTGCTGCGGTGCTGCAGCCGCCATTCCATCAGCGGCTCGGCCAGCAGCAAGGCATGCGCGGCCAGATCCTGCGGCAGCTGCGGCCAACCATGCTGTGCCAGGTAGGACGGCGCCGCCACCAGCACGGTGGGCGCCCGCCCCAGCAGCCGCTGGTTGAGCTGCGAATCCGGCAGCGGCCCGACGCGAATCGCCAGGTCGGCACCGCTGCCGATCAGGTCTTCGCGCTGGTTGCTCAGCTGCAGGTCCAGGCTGATGTCGGGATAGCGCTGCATGAAGCCGGCCCAGGCCGGCTGCAGCACGCCACTGGCCAGTGTCACCGGCGCCAGCACACGTACCTTGCCGGCCACGTGGTTGAGCGATACATCCAGCGCCTCGGTTGCCTGCTGCAGCGATGCCAGCAAGGGCCGGCAGCGTTCGTAGTACTGCCAGCCCTCGCTGCTGGGCACCAGCTGCCGCGCACTGCGGTGCAGCAGGCGACAGCCCAGCTCGGCCTCCAGCCGCTGCAGGCGGCGGGTAAGGGTAGCGGCCGGCATGCCGGCCTTGCGCGCGGCAGCGCTCAGGCTGCCGCTTTCCACAATGCTCACGAACAGCGCCAGATCGTCCAACATGATTCCACCATTGCAATTTGATGTTGAAATTTTAGCCGTATTTGCAAAAAAAACCGTCATATAAGCTGTGGGTATCGCTTACCGGAGCCCACACCATGTCCCACACCCTGCGCCTGCGCCTGATCTTTGCGCTGCTGATGTCCTGCCTGATGTCGCTGTTGATGACCGCCTGGGTCACTTGGCTCAACCTCGGCAGTGGTCCGGCCTTCCTCGCCCACTGGCGTCATGCCTTCCTTGCCGCCTGGCCGGCTGCGCTGTGCGTGGTGTTGCTGCTGGCGCCGGCGATACAGCGCCTGAGCCTGCACCTGGCCGGCAAGCCGCATGCGGCCAACCTTTCCTCACACACCACCGGAGTCCGTTGATGAGCCACTTGCGCCTGCCCTACTACCAATTGTCTGCTGATGCGCTGGCCGGTCTGCGCCAGTGCAAGCAGGCGCTGGAACACAGCCCGCTGGGGCTGCAGCTGATCGAGCTGGTCTACCTGCGCATCTCGCAGCGCAATGGCTGCAGCTACTGCCTGGGCCTGCATGCAGGCGCGCTGCGCGAACGCGGCGAAAGCCAGCAAAGGCTGGATGCGCTGGCCGGCTGGCACGCCAGCAGCCTGTTCACCCCGCGCGAACGCGCCGCGCTGCAGTGGGCGGAATCGCTTACCGACCTGCCTGCCAGCCACGCGCCGGATGCCGACTACCTGCCGCTGACCGCGCATTTCGACGAGCGGGAAATCTCCGACCTCACCTTTGCCATTGCGCTGATGCATGCCTTCAACCGCCTGGCGGTGGGCATGCGGCAGTAACAGCGCTTTGTTGGCTTATTGCCAGCGGGTGGACTATGGTTGGCCTAGCAAACCGCTGCAAAGGAGTACGCCATGCAAGGCAAATCATTAGGGATTCTGCTGGCACTGGGCATATTGTCCGGCTGTGCCGGCTACGGGCATCACCAGAGCATGCATGATGGCCAAGGTGGAATGATGAGCGGCCATCAACAGATGGGCGAAGGCGGCATGATGGGCAGTGTCTACTTCCGTCAGGGCCTGCTGGTTGCCCAGGGCGGCCGTACCCTGTACCGCTTCGACCGCGACCAGGCCGGCAGCGGCGCCAGCGCCTGCAATGGCGACTGTGCGGTGAAATGGCCACCATACCTGGCCGCGCCCGGCGCCAGTGCACAAGGCCCGCTGGGGCTGGCTACCCGGGCCGATGGCAGCAAGCAGTGGACTTTCCAGGGCTGGCCGCTGTACTTCTGGCAGGGTGACCAGAAGGCCGGCGATATGAATGGCGACAATATCGGCGGTGTCTGGCACGTGATTCGGCCCTGAGGCATGGCCAAACGACTGCGGCCAACCTTGTGAGGTTGGCCGCAGTCTTATTGTCCTGACGATAAATCAGTAACCGCGTTCGCGTACTACCTTGCCCTGCCCTTCCTCACCCGCACGCAAGCGCGCCAGGTTGGCCACGATCTGCTCCACCGCCTGGCTGCGCAGGGTGATGGCGGCAATGTGCGGCGTCACCGTTACCGCCGGGTGTTGCCACAGCCGGCTATCCGCCGGCAGCGGCTCGCTGGCGAACACATCCAGCTGCGCGCAGCGCAGGTGGCCGCTGTCCAGCTGCGCCAGCAGCGCCTCTTCATCCAGCAGGTCGCCACGGCCGGCGTTGATCAGCATCGCACCGGCCGGCAGGCTCGCCAGCCGTTCGGCATTGAGCAGCCCCCGCGTTTCCGGCGTGGAAGGCAACACGCAGGCCAGTACATCGCTGCCGGCCAACAGCTCGGCCAGGCCGTCGTCGCCGAACAGACAGTTGATGCCATCCAGCTGGCGCGGCGTGCGGCTCCAGCCGCTTACCGCATAACCATCGGCAGCCAACGCCTGCGCTACCGCGCGGCCGATTTCACCCAGCCCCAGCACGCCAACCTGCACTTCGCCCGGCAGCCGTGGCGCCAGCATCTTCCATACCCCGGCGGCCTGCTGCCGGCGATAGATATCCATGTGCCGTTGGTAGGACAGCACGCCAAAGCGCACATATTCCGCCATCTGCGGCGCCATGCCGCCATCCAGCAACCGGTAGATCGGCAGCGCCGGCGACAGGTCGTCGCGCGCCAGCAACTTGTCCACCCCGGCGCCCAGCGCGAACACCGCCTTGAGATTGCCGAGGCTGGCGAACAGCCCCACTGGCGGGCCCCAGGTCACCACGTACTCCACCAACGCCGGGTCGTGCATCTCTTCCAGGGAAATAAACACCTGCTGCGGCAGCGCGGCGCGGAACAGTTGCAGGTAGGCGGCGACTTCTTTCGGGCTAGGGGTATGGATCAGGATCATGGTTATTTTCAATAAATGAGCTGCCACCATTTTAGAGCGTGTTCACGATCTAGCGAGCTAGAGCGAGACAAGGCAAAAATGGCTGAGGAAGCGGAGTTTACATGTAGTAAATGAGCATTCCGAAGACATTTTTAACGCCGTATCGCCGACGCGCAGCAGATCGTGAGCAGGCTCTTACGGCAGATGGCGTCACGCGGTCAGCCATGCGGCCAACCTTCGGGCCTTACGCCAGCGGCTTTTTCAGGTAGATGCGTTGGTGACCGGGCGGACAGTTGTCCAGCACGCCCATGAACTCGAATCCCAGCTTCTGGTAGAAATCCGGCGCCTGGAAGCTGTAGGTGTACAGGAACACGCCCACGCAGCCACGGCGCCGCGCTTCCTCCTCCACCTGCGCCATCAGCGCTGCGCCCAGGCCGGCGCCGCGCTGCTCACGGTCCAGCCACAGGTAGTCCACGTACAACCAGCCCATGCCGGAATGGCCGAACAGCCCGCCTACTACCTGGCCGGCGGCATCGCGTGCGTACAGCTCGACATCGCTGTAGCCGTAGTCGCCGATGTGCTCGATGTTGTAGTCGCGCAAGCCTTGCTGAATCACCACCCGTGCCTGCGGGTCACTACCCATGCTGAACTGGAACTGCTGCTGCGCCATGCCTGTCTCCCTTGTCGTGAAGCAGGCAGTCTAGCGACAAACCCACCGCCGCCACGAGCCGGCAGGCGCAGATCGGCACGGACTTGTCCCAACAGACAGGTATCCCAGCTGTAGATTAAGTCCCGCAGAAGGTGCGGTAGCCCGCTGCCAGCGCATCCGGCGCCGGCTGGGTGTAGCGCTCCAGCCCGGCACGCTCGGTGAACGGCTCGGCCAGCACCGCCAGCAGCTGCTGGGTGGGTGCCATGTCGCCGTGATTGCTGGCTGCCGCCAAGGCTTCTTCCACCAGGTGATTGCGCGGAATGTACAAGGGGTTGGCCGCACGCAGCGCGGCAGCGGTCTGCTCCGGCGAGGCGCCGCTCGCGACCAGTTGCTGCCGCCACTGCGCCAGCCAGTCGGCCAGCGGCTGCGGCGCGACAAACTGCGCGGCCAGCCGGCTATCGTCACCCGTGGCGGCCTCGGCCAGGAAGCGCCAGGCCAGGGTGTGGTCGGCGCGCTGCGCTTCCAGCAGCGCCAGCCAGTCTTCCAGCAGACCCGGCCCGTCCACCGGCGCCAGCCCCAGCTTGCGATAGCCCTTCTCGCGCCACTGCTGCAGGTACTGCTGCGCGAACCCTTCCACGATTTCCGTGGCAGCAGGCACCGCGCTGGCAGGGTCGTCCGGTGCGATCAGCGGCAGCAGCGCCTCGGCCAGCCGGGCCAGGTTCCACTGCGCAATCCACGGCTGGTTGCCGTAGGCGTAGCGGCCCTGGCTGTCGATGGAGCTGAACACCGTTTCCACATCGTAGCCGTCCATGAAGGCGCAGGGGCCGAAGTCGATGCTTTCGCCGCTCAGCGCCATATTGTCGGTATTCATCACGCCGTGAATAAAGCCGACGTGCATCCAGCGCGCCAGTAGCGCCGCCTGTGCCGCGCACACAGCCTGCAGCAGCCCCAGATAGGGGTTGACCGCAGCGGCAGCCTGCTGCGGGTAATGGCGGGCAATGGTGTAGTCGGCCAGCGCCTTGAGCTGCTCCAGTTCGCCGCGGGCGGCAAAGTACTGGAAAGTGCCGACGCGGATGTGGCTGGCAGCCACGCGGGTGAGTACCGCACCCGGCAGCGTGGTGTCGCGGTACACCTCCTCGCCGGTGGCTACCACCGCCAGTGCGCGGGTGCTGGGGATGCCCAGCGCGTGCAACGCCTCGCCGATGATCAGCTCGCGCAGCATCGGCCCTACCGCTGCCTTGCCATCGCCACGGCGCGAGAACGGCGTGCGTCCGCTGCCCTTGAAGGCGATGTCGCGGCGCTGGCCGTGGCGGTCGATCACCTCGCCCAACAGCAGCGCGCGGCCATCGCCCAGACTGGGCGAAAAGCCGCCGAACTGGTGGCCGGCATAGGCCTGTGCCACCGGTTGCGCGCCCTCCGGCAGCTCGGCGCCGGAGAACCATGCGGCCAACGTCTCCGCCGCCGCATCTGCCGTACCCAGCCCCAGCTCGGCGGCCAGCGCGGCGTTCCAGTGCAATAGCTGCGGCGCGCGCGGTGTCTGCGGCTGCCACGGCACCGCGTGCTGCGGCAGGTCGCGGGCGTAGCTGTTGTCGAAGGCGATGGTGGGCATGGTGGGTGCTTTCTGGTGGGAGGTTGTCGGTGGCGAGTCGCTTCACTACAATGCAATCATTGCTAGCACTATTAAGCCGAAAGGAAGCATCATGGCCAATCTGGTGGTAAGAAATATCGACGATGACGTCGCTATCGCACTGAAGCAGCAGGCGGCCAGGCACGGTGTCAGCGCCGAGGCGGAACATCGCCGCATTCTGCGCCAGGCGCTGCTGGTACAGCCACGCAAGCGCAGTTTTGCCGAAGCGCTGGCCAGCATGCCGGATGTGGGGCAGGACAGTGATTTCGAACGTGCGCGCTGAACTTGCTTACGATCTGCTGCGCGTCGGCGATACCGCGTTAAAAACACCTTCGAAATGCTCATTTACTTTGTGTAAATTCCGCTTCCTCAGCCGTTTTTGCCTTGTCTCGCCATAGCTCGCGAGATCGTAATTCAGGTTTAAGCGATGTTCCTTATCGATACCAACATTATCAGCGAAGCACGCAAGGGCTTGCGCGCCAATCCCGGCGTGCGCCGCTTCCTGCAGCAAGCGGATGATGCCAGCCTGTTCCTGTCGGTAATCACCATCGGCGAAATCCGCTGCGGCATTGCCAGCCTGCAGCATCGCGGCGACCAGCCACAGGCAGCGCTGCTGGACGACTGGCTGCAGCAGCTGAGCCAGGACTTTGGCGAGCGCATTCTGCCTTTCGACCTGGACTGCGCGCAGCTGTGGGGCATGCTGCTGGCCCCACACCGCCAACACCCGGTGGACCGCCAACTGGCAGCCACCGCACTGATCTATGACCTGACGCTGGTTACCCGCAACACCGCCGACTTCGCCGGCCTGCCCGTACGCCTGCTCAATCCGTTCAGCAGCAACTGACACCTTCTCGACAACACAAGGGCCTTTCGCATCGCGAAAGGCCCTTGTGCTTGGTACATCAGTTAAGGCTTAGCGGCTGCGTCCCGCCGGCTTGCCGCCCGGCTTGGCACCGCCACCGCTGCGACCGGTATTCGGCTTGGCAGTTACCGGCTTGGCGGCAGCCTGTTTCGCAGCTGCTGGCTTGGCAAAGCTCTTGCCCTGACAGTGGCCATTGCCCCGTGCAGCGGCAGCCGGAGAACGCTGTGCGCCCGGCTTGCCACGGCTGCCAGCCGGGGCATGATGGGCAAAGCGGTTGCGCGCCGCTGCGGCCTTGTCACCCGGCGGGGTGGGCGGAATCAGGCATTGCTTGCTGTGGCCGATCAGGTCGGTACGGCCCATGTCGACCAGCGCGTCGTGGATCACCTGCCAGTTATCCGGATGGTGGTAGCGCAGCAGCGCCTTGTGCAGCTTGCGGCGGTAGCCGTCGCGCACCACGTCCACCTTTTCCGAGCTGCGCGACAGGCGCTTCAGCGGGTTGCGGCGGGTGTGCCACATGGTGGTGGCCAGCGCCATCGGCGTCGGGGTGAAGGTCTGTACCTGGTCGAGGCGAAAGTTGTTCTTCTTCAGCCACAGTGCCAGGTTCACCATGTCCTCATCGCTGGTGCCGGGGTGGGCGGCAATGAAGTACGGGATCAGGTACTGCTCCTTGCCGGCCTGGCGGCTGAAGCGCTCGAACAGCTCCTTGAACTTGTCGTAGGCGCCCATGCCCGGCTTCATCATCTTGGACAGCGGGCCGTCCTCGGTGTGTTCCGGCGCGATCTTCAGGTAGCCGCCCACGTGGTGCTGCACCAGCTCCTTGATGTACTCCGGCGACTTCACCGCCAGGTCATAGCGCAGGCCGGACTGGATGTTGATCTTCTTCACCCCCGGAATCGCCCGCGCCTTGCGGTACAGCTGGATCAGGTGGCTGTGGTCGGTGTTCAGGTTCTCGCAGATGTCCGGGTACACGCAGGACAGCTTGCGACAGGAACGCTCGATGTTCGGGTCCTTGCAGCTGAGGCGGTACATATTGGCCGTCGGGCCGCCCAGGTCGGAGATGTGGCCGGTGAAGCCCGGCGTCTTGTCGCGGATTTCCTCGATCTCTTTCAGGATCGACTCTTCCGAGCGGCTCTGGATGATGCGACCCTCGTGCTCGGTAATCGAGCAGAAGGTACAGCCGCCAAAGCAGCCGCGCATGATGTTGATCGAGTACTTGATCATCTCCCAGGCCGGGATGTGGGCATCGCCATACACCGGGTGCGGATTGCGTGCGTACGGCAGGCCGAACACGAAATCCATCTCTTCGGTAGTCAGCGGAATCGGCGGCGCGTTCAGCCACACATCGCGTGCACCGTGCAGCTGCACCAGCGCGCGGGCATTGCCGGGGTTGGATTCCAGATGCAGGGTACGGCTGGCGTGCGCGTACAGTACCGGGTCGTGCGCCACCGCCTCGTAGGACGGGATGCGGATCACGGTCTTGGCGCGCTCGGCGCGGCGCTTGGCCAGGCGCTCTTCGCGCGACTCGATGCGGATCACTTGCGGAGCGGCGGCATCGTTGGCCGCAGTGGCCTCGGCGGCCTGCTCGGGAATTTCCTGGTAGGGGTTGAGGTGCGGATCGACCTTGCCCGGCACGTCCACCACGCTGGAGTCCATCTCCTGCCATTCTTCATCCGGGCGCCAGCCGTGCGGCACCATGAAGGCAGTGCCGCGCACGTCGCGGATCTCGTTCAGCTTCTCGCCACGCGACACGCGATGGGCGATTTCCACCAGCGCGCGCTCGGCGTTGCCGTACAGCAGGATGTCGGCCTTGGAAGTCACCAGCACCGACTGGCGCACCTTGTCGCTCCAGTAGTCGAAGTGGGCAATGCGGCGCAGCGATGCTTCGATGGAACCGATCATCACCCCCACGCCCGGGTAGGCTTCGCGGCAGCGCTGCGCGTATACCGTGACCGCGCGGTCCGGGCGCTTGTTGGCCTCGGCGTGCGGGGTGTAGGCATCGTCGGAGCGCGGTTTGCGGTCGGCGGTGTAGCGGTTGATCATCGAATCCATATTGCCAGCGGTCACGCCGAAGAACAGATTCGGCTTGCCCAGCTCGCGGAAGGCATCGGCGCTGTTCCAGTCCGGCTGCGCGATGATGCCAACACGGAATCCCTGCGCCTCCAGCAGACGGCCGATCAACGCCATGCCAAAGCTGGGATGGTCGATGTAGCAGTCACCGGACACGATGATGATGTCGCAGCTGTCCCAGCCCAGCTCGTCCATTTCGGCACGGCTCATGGGCAGGAACGGGGCGGTGCCAAAACGGCTGGCCCAGTATTTACGGTAACTGTTGATGGCTTGCGGGGCGGCGGGAAGCGTCATTGTCGATGCGGCATTACGGAAAGAACCGTGCATTGTGCCAGAAAGCCACGTCATCTTCACATCAAAACCCCGCTTTTTTTATCGACATCACTCAGATAAAACCCTATTTTTAAAAAGGAATTTCTCCACCCAGCCGCCAGGCACGGCTCGGTATACGGTGCCGTGGCCACCGCGACAACAGCAATGAGAAAGGCTGCGTCATGGGTATCCGTCACTATCTGAGTGGCCTGAGCATCCGCGCACAATTCCTGCTGGTACTGGCCAGCGTCGGCTGCGGCCTGCTGCTGTATGCCGGGGTGAGCTGGCGGCAGCAGGAAATGCTGCGCGTGGGGGGCCCCAGCTACCAGAATATCGTGCGTGGCAAGGACATGGTGGCCGACATCCTGCCGCCGCCGCGCTACATCATCGAAGCCTACCTGGTGGTATTGCAGGCACAACAGAGCCGCGACGCCGCCAGCACGCAAGCGCTGGCCAAACGGCTGGACGAGCTGGCGCGTGATTTCGAACAGCGCGGCAGCTACTGGAGCAGCCAGCCGCTGAGCCCGCAAAGCCGCCAGTTGCTGCTGCAGGATGCCGATGCGCCGGCGCGGCAGTTCTTTACCCTGGCGCGGGAGAAATTCTTTGTGCAACGGCTGGCCGGCCAGGACACCAGCGACAGCCTGCAACAGTTGGCCGCACTGTATCAGCAGCACCGCCAGCAGATAGACAAGCTGGTGGCCCGCGAGAACGCGGCGCTGGCAGCTGAGGAGCAAGCCGCCGAGGCGGCGGTGGCACAGAGCCGCATCATCATCGTGTGCAGCCTGGCGGCTATCCTGCTGCTGGCGCTATGGCTGGTGGCCACCATCAGCCGCGCCCAGCGCCGGCAACTGGCACTGCTGCAGCAGGCGCTGCAACAGGTGGCGCAGGGCGATCTGCAGCACCCGATAGGCAGCGAACAGCGCAATGAGCTGGGCCAGCTCAGCAATGCCAGCGAGGGCATGCGCCAGAACCTGCAGCAGCTGATCACCCGGGTACGCGATGCCGCGCACGACCTCAAGCACAGCAGCGACAGCATCCACGCCGAAGCGCAGCTGGTGCATGGCGTGGCGCGCACCCAGCAGAACGACATCGCCGGCATGGGACAACAGGTGGCCAGCCTTACCGGCATGCTGGCGCAACTGGCCAGCGACAGTGCCAGCGCCGCGGCCTCCAGCGGGGATGCCACGTTGGCCGCACAGCAAAGCGGCCAGGAGCTGCAACTGAGCGGCGAGGTGCTGCAACAGGTGGTGGACACCGTGCGCATTACCGCCAGCCTGCTGGAGGAACTCAGCACCCGCGCGGAGGAAATCGGCGGTGTGACCGACACCATCCGCGACATTGCCGAACAGACCAATCTGCTGGCGCTCAATGCCGCCATCGAGGCAGCCCGCGCCGGAGAAAGTGGCCGCGGCTTTGCCGTGGTGGCGGACGAGGTGCGCAAGCTGGCCGAACGCACCGCCCAGGCCACCGGCAATATCGGCGGCATCCTGGGCAGTGTGCAGCAATCCACCCGCGAGGCGGCCGGCAGCATACGCCATGGCCTGCAGCAATCCGAAACCGGTCTTGGCAAGGTGCGCGATGCCAGCCGCACCATGGAGCAGCTGCGCGGCAGCATAGACCGGCTAGGCGCGGCGCTGAATCACGTGGTCAGCCAGTTGCAGGACAGCAGCTCACTGCGCGAGGATGTCTACCGCGAGCTGCAGAGCGTGCTGGCGCAGAGCCGCCAGCAGTCCGACGCCATCGACAAACTGCATGAAATGATCAAGGAAACGCGGCAGGCGGCCGATAGCCTGGAAACATCCAGCGCACGCTTCAAGCTGTAACGCCCGCCCGCTGCCGGCCCACGCCCATCCCCCCAACCGGAGGCAACCATGCCGCTTCGCCATGTCCTGATGCTTGCCGCACTGCTGGCCAGCCATGCCACTGCCACACTGGCGCAGACCGTTACTGTCGCCTTTGGTGAATCGCTGGAGCCGTATGCGATTCCGGCCAGCGGCAGCGGCATCGAGGTGGAGATCATCCGCGAGGCACTGCAGTACAACAAACTGGAGCTCAAGCCGGTATTCCTGGCCCAGAAACGCATTCCGTTTGCACTGGGTAACCGGCAGATCGATGCCGTGGCTACCATGCTGCCGGACTTCGGTGTGAAAGGGGCCTACTCCGAGCCCTACATCACCTACCAGGACAAGGCCATCACCCTGGCGGCACGCAATCTGGTGCTGGACAGCATTGCCGACCTTGGGCGCTATCGCGTGGTGGGTTTCCCGCTGGCCAGCCAGTATCTTGGCGCCAGCTTCCATCAGCTGACCGCCCAGCACCCGGAATACACCGAAACCGGTAATCAGCTGGATCAGAACCGGCTGCTGTATCGCGGCAGCATCGACGTGGTGGTGGCCGATGTGCGCATCTTCAATTACATGAACCAGCGCATGCAGAGCGAATTCGGCGAGCCGGTGCGCGCCGTGCGCTACCACTCGCTGTTTCCCAGCCTGCAATACCAAGTGCTGTTCCGCTCCGCCAGCCTGCGCGACAGCTTCAACGCCGGGCTGCGCCAGCTGCAGCGCAGCGGCCGCTACCGTCAGATCATCGACAAGTACGATGCCCAGTTCGGCAGCGAGCCCTGAGAGCCGGTTCACGATCAGAACAGCGGCAACACTGAGTCCCCGCGGCCTGGGCTAGAATGGCGGCTTCGCACCCACCCATGCCGCCATGAAACATACCGTCAGCCTGCTTGGTCTCAGCCTGTTGCTGGGCGCCTGTGCCACCCCCTCCCCAGCCCCGGTAGTCAGCCAGCCTCAGCCGGTCAGCCAGCCGCCGCTTGCCAGCAGCCAGCCTGCGGCGGTAGTGCCACCGGTGGTTCAGCCGGCAGCGCCGGTACCGAGCACGCCGACAACGCAAGCACGCCCCGCTGCGGCCAACCCGCGCCAGCTGCTGGCCAAAGCCCTGCCGGATTACGTCAAACCGCGTGAAGGCTGGCGCGACGATATCACCAATGCCTTCTCCGCCCTGCAGCTGAGCCCCAGCGCCGAGAACCTGTGCGCGGTGATTGCCGTCATCGAACAGGAGTCCACCTTCCAGGCCGACCCGGTAGTGCCGGGGCTGCCCAGGATCGTGTGGAGCAAGATCGGCGAAAAAGCCGGCGGCTACTACATACCGCTGGGCCTGGTGAAGACCGCGCTGCTGAAAACCTCGCCGGATGGCCGCAGCTACAAGGCACGCATCGACAGCCTGCGCACCGAGCGCGAGATGAACGAGCTGTTCGAGGACATGGCCGGCGAGGCGCAAAGCCTGGGCCTGCCGGTGGGCATGAAGAATCCGATCCGTACCGGCGGCCCGATGCAGGTCAGCGTGGAGTTCGCCGAGGCGCACGTGCGCGCCTGGCCCTACCCTTACGCCCGCCGCGGCAGCATCCGCAACGAGGTATTCACCCGCCGTGGCGGCGTGTATTTCGGCACCGCCATCCTGCTGCAATACCCGGTGAACTACAGCCAGATGCTGTACCGCTTTGCCGACTTCAACGCCGGGCGCTATGCCAGCCGCAATGCTGCCTTCCAGCTGGCGGTGGCAAAACTCAGCGGTAGCAAGCTCACCCCGGATGGCGACCTGCTGCGCTACCAGAATGGCGCGCCGTCCCGCAGCACCAGCAGCACCCAGCAGGCGCTGGCCAGCTTGCGCGGCAAGTTGCAGCTGAGCGATGCCGACATGCTGCGCGATCTGAAACAGGAAAAGAGTTTCGGCTTTGTGGATACGCCGCTGTACCGCAAGGTGATGCAGCTGGCGGATGGCCAGGGTGGCCGCGTGGCGCGCGAAGCACTGCCGCAGATCCGCCTGCAAAGCCCCAAGATCACCCGCAAGCTCACCACCGCCTGGTTTGCCAACCGTGTGGACTGGCGCTACCAGCAGTGCCTGCAGCGCACCCGCTAGGGCGAAGCCGCTGCCGACATCAGACGCTGCGCCCGTTGTCAGCGCGGCGTTTTGCTGTCCGCTTGCGCGTGGCGGGCAGCCTGCTGCCAGTGCCCCGACTCAGTCGGCCAGCTCGCCATCCCCCAGCAGAATCTCGCGGGTGAGGGTAATCCATGCCCGGGCGGCATGGGACAGGTAGCTGTTCTTCTTCCAGATCAGGCCGATATGCCATTCGATGCGCTGATCGTCGATAGGCACCACGTCAAACTCGCCAGCCTCCAGCCGGCCCGCCACTGCCAGCGGCAACAACGCCACCCCGAGCCGGGCCTTGACCATGGCCACGATAAAGTCCCAGTGCGCGCTGCGGCCGGCGATGTTCACCGTCTTGCCCAGCAAGCGATAGGCATCGCTGATGCGGGTGGCCAGCGAAAAATCCTCCGGGTAGAACACAATCGGCTGGTCGGCAATATCCGCCAGCGCCACCGAGCTGCGCCCATGCCAGCGGCTACCGGCCGGCGCCACCAGGCACAGCGGGTCGTGCACCAGGCTCAGGCTGTCGAACACGCTGTCGTCCACTGGCAGTACCGCCGCACCGATCTCCAGCTGCCCGGAGCGCACGCTGCTCTCGATCGCGCGTGCGCCGTCCTCCACCATCTTCAGTTCCACCCCGGGGTAGCGGTCGCGAAAGGTACCCACCACCGGCGCAAAAAAAGCGCCGCCGGACATCGGCGGCAGCCCCACCACCAGTTCGCCGCGCGACAGCGACACCAGGTCGGCCAACGCGCTGTTCAGCCGCTGGTGTGCGGCCAACACATCCTGCCCGCGCAGATACACCACCTTGCCGGCATCGGTCAGGTGAAAGGACTTACCTTCCTTGATCAGCAAGGGCATGCCCAGCTCATCTTCCAGCTGGCGCACCATCTTGCTGATGGTGGGCTGGGTAACGAACAGCGCCTCGGCGGCGCGGGTAAAGTTCTGTCTGCGCACCAGTTCGGTGAAATAACGCAGGGCTTTCACATCCATGTAGCACCATTCCAGACTGGAATCATATTTATAATTTTAATTCATTTTTAGAATGAAACAAGCCTGCCATATACTCCGTATCACTCTCTGTGTTGTGTTGTGGCTCGTAACAGCAGCCCGTCGTAACACTTCTGCAGTAGCTGGTCTCTCCTCCCGCTGCCGCAGCTTACGACAGGTTGTGCGTTTGATTCAGAGTATCTGGATTGGACAAGGCACCAGCGAATGCTGGACCGGATTGACTGGTGCCTCGTACATCCGGGGATGATGTACGGGGTGTTACCGCTGTATCCCCTTACGAGCGTTGTTATGCCGGCTTTCGAGCCGGCTTTTTTTTTTGCTTCCGCCACACGCAACAGCCCATCCGGCCTCACGCGCCCGCGCCCCGCAGGCAAAACAGCGTGGCAGGACAATCATTTCCCTTTTGCTGGATTTTTATTCCTGTATATTGGAATCATGAATCTGGACACCCTGCTCGCCAAGCGCATCCGCTCACTACGCAAGAACCGCGGTTATGCGCTGGAAACCCTCGCCGAACTCAGTGGCGTCAGCCGCTCGATGATTTCGCTGATCGAGCGCGCCGAAACCAGCGCCACCGCCACCGTGCTGGGCAAACTTGCCGATGCGCTGGGCGTCAGCCTGGCTTCGCTGTTCTCGGAAGACACCGCAGCGTCGCCCCCTTCCCCGCTGGCGACAGCAGAACAACAGCCGCTGTGGCAGGACCCGGCATCCGGCTACCTGCGTCGCCAGCTGTCGCCAGCCGGATACGGCTCGCCGCTGGAATTGGCCGAGGTGACGTTCCCGCCCGGGCAGACGGTAACCTTCGACAACGCCATGCGCACTATCGTCAGCCACCAGCAAATCTGGATGCTGGCCGGCGAAATGGACATCAGCATCGACGGGCAGGCCTGGCATCTGCAGCCTGGCGACTGCCTGGCAATGACGCTGGGGCAGCAGATCATATTCCACAACCCCACTGCCAGTTCGGCACGCTATCTGATTGCGCTGACGGCAACACCATCCTCGACAGGGAGACAGTAATGGGCGAGCACCGGCTTGTTGATTGCACTTTTGACCGCCACGCCATGGCCATCCTGGATATCTTCAATGAGGCCATCGTCAACTCGACCGCGCTGTACGACTACAAGCCCCGCCCGCCGGAGAGCATGGTTGGGTGGTTTGAAACCAAGCGCCAGGGCGGCTTTCCGGTGATCGGCGTGGAAGACGACACAGGCCAGCTGCTGGCATTCGGCAGCTACGGCACCTTCCGTGCCTGGCCGGCGTTCAAATACTCGGTGGAACACTCGGTATACGTACACAAGGACCATCGCGGCAAGGGGCTGGGCAATGTCGTGATGCAGGCACTGATCGCCGCCGCCAGGCAGAACGACGTGCACGCCATGATGGGCGGCATCGATGCCAGCAATACCGGCAGTATTGCCCTGCATGAACGGCTGGGCTTCAAGCATGTGGCCACCCTGCCGGAGGTGGGTTTCAAGTTTGGACGCTGGCTGGACCTGGCCTTCTACCAGTTGCTGCTGGATACCCCGCATACCCCCGTGGATGGCTGAAAGCAGCGGCAGGCAAACGGCTGGGGCGCTGCCAGTGGACTATCCGCCGGAACAATCTTGTACCTACCTATTAAAATCGTAAACAGGCCCCCTTGCTCTGCCTAGCCATCAAGACCATGGATACAAATCGTATTCTGGCTAAAGTCGTAAACAAGTCAGCTTCATAGGTCAATCTTGCTCGCCAAATGTTAATTAAAGTCGAAAACACAAGACATGATCCTGCCCTAGGCGGGATAAGCAACACGTAGATGACGGGTTCACGAATCATATTTTTTGCGGCCGGTTTCGCGAGCTTAGCGGGCACTCCGGTTGCAGGCTTGTAGGATCGCTCGCAGCCCTAAGCGGACTTACGCGACTTCTGCTTTGGCTGACTAACTGACGATGCATCCGCTTAGTCTGCGGCAGTTCGGCCAAAGCCTCCGACTAAAACCAACATCAGATCGTGCCCCAAGGCCAACATCGACTCGCATTCCAATAGTCGGTGCCAGCCAGTTCATGCCTTTGTCGAGCCAGAGAAAGATCTGCCCTCGCAGCGTGAGGGACTGGTTGTAGGCTCGCCAGTTGATAGTTTGGTACTTGGGAGGGAGGAGCTTGCTCATACCGTCACTCTACCGGACGGATGCAAGCCCTGATTTGAGCAACAAAGCCTTGTCGCGGCAAAAAAAAGCCACCCCGCTGGGGGTGGCGTAAACACAAGCTCCTTGGGAGAGTCGCGTGAGGTTTACTTCATGGTCGGCATCGAGAATTCGGCACCGGCGCGGATGCCGGTCGGCCAGCGTGTGGTCACCGCCTTCATGCGGGTGTAGAAGCGCACGCCTTCCGGGCCATGCATGTGATGGTCGCCAAACAGTGAGGCTTTCCAGCCGCCAAAGCTGTGGAACGCCATCGGCACCGGCAGCGGCACGTTGACGCCAACCATGCCCACCTGGATGCGGTGGGTAAATTCGCGGGCGGCATCGCCGTCGCGGGTGAAGATGGCGGTGCCGTTGCCGAAGGCATGGGCGTTGATCATGTCCACCGCCTCGGCAAAGCTGTCCACGCGCACGATGCCCAGCACCGGACCGAAGATTTCTTCCTGGTAGATGGTCATGTCGGTGCTGACGTGGTCGAACAGGCAGCCGCCAAGGAAGAAGCCGTCCTCGCAGCCCGGTACGCTCAGGCCACGGCCATCCACCACCAGCGTGGCACCTTCTTCCACACCGCGTGCCACGTAGCCGCTCACCTTGTCGAAGTGGGCGCGGGTCACCAGCGGGCCCATTTCGGACTTGGGATCGTTGCCCGGGCCCACTTTCAGCGTCTTCAGGCGCTCGGACAGCTTGGCCACCAGCTTGTCGGCGACATCGCCCACCGCCACCGCAATCGAGATCGCCATGCAGCGCTCGCCCGCCGAACCATAGGCTGCGCCCATCAGCGCATCGACGGTCTGGTCCAGATCGGCATCCGGCATCACCACCATGTGGTTCTTGGCGCCGCCCAGGGCCTGCACGCGCTTGCCGTGGCGGGCACCGGTTTCGTAGATGTACTGCGCAATCGGGGTGGAACCGACAAAGCTCACCGCCTGCACGTCCGGGTGGGTCAGCAGGCCATCCACCGCCAGCTTGTCGCCCTGCAGCACGTTGAACACGCCAGCCGGCAGACCGGCTTCGGTCAGCAGTTCGGCTATGAACAGCGCGGCGGACGGGTCACGCTCCGACGGTTTGAGGATGAAGGTGTTGCCGCAGGCGATGGCCACCGGGAACATCCACATCGGCACCATGGCCGGGAAGTTGAACGGGGTGATGCCGGCGACCACGCCCAGCGACTGGCGCATGGTCCAGGCGTCGATGCCGCGGCCAACCTGCTCGGTGTACTCACCCTTCAGCAGCTGCGGAATGCCGCAGGCGAACTCCACCACTTCCAGACCGCGGGCCACCTCGCCCAGCGCATCGGCGTGCACTTTGCCGTGCTCGCTGCTGATCAGTGCGGCCAACTCGTCCTGGCGTGCTTCCAGCAGCATTTTGAACTTGAACATGATGCGGGCACGGCGCAGTGGTGCAGTGTCGCTCCAGGCCGGAAACGCGGCCTTGGCCGCTGCCACCACGGTGTTGACATCGGCCTGCTCGGCCAGAACCACCTCGGCCTGCACCTTGCCGCTGGCCGGGTTGAATACCACGCTGCTGCGGCTACCGATGCCGGCGCTGTGCTGGCCGTTGATGTAGTGGGAAATGATGCGATTCATGTGCGTCGTCCTCTGCTGACGGGCAATACTCTGCCCCGGCAGCCCGCGCGCGGGTCTGCCTGTGGTCGTGTTCTGGGGTCGTGGGGGTTCGGTTACGGCTTGGCGATGATCCACTCGTGTGCAGGGTCGTTCTTGAAGCACCATTCGCGCTTCGGGCCGGCCATCACGTTGAGGTAGTAGGACTCGTAGCCATAGGGCACGGACACCGGGTGGTAGCCTTCCGGCACCATCACCACATCGTGGTCTTCCACCGCCATCGATTGATCGATGCGACGGTCGTCGGTGTACACGCGCTGGAAGGCAAAGCCCTGCGCCGGGTTGAGGCGGTGGTAGTAGGTTTCCTCCAGCACGCTTTCTTCCGGCAGCGCGTCGCGGTCGTGCTTGTGCGGCGGGTAGCTGGAGGAATGGCCGGACGGGGTGCGCACTTCCACCACCAAGAGGCCGTCGGCCGGTGCGGTCTGCGGCAGGATGTCGGTGACGTAGCGGGTATTGGCTTCCTTGCCGCGCACGCTGCGCTGCATGCTGTCCGGGGTGATCAGCCGTGCCGGGTAGCTGCCGCTGGACGGCGCCGAGCAGAACGCCACCTCGGCCGCACTCTCGGCAGTGACTACCACCGCCACGCCCGGCGGCGCATACACCGCGTACGGCGCCATGTCGTCGAACACACTGTGGCGCTCGCCAAGGTGTGTCCACTGCTGTTCACCTACCTTGACGCTGGCCTTGCCGGCCAGAATCACCACACAGCACTCGCGGCCCGGCTGCTGCCACACTTCGCGTTCCTGTGCGGCCAACTTGACGGCGCGAAAACCGACATGGCTCCAGCCGGCCGATGCCGGCGTCACGTCCACCAGCGGCTTGCCTGCCGGGTCTGCCTTAACCAGCAAATTCATGCCTTCTCTCCTCAGGACAGGCTGGCAACCAGCCCGGACAGGGTGTTGAAGCCTTTTTGCGCGTACTCGTAGCTCGGGGCGATGGTCGGATCCTGCTCTGCTTCCACCACCAGCCAGCCCTGGTAACCATGCCGTGCCAGGCGCGCCAGGATGGGGCCGAACTGGATGTCGCCGTCGCCCGGCACGGTAAAGGCGCCGTTGAGCACCGATTGCAGGAAGCTCCAGTTGCCGTTGCGCGCACGGCGGGTCACTTCGGCGCGCACATCCTTGCAGTGCACGTGCACCACGCGGTCGATGTGCTTGTTCAGCTCGGTCAGCGGGTCGCCACCGGCAAAGAACATGTGGCCGGCATCAAACAGCAGACCCACTTCCGGCCCGGTCAGCGCCATCAGCTTGTCCACGTCGGAAGGATGCTCGACGTAGGCACCCATGTGGTGGTGGTAGGCCAGCTTGATGCCGCGAGACTGCAGATGACGGCCGAAGCGGTTCAGCTTGTCGGCGTACTGCTGCCAGGCTTCGTCGCTGGTAAAGGTTGGCCGCTTGTACAGCGGGGTGTCGATCTGGCCCTGGATGGAACCGGCCACTTCGCCGTACACCATCACCTGGCAGCCACTTTCCACCAGCAGGCGCAGGTGGTTTTCCACGCTGGCGATTTCCTCTTCCACCGAACGCTCGGCCAGGAAGCCGGAATACCAGCCGGATACGCACTCCACCCCGTACGGCGCCAGCACCGCCTTCAGCTCCGGCGCGGTACGCGGAAACTTGTTGCCCAGCTCGAAGCCCTGGTAACCGATCTCGCTGCCTTCGCGCAGGATGGTGTCCAGCGTGGTTTCACCGCCCAGCGACGGCAGGTCATCGTTGCACCAGGAAATCGGATTGATGCCGATCTTTACCTTGAAAGTGGAAGTCATAGTGTTGTCCGTCTGTTGTTTATGCTGTGAAAAGTCAGCCAAGGCTTCGGGTTGCTTACAGACTCTGGCGGCGCTGCGCCTGCCAGATGTCGATCAGGGTTTCAAAATTGTGACGGGCGGCGGCGATCAGGCCGGCATCGTCGATCTCGCCGGCCAGCCAGCGCTGCGATGGTTCCTGGAACAAGGTGCGGCCAACCATGAAGCCACGGCAGCTGCGGCTGTTGCGAGCCTGCTCGAAGCCCTTGCGCAGCTCGCTGACCGACGCGTTCAGCCCCAGCAGCACCACGCCGCGGCAGTACGGGTCGCGCTGTTCCAGCAGCTTGTCGACCTGCTCCCACTGCTCGGCGCTCATCGATTCCAGCTTCCACCATTCCGGGTAGATGCCCAGGTTGTAGAAGCGCTTCAGCGCGCGTAGCACGGTGTCCGGCTGTTGCGGCAGCTTCTTGGACGGAATCACCTCCAACAGCAGCTCGTGACCGCTCATGCGCGCCATTTCGTACACCGCACGCACCTGCGCCTCCTGCTCCAGGCGATTGCCGACCTCGTCGTCCGGGTGGTATTGCACCAGGCACTTGATGATGTGTTCCTGCGGCCAGATTTCCAGGCGTGCGGCCAACGCGCGGCCATGGTCGAACTCCAGCGGGTTGGAGCCCGGCAGCTCGATCGGGCGGCCAATCCACCAGCCGCGGCCTGTGGCGGCGTACATGGCATCCTCGCCGTAGCGGTCGTCTACCAGGATGCCGACGCGGCCCTGCAGACCATTGGCTTCTTCGGTCTGCCCCACCGCCTGCACCAGCAGTTCCTTCAGGTGGGTGATGCGGCTTTCGGCCACGCCATTCTTGCGTGCCAGCTCAAAGAACTGGTTGCGATGGTCGAAGGCGAACACGCACAGATTGTCCCAGTGCGGGCGCTTGACGCTGACGCGATGCAGGCGGGTCAGGGTGGCATCTTCGCCCGGTCGCAGCGGCGTTACCGCCAGGCCAAGGAAGTAATCCAGCTCGGCCTGGGTCGGCATCGCCACCGAGCAGCCATGGCGCGACACCACCAGCGCACCGCAGGCATTGGCCGTGCGGCAGGCATCGGCGTAGTTGCCGCCGCGCAGCCATACCGACAGGAAGCCGGACAGGAAGGCATCGCCGGCGCCCAGCACGTTCATCACTTCCACCTGCGCGCCCTGCACGGTGAAGGCATCGTCGATGGCGGCCGGGATGTCGCCGTCGATCACCGCGCAGCCCAGCGGGCCACGCTTCACCACCAGCACCGCCTGCGGCGCCAGCTGGCGCACCACTTGCAGGCAGTCCAGCAACGCCGGCTTGCCGCCGGCGATCAGGAATTCTTCTTCGGTGCCGACAATCAGGTCGAACAGCGGCAGCACCGATTGCAGATGCGCGCTGACGGCATCGTCGGCAATGAAACGCTGTTCGCCATCGCCGCGACCGGTCAGGCCCCACAGCACCGGACGGTAGTCGATGTCCAGCACGGTGCGCACATTGTGCTGGCGGGCAAAACCCAGCGCCTTGCGGCTGGCAGCATTGACCTTGGCGGTGGACAGATGGGTGCCGGTGATCAGCAGGCTCTTGCTGCTGGCGATGAAGGCTTCGTCGATATCGTCTTCGCACAGCGCCATATCAGCGCAGTTCTCGCGGTAGAACAGCAGCGGGAAGGTATCGCGGTCCTTGATGCCCAGCAGCACCATGCCGGTGAGGCGTTCCGCATCGGTCTTCACCTGGCTGACATCGCAGCCTTCCTTCTGCAACGCATCCAGCAGGAAGCGCCCCATCTGCTCGTCGCCAACGCGGGACAGCATGGCCGATTTCAGCCCCAGACGCGCAGTGCCGAAGGCGATATTGGCAGAGGAGCCACCAAGGTATTTGGCAAAGCTGCTCGCATCTTCCAGACGCGCCCCCAGCTGGCGGGCGTACAGATCCACCGCCAGGCGGCCCAGGCAGATCACGTCGAAGCTACGGTCGGGAGCAAAGGTTGTCTGGTTTTGCATGATGTCCATTCCGTTGGTTGCAGATGGCCAGGACGCCTGCCGCGCAATGCTGCGCAGCGGTGGGGGCAACTGGCTACCGTGTTGAAACAAGATTACTGCTGCCCGAACAGGAATGCAAATTTTTTTTCGTATTTATTTTCTACTGGAAATTTATTTCTGGAATTTTTTTTTCGATATGCTGCTTTTCGTTTTAAGATGTAAGCGTCAACCTACAAGGTGAAAACAACAATGAGCAATGAAATGACCGCCGATCAGCTAATGCAGCGTATTTCCGAGGAATACGAAGGGCTGAGCAAGCAACTAAAAATCATCGCCAAATACATAGAAGAACACCGCCAGACACTGGTACTGGAGCGCATCACCGACATCGCCCAGGCCTGCGAGGTGCAGCCTTCCGCCATCGTGCGCTTTGCGCAGCGCTTCGGTTTTTCTGGTTTTTCCGACATGCAGGCGCTGTTCCGCGAGGCCTTCGTGCCGACACAGGCCAATGTCAACAGCTACCAGAAGCGCATCCGTAACGTCATTGCCAGCCACAATGCACCGCTGAGCAATACCGAACTGACACAGAACTTCCTGGCCGCCTGTCAGCAGGGCCTGGACGAGCTGTCGCAGTCGCTGGAACCGGCCGCTATCGACGCGGCGGTGGAACTGTTGCACAAGGCCGACAACATCTACGTGGTGGGCGTGCGCCGCATGTTCCCGATTGCGTCCTATATCTGCTACGCGCTGCAGCACACGCAGAAACGCGTGCACCTGATTTCCGGCCTGGGCGGCATGTACCACGACCAGGTACGCAGCATCCGCGAGGGCGACCTGATGATTGCCATCAGCTTCCAGCCCTACGGCCGCGAAACCCGCTACTGCGCTCGCGTAGCGGCACAGAACAAGGCCGACCTGCTGGTGATTACCGATAGCAAGATGAGCCCGCTGGCGCGTAACGCCCACACCATCCTTACCGTCAAGGAAGGCACTGCCTTCGCTTTCCGCTCGATGAGCAGCACCATCAGCCTGTGCCAGGCGCTGTTCATTGCCCTGTCCTACCGCATGGAACTGGTGATTGAAGAGACGCGGGACTCGGGGGCTTACGACGACTGAGCAGCAAGGCGCACAGCACCAGCGCCGCGCCCAGCCACTGCTGTGGCGCAAAACCGGTGCCAAACCACCAGGCGGCCAACAGCGCGGTCCATACCGGCTCCAGCAGCAGAATGAACGCCGAGCGCGCCACCGGCATCCGCCCCTGCCCCCAGCCCTGCAGCACAAAACGTAAACAAGTAGCCAGCAGCACGCTGGCCGCCAGCCAGCCCCAACTGTGCTGCAGCGATACCTGCTGCCATGACTCCAGCAGCACACTCCCCGCCAGACACCATACCGCTGCCGCCAGCTGTTGCAGCGCGGTAGCCGGCAACACCGGCAAGCGCGCCATGTCACGACTGTTCACCACCAGATAAGTCGCCAACCCCAGCGCCGAGGCCAGCAGCAGCCAGTCGGCATGATGCACCGAGCCATCGCCGCGCAGCGACATGCAGGCCATGCCCAGCCCGGCCAGCACCATCGCACCCCACGCCGCGCGCGATAGCGGTGCAGCCAGCAACAGGCGGGCGACGAACGGCGCCAGCACCACGCCCATGCTGCTGATGAACGCCGCCACCCCCAGATTGCTGCTCAGATTCAGCCCGCAGATCCAGAACATCATCGCAATGCCCAACACACTGCCGCCACGCGCACAACGGCGCAGGCCATCCGGCGGCAGCACCGCTCCCTGCCAGCGCGCCAGTGCCAGCAGCACGCTGCCACTGAGCGTAAAGCGCAAGCCCATGAACAATAGCGGCGGCATCGCCAGCAAGACCTGCTTGGAAAACAACCAGCCGGCCGCCGCCAGCAGCGTAACCAGCAACAACACCGCGTCGGCCAGCAGCGCTACCCGCGGCAGGGGTAAATCAGCCATGCCCATCCCCACAAGAAACGACAGCAGCCCGGCGGGCCGGGCTGCATGCAAAAAAGGTTGGCCGCACGCTGGCGGCCAACCTTGCATCAGACTGCTTAGCTGCGACGGTTGCGCTGGCGATACTGATCGGCCACCACCGCCACCACGATGATCACGCCCTTCACGATCTCCTGGTAATAGGCATCGATACGCAGGAAGGTGAAGCCGGAGGTTACCACCCCGAGGATCAGCACGCCGATCACGGTGCCGGTGATCTTGCCCAGGCCGCCGTTGAGCGAGGTGCCACCGATGACCGCTGCGGCAATCGCATCCAGCTCGTACATCATGCCCATGCCGGCCTGACCGGATACGGCGCGGGCAGAGGTGACCACCCCGGCCAGGCCAGACAACAGGCCCGCCACCGCGTACACCACCACCAGGTGCTTGTTGACGTTGATGCCGGACACGCGGGCAGCGGAGCGGTTGGCGCCGATGGCGTAGGTGTATTTGCCGTAGCGGGTGTAGCTCAGAATGATGTGGAACAGTGCCGCCACGCCCAGGAAAATCAGCACCGGGGTGATGCCGCTACCGATTTCGGCGTAGCTGTCGGACAGCATGCTGATCGGTTCGCCTTCGGTGTACCACTTGGCCAGACCGCGGGCGGTCACCATCACCCCCAGGGTGGCGATGAATGGCGGGATGGCGGTCTTGGCGATCACGAAGCCGTTGAGCAGACCGCATGCCAGCCCCACCAGCAGGCCGCACACCAGCGGCACCACCATCGGCAGGTCGGTCAGCGACGGGAATACCGCGCGGCCGAATTCCGAGGTCTGCGCCAGGCTGGCCGACACCATGGCGGTGAGCGCCACCACCGAGCCGGAGGACAGATCGATACCGCCCATGATGATGATCTGGGTCACCCCCACCGCGATGATGCCGATCACCGACACCTGCAGAATCATTACCAGCAGGCGATCCTTGTTGGCCAGAAAGCTCTGTCCGACCAGAAACCAGCCCAGGATTTCGAAGATTGCCGCCACCGCGAGCAGCACCGCAAAGATGCGGGCCTCGGCCGGCAGCCGAAATTTAGCCAACGACAGGCCACCCGGCTTGCCAATCTGTCCAGTGTTGCTGATTGCCATGATTTCGTCCTCCAGTATGTTCTCTAACGCCCGTTATTCGGTGTAGGCGCCTGTCTCTGTATTGCCCGGCGGTCAGTGTGCCGCCAGTTGCATGATGCTGACCTGATCTGCTTCGCTGCGGTCCAGAATGCCGGTCACCCGGCCTTCGTGCATCACCATGACACGGTCGCTCATGCCCAGCACTTCCGGCAATTCCGACGAAATCATGATGACGGCCACGCCCTGTCCGGCCAGCTTGGAAATCAGGCGATGGATTTCTGCCTTAGCGCCCACGTCAATGCCGCGGGTCGGCTCGTCCAGAATCAGGATGCGCGGATTGGTCAGCAGCCAGCGGCCGATCAGCACTTTCTGCTGGTTGCCGCCCGACAGGTTCTCCACCCGCTCGTACAGCCCCGGCGCCTTCACCCGCAATGTGGCGGACATGTTCTCGCACAGCTCGGTAATGGCCTTCTGGCGCACAAAGCCGGCGGTCATGTTGTCGTCGTTCAGCACCGCGATCTGCATGTTTTCCAGGATGCTGAGATTGAGGAAGCAGCCGGTATCCTTGCGGTCTTCGGTGAGGAAGGCCATGCCGTGGTCCATGGCAACCTGTGGCGAGCTGACTTTCACTTCGCGGCCAAAGATGGTGATGTGGCCGCTACTGGCCGGCGTCACGCCGAACAGGGTCTCCGCCACATTGCTGCGCCCGGAGCCAATCAGGCCGGCCACCCCCAGGATCTCGCCACTGTGCAGCTCGAAGCTGACATCGTGGAACACGCCATCCAGTGTCAGCTTCTGTACCGACAGCACCACGTCGCCGATCTTGGCCTCTTCCTTGGGGAACATGTCGGTGACTTCGCGGCCAACCATCATGCGGATGATTTCGTCGCGGTCCAGGCGTTCGGTCTGCATGCAGCCGATGTAGCGGCCGTCGCGGAAGATGGTGACTTCGTCGGCGATTTCCGACAGCTCGTTCATCTTGTGGGTGATGTAGATGATGCCCTTGCCCTGGGCGCGCAGCGATTTGATGATGCGGAACAGGTGCGCCACTTCGTGCTCGGTCAGCGCCGAAGTTGGCTCATCCATGATCAGTACTTCGGAGTCGTAGGACACCGCCTTGGCGATTTCCACCATCTGGCGGGCGGAGATACTCAGGTCGCGGATCAGGCTATCTGCCTGCACATCGATGGACAGGCGCTGCAGCAACTCCTGGGTCATGCGGTTCATGCGGCCGTGGTCGATCAGCCCCAGCCGGTTCAGCGGTTCACGGCGAATCCAGATATTCTCGGCTACCGTCATGTACGGCATCAGGTTCAGTTCCTGATGGATCATGGCGATGCCTTTTTCCAGCGCATCCAGCGGTGAGCTCAGGGTGACGTCCTGGCCGTTGAGGCGGAACACCCCCTTGTCCGGCGGCTGCACACCGGCCAGGATTTTCATCAGCGTGGACTTGCCGGCGCCGTTTTCACCCATCAGTGCGTGTACGGTGCCGCGGCGCAGACAGAACGAAGCATCGTCCAGCGCCACCACACCCGGAAACTCCTTACGCACGCCCTTCACTTCGATCAGCGGTACCGACTGTTGTCGACCCTGGGCGGCGGCGTCGGCCTGGGCGGCGGCGACTTTTTCGGGAGCTAAGCTCAGCATGGCTTGTATTCCTTTTGCTTGCCGGATACGGGGTGGGCCGTATCCGGCAGGACCGTCGGTGACGCTTAGTTGCGTGCTTCGTAGTTCTTCAGGTTAGCCGGTGTTACCAGTTCGAATGGAACGTAGTTCATCGACGGCACCTTCTCGCCGCGCGCCAGCTTCAGCGCGGCGTCGATCGCGCCGCGACCCTGCGCGGCAGCATTCTGGAATACGGTCACTTTCAGATCGCCGCCCTTCATCGCGGTCAGCGCATCGCGGGTGGCATCCACGCCGGCAACGATGGTGCCGTTCAGACGCTTGGCGGATTTCAGCGCCTGGATCGCGCCCAGCGCCATTTCGTCGTTGTTGGATACCACGGCGTCAAATTTCACGCCGGCGCTCAGCCAGTTCATCATCAGGTCGCGGCCTTCGGTACGCGACCACTTGGCAGTCTGCTTCTCCACGATCTTGATGCCCTTGCATGCCGGGGTGGCAATCACGTCTTCCACGTCCTTGGTGCGTTGACGTGCCGCCTGGTTGGACAGGTCCCCCATCATCACCACGATGTTGCCCTTGCCGTTCATCTGGCGGCACACCTCTTTCATCTGCAGGGTGCCGGAATCCACTTCGTTGGAGCCGACGAAAGCCACCTTCGGCGGCAGCACGCGGTCGGCCGGCAGGCGATTCACATACACCAGCGGAATACCGGCCGCAGACACCATCTTGGTGATTTTCGGCGTCACTTCGGTATCCACCACGTTCACCACGATGGCATCCACTTTCTGGGCGATGAAGTTCTGTACCTGGGAGATCTGACGACCGATGTCGTTCTGCGCATCTTCAAACTGGACGCTGACGTCCTTCTGGCCTGCTGCGTGCGACTTCATGCCATTGCGCAGCACGGTGAGGAAGTTGTCGTCGAAGACCGACATGGTGATGCCGATCTTGGCGGCAGAAGCCGGCATGGCGGCAGCGGCCAGGGACATGAACACAAGGGAACCAGCAAACTTGGTGATGCGTTTCATCGGTGTCTCTCCTTATTTAATTTGGTCAGGCTTGCCGTCTCCACCGCCTGGGCGGTACCGGGATCAGGCCCGCAGCAAGTCCGTGTCACTAAGATAAGAGTTCGCGCCGACAATTGCAAATAAAATTTCACTAATTTTTTTAAGTAGAAATTTATTTCCATAAACAGCTGTTTGAACGTTGGCAGCACGCGATCGCAGCGTGTACAGCTGCCGAAAATACAAGCAGTTAGCGGACTGGTATCGATACCACAGACTGCCAGCACCTGGCCATAGCCAGCCAGGCATGGTGCCAAAATGCAACGCGTTTCCGGCCCGGCAGCCATCCCTGGCAAGCCGCTACAGCAGCGGCGGCAGACAATGGCAAACAAAACGGGCTGCCGGTTTCCCGACAGCCCGTTGCGGCCAACCTGTACGGCACCGTTACCAGCGCTGCCGACGCACGGCCTCTTCGTAGCGCTGGCGCGCCGCGTTCACCTCGCTGCGTTCCGATACCTCGGGAATGCCCACCTGCCACCAGCTGCCGCCTTCCGGCGTGCACTGCGGGCCGTCCACCTGCAGGCTGATCAGGTAGCTCTTGCTCGATGCACGCGCACGCTGCATCGCCGCCTGCAGCTCCGCCACCGTGCGCACGGTTTCCGCCTCGGCCCCCAGCGAGCGGGCGTTCATTGCAAAATCGATCGCCGGTGCGCCGTCCGGCCCGGTCAGGCAGTGCTCGTACATATTGTTGAACTGCGCCCCGCCACAAGCCTGCTGCAGACGGTTGATGCAGGCGTAGCCGGCGTTGTCCAGCAGCACCACGATGATCTTGTGCCCCAGCATCACCGAGGTGGCCAGCTCGTTGTTCAGCATCATGTAGCTGCCGTCGCCCACCATCACGATCACTTCGCGCTGCGGCTGCGCCATCTTGGCGCCCAGGCCGCCGGCCACTTCGTAACCCATGCAGGAGTAGCCATACTCCATGTGGTAGCCGCCGGGACGGCTGGTGCGCCACAGCTTGTGCAGCTCGGCCGGCAAGGTGCCCGCCGCGCACACCACGATGTCGTTGTCGGCGGAGTTGGCCGCCGAGGCCTGCACCGCGCCGATGGCCTCGGCATAGGTCGGCAGCGCCGCGCGCGAGCTGACCACGATCTCGGCCACCTGGCGCCGCCAGGCGTCGCACAGGCGACGGGCCTGCGCATCCCAGTTCGCCTCGCTGTGCCAGTCGCCCAGTGCGGCGGACAGCGCCGTCAGGCCGGCGGTGGCATCGGCCTGGATGCTGCAGCCGCCCCACTTGATGGCGTCGAAGGTATTGACGTTGATGGACAGCAGTTTGGCCTGCGCGTACAGCGCATGCGAGCCGGTGGTGAAATCCTGCAGCCGGGTGCCAACTGCCAGCACCACGTCAGCCTCCTGCGCCAGCGCGTTGGCCGCCGGCGAACCGGTGACGCCGATGGAGCCGGCCAGCAGCGGGTGATCCCAAGCCAGCGCGCCCTTGCCACCGTGGGTCTCGCCCACCGGAATGCCGTGTTTGTCGGCAAACTGGCGCAGTGCGGCCACGCCGCCCTGGCTGTACAGCACGCCGCCGCCGGTCACGATCAGCGGTCGCTTGGCGCTTTTCAGGATCGCGGCCAGCTCCGCCACTTCGGCGGCCTCGGCCGGCGGCTGGCGGAAGCGGATGGTGCGCTCATTAAAGAATGCTTCCGGCCAATCGAAGGCCATCGCCTGCACGTCCTGCGGCAGTGCCAGCGTCACCGGGCCGCACAGTGCCGGATCCGTCAGGTAGGCAATGGCGCGCGGCAGCGCGGTGAGCAGTTGCTCCGGCACCACGATACGATCGAAATAGCGCGATACCGGGCGCAGGGTGTCGGCGGCGGAGACGCCACCGTCGTGGAAGTCTTCCACCTGCTGCAGTACCGGGTCCGGCGCGCGGGTGATGAAGATGTCGCCCGGCAACAGCAGCATCGGCAGGCGGTTGACGTGCGCGGTGGCCGCAGCGGTCACCAGGTTGTTGCAGCCGGGGCCGATGGAGGTGGTCACCGCCATCATGCGGCGGCGGAAGTGCGCCTTGGCGTAGGCGGCAGCCGCCAGCGCCATGCCCTGCTCGTTGTGGGCGCGGAAGGTTGGCAGCGCGTCGCGCATCGCGTACAGCGCCTCGCCGAGGCCCGCCACGTTGCCGTGGCCAAAAATCGCCCATACGCCACCAAAAAGCTGCTCGCGCGTGCCGTCCTCGGCCACCACATACTGCGCGGCCAGATAGCGCACCAGCGCCTGGGCCACCGTCAAGCGTACTGTCTTCACCTTTGTCTCCTTGTCCATGCGGCCTGCCGTGGGCCGTTACGCCGCCGTCAGCGTGCGGCTACCTGCTAACGATATAGGAACGGCGTTATTTTGCAAATTATTTTCTTAATTTTAAGTCAATAGAAATTAATTTCTCAACACCGTTCAAGGCCCCCGCCCGGCCTTCAGCCCAGATACGGCTGCGGCCCCATGTTCTCGGCCAGATACAGCCGGAACTCGCCGGCGGCGGCGGCTGCGCTGTCCGGCGGCGCCATCTCCAGTGCTGCCAGCACATGCTGCAACGCGCGGATGGCCTGCGTGTCCGGGTCCTGATCGATCACCACATCCAGCAGCCCCTGCTGCATGTACAGCCGGTGGTCGTCGGAAATCTCATGCGTCACCCAGCACACCTTGTCCAGCGCGAAGCGTCGCAGCGCCGCCTCGATGCCGGGCGAACCGGCACCGGTATTGTAGATGCCGGCAATCACGTCGCCGCGCTGGAAGGCCTGGCTCACCGCCCAGTAGCACTTGTCCGGGTCGTCGTGGGTTTCGCTGCTGCGCGCATCGCATTCCAGCTGCGGAAACTGCGCCGCCAGCACCTCGCGACAACCGCTGCTGCGTTCGAGGTGGCCGCGGTAATCACGGCGGCTACTCAGCAGCAGGATGCGGCCAACCTTGCGGCACAAGCGCCCCAGCAGATAGCCGGCGGTGCGGCCAGCAGCGTAGTTGTCGATGCCGACATAGGCCGCCTCCGGCACCTCGTCCACCCGCGTCACCACCATGGCAATGTGCTCGCCGCGCGCGCGCGCCTGCTGCAGCGCCGCCCGCACCGCCGGCGTGTCCGGTGCCGCCACGATCAGCGCCTGGCGCTGGTGCCGGCGCTGGGTGATGGCGCGCAGCAGCGCCGCCTCATCCTGGTCCGGCGTCCACAGCCGGTGCACCACCAGCCGCTTGTCCAGCATCGCCACCCCGCGTTGCAACGCCAGATTGAGACGCTGGAAGAACGGCGAGCGGTTGTCCGGCAGCACGATGTCGATGTGGATCAGTCCGTGACGGGTGTCCGGCAACAGCCGTGGCACCCCCAGCTGTCGCGCCGCCGCCACCACCTGCGCCCGCGCCCGTGCCGACACGCTGCCGCGCTCGTTCAGCACCCGGTCCACGGTAGCAACGCTGACGCCGGCCAATGCCGCAATCTCGACAAAACGCGCGCTCTTCTTGCGGCGGGGAGAACTGTCCATCCATGGCTCCGTAACGGTAATAAGGTGGCCGGCAGCAGTACGGCACCGCCGGGCGGCAGCGCCAGCATCATCCTGCCGTGCTAGCCGCCAGCTTAATCCCATTTTGACGATTTATCGTCAACAACAGTGCTGCCATTTCTGTTGACGGCCTCTAGATTTAGCCAACACCAGCCCCCGACACAGGGTGCGGCCAACACTAAAAACCGGAGGAGATCATCATGAAAATCGCGCTCGACCCCTATATGCACCGCCACCTCAGCCTGCCGGCGCTGGTGCAGAAAACCGCCGAGCTGGGCTATGACCAGATCGAGCTGTCGCCCCG